>JAENWC010000393.1 GCA_016650235.1 Terriglobia bacterium
TATCATGGAACCAGAGCAAGCCCTCGCCTACGGCATGGTGGACAAGGTAGTGGCCAGCCGCGAACAGCAGCCCAACAAGTAAGTGCCCCTTGTTCCTACCGCCGCAGCCGCAGGATGCGATGGTTGTAGCTGTCGGAAATGTACAAATCCCCGGACGGATGAACCGTCACCCCATGCGGCCGGCTCAATTGCGATTGCAAAGGATCTCCAGCGGCAATCTGGCTGCCCTGTGCCCCGCTGCCGGCGACGGTCACCGTCGTCTTGGTGCGTGGAGAATATTTCCTGACCAGGTGATTCTCAGCGTCCGCGATGATCACGTCCCCCTGGTCATCCACGGTCAGATGTTTCGGACCCTTCAAATCCAGGCTCAACTGCCCCGGCGCGATCAGCGTATGAATACGGCCCGCTCCATCCACCATGCGCAGCGCATTGCCTCCACGCTCCAGGATGTAGACCTCACCGTTTTTGCCCACCGCCACGGCGCGAGGATCCACCAGCGGGCTCTGGGCGGCCAATGCGCCCTCCACCGGAACCGCTTTGTCGCCATTGCCCGCCACGGTGGTCACCGTTCCCTTCTTCAGATCCACCATCCTTATGCGCCGGTTGGATAGGTCCGCCAGATAAAGACGGTCGCCGGCTGAGTTGATATCCAGGCCGAAAATCCCGTGAAAGGTTGCCTCCAGCGCCGGGCCGCCATCACCTGAAAAACCAGCCGTACCATTGCCTGCGATCGTTTCAATCCTCCCGCTTTTCAAATCCACTTTTCGAACGCGGTTGTTGTGTGTATCGGCGATGTACATCTGCTGCTGCCGGGAGATGACAATCCCATGAGGGTCGTGCAAAGCCGCCTGATTGGCCGGGCCTCCATCTCCGGAATAGCTCATCTCACCAGTGCCGGCCGCAATTTTCGTGTGGCCAGCCTTGTCCACAAGCACTACACGCTGTCCCTTGAACTCACAGACATAGTAGTTACCGGCGCGGTCAAAGGCCACCGCAAACGGCTCGACAAACCGGACCTGAAGCGCCGGAGCTCCCGCCGCCATCGATCCTCCCCCGGCAACCAGTTCCAAGCTCGCCGCTGGAACGATGGCTGGTATCAACAACAAAATGGCAATCTGCTTCATAGGTGTGACTGTAACTGCTACGGGCGCCCCGTGGCAAGCGGCTTCCAGGCGGCGCCAGGCGCAGGCAGGGCAAAAGGCGCCAAACCTCCCCACGGCCCACGGCGCACTTTTCGCTTGCCTTTCTCCCCCAGCAAGACTAGGATTCCAACCAGGGGCAAGTATTGCTTCGACTCTGATCCCAAGGAGGGTGGCCCGGATGAGTAATAACAAGATTCGAGTGAGGTGGGCGATCTTTGCCCTCGGCCTCGCGGGTTTGACCCTGTTCGCGCAGGCGATGCCGCGATTCGCAACCGTTACCCCCGATACCGGAAAGGCGGGCATGGAGTTTACCGCCGAGGGGGAGAATCTGACCAAGGCCAGCGTCTCGGAGGTTTATCTCACAGACGGAAAAATAGATCTAAAGGTTGAGGTTGTAGACCAAACCGCCACCACCATTAAGTTCAAAGCCCCAGCCAGCGCCAAACCGGGCCGCTTCAACCTGATGGTCCTCACAACCGGGGCGTCGCCGAAACTGCTGGAGCAGCCCGTTAAGCTGACCATCGAGTAGCGGGGGTACCGAGCTCCACGCCCTTCGCGAGGCGAAAAGGGGGAACCCCTTCCTCGCTGGCGGCTCTCTTTCGGGAGAACAAGGGGAATCGTGCAAAACGGGAACGATGAGCGCGAAACGAAGGGCGAAAGAGTCAGCGCCGCCACCGGCACTCGCCGATCTCAAGCGCGAGAAGTTGCCGGTGACGAATCCGCTTTGGAGTGGCGCGGCCAACGCTACGGCGCGCGAGGAAAAGCCGGATGCAGGGGACGCGAGCGTCAAGCCTACCCTGGCCAATCTCGATTACCTTTTTCTGGATGCTCGCAACCGCGGCGGGGTGGAAGTTTTGCATGATCCTTCGCAACCACGCAAACGGCCTTTTCGATTCGACGCTCGCATAGGAGGATTTGCCCGATTCCTGACCCATGCGGGCAGTGGGCCTGGGAGCTTGCGTATCCCCGCGTCTCTCCTTCCCCTGGGCGGGCATTGCTAGCGGGGCTGGAGGAGATTCTGGCGGTAGTTTCGGTTACTGCGTTACAACGTGGCCGGCGATACCGGCAACCACCGCTCCATACTCAGCCTGTTGCTTGCTTATGATTGTCCCATCACGAAACTCGATGATCACTTGTGAGCCGGCACTGGCTCTCCTGTAAACATAGGTCTCGTAAACTCGTCCGTCTTTCAGTGTAACGGTCGAAAGTTTCGGGGAGCCATAATCGCTCTTAATCTTGGATTTCGCGGCTCCAATTGGTATTCCCTCCAAAGTTGGGAATGGAACTGGTTTAGCGATGGACGGTGCCTCCGCGGGAGACTGGATAGTGGTCTCGGCGGCCAGATCCAGGGGCGTACTAACCGGAGCGCCTGGACGACGCCGCTTCTCTTCCTTGACGGGCTCCGGCGGCTTTGCTAGCTCCACCGGGGTCTTCGCCGTTCCCCGTGCTCTAAAAAGATTGGGCGGGTCGATGATCCACACACCCAACGCAAGGAGAACAACGATTAAAATAATCAGGGCTGCTGCCGGCTTGCCAGACTTCATTTCTACCTCCCTTGGAAAAGGCAAGTATACACCGAAAAAGTTATCAGAGTTTGTCAAAGATAACGGCAAAGGTGGACGGCCAGAAAAAACGGGGCCGGCCCTTGAGGTCACCGTTCACGAACGGCAAGCCGGACAAAAACCATTTCCCGGTGAGAATGATTCAGCCTATCATTGAGCCATGCCTTTCCTCTTACCCGGCGACGTGTTCAAGGCGGCGGCAGTCAAGGGCGGTGCTGTGGCAGATGGGGTCCGGGTTCACTTCGGCGGCGGGTGCATGCATGGAGGGCGGGGTGCTCGACGCCGCGGCATTCTTTTTGCACGAAACTGGCAGAGGCAGGGGAACCGGAGAGCACAATGCTTGATATCATGGGACACATGAGCACGGCAATGCTTCGACGGTATTCCCACATCCGGGCGCAGGCCGCTGCACTCGGCCAGTCCAACACCAAGGAGAAAACCGTAAGTCATTGATACAAAAGAATGGGGGCGTAGCTCAGCCCGGATAGAGCATCTGCCTTCTAAGCAGAGGGTCGCAGGTTCGAGTCCTGCCGCCCCTACCATTCATCCGGCAAAGGCTATGGCCGGATGCCTTCGATTTCCAGCCGCGTCTTGTACAGCCCGGTGCGCGCCGTCACGTAGAGTGTCTTGCCGTCCGCATCCCCCCAGTGCAGGTTGGCCGGTGTCTCCGGGAACACTAGCCTGCCCAGCAGCTTTCCATCGGCGTTGAAGACGTGTATGCCGCCTGGACCCGTCGCGTACACGTTGCCTTCCTTGTCCACCTTCAAGCCATCCGGCAACCCATCGCAGGTATCCCCGGTCGCGTCGTGGAAAATCTTCCCGTTGGCGATGCCGCCGTCCGCGGTCACATCGAACTTCATCCAGATCTTGCGCTTCTCGTCTGAGTTGCCAATGTAGATGGATTTCTCATCGGGCGAGAAGGCGATGCCGTTGGGCCGTAACAGTTCCTTGTACAGCAGTGTGAGCTTGCCCCCCGCCAGACGGTACACGCCGTTGAACTTCAATTCTTTTTTCGGGTCCTCATCCAGTTTCGGAAAACCGTACGGTGGATCGGTGAAATAGAGTGATCCGTCGGACTTGTACACGGCGTCGTTGGGCGAGTTCAGGCGCTTACCCTCGAACTTTTCGGCAAGCACGGTCAACTTGCCATCCGCCTCCACACGCACTACGCGGCCGTTGCCGTGCTGGCAAATGATGAGGCGTCCTTCCTTATCGAACGTCAATCCGTTCGATCCGATGAAAGCTCCCGCCGGGGCATCGTTGCCGTCATAGCCGCTCGGTTTCCGGAACTCCGTAGCAGCCGCGCCGGGCGCCCACTTGTAGATCGTGTTTCGGGGAATATCGCTGAACAGCAGATAACCGCCCGCCTTCGCCCAAACTGGGCCTTCCGTAAAGTCGAAACCTCCGCCGAGCTTCTCATACACCGCACCGGCGGGGACAATCTTATTGAGGCCGGCGTCCGCCATCTCCACTTTCAACGCCGGGGCAGCGGCGGGCTTCTCAGGCTCGGGCGGCTTCGGCCCGGCACAACCCACAAGGAACGCGGCAACAACAGAGATAAGAATTCTCATTGGCAGCCTCTACTCCAGGGCAAACGTAAACAACGCATGGCCGGCGGCAATCGCCACTACCTGCTTGCCGCCAGACAGGAACGTGACGGGATTGGCAAATACATTGCCCCCCATCGGGAACCGCCACAACAGCTTCCCGGTGGCATCGTCGAGCACAATCATATCGCCTTCCCAGGTGGCCGAAAACACCACGCCGCCCGCGGTGGACAACACTCCCGCCCAGGACGGCGCAAACATGGGGAACTCCCACTTTGCCGTTCCGGTCCGCGGGTCCATCGCCTTGATGGCCCCGCGCGCCTCCTCACCCGGCTTGGACACAAACCTTCCCGCCAGATACCAACTGCCTTGTTTGTAGGAGTCATCGCCGGAATAAAAAACGCCGCCCTCATCGCGCGTCATCACGTAATGGAGCTTTGTTTGCGGGCTGTAGGAAGGCGCTTGAAAGTTGGTGGCTCCCGGCGAATTGGGATACACGGTTGTACCTTGCGCGGTCGGATGCGTGTTGGGCAGCCAAGTCGCACGCCCCTTGGCATCCAGCTCCGGCTGGGCCCAGGTCTGCCGCACGTAGGACTTCCCCAGCAGATACTCGCCCGTCTGCCGGTCCAGCACGTAGTAGAAGGCGTTGCGATTGGCAAACAGCACCACCTTGCGCGGCGCGCCTTTCCATTGGATATCGGCCAGCACGGGCACTTGCGTGGAATCCAGATCCAGCACGTCGTGCGGGGTGAACTGGAAATACCATTTCATCTTTCCGGTATCGGCGTCCAGCGCGATGAGACTGTTCGAATACAGGTTGTCCCCTTCGCGCTTGACGCCGTTCCAATCCGGACCCGGATTTCCGGTACCCCAATAGATGGTGTTCAGCGCAGCATCATAGCTGCCGGTGACCCACGTTGTTCCCGAACCGAATTTGTAAGAATCGCCCTTCCAGGTTTCGGTCCCTTTCTCGCCCGCCGCCGGGATGGTCCAGAAGCGCCAGGCTTGCTTGCCGGTCTTGGCATCGTAGGCGGCCAGATAGCCGCGCACGCCGAACTCACCACCGGCGCTCCCGATGATCACCTTGTCCTTAACGATCAGAGGCGCAACCGTGCTTGTGTAACCGGCCTTGTAATCGGCCACCGCCACATCCCACAGAACGCTGCCCGTGGAGGCGTCCAGGGCTACCAGGTGCGCATCCAGCGTCCCCAGAAAGATGCTGTCCCCGTGAATCGCCACGCCGCGATTCACTTTGCCGCAGCAGACCGGCATGTCATCCGGCAATACCCGTTTGTACTTCCAGAGCACGCGGCCGGAACCGGTCTCCAGCGCCGTCACATCGCTCGGCGGCTCCGAGATGTACATGATCCCATCGCGCACAATGGGCGAGGCCTCAAACTTGTCGGTTTTGTCGATTTGATAGACCCAGAGCGGCCGCAACCTGGCCGCATTCGCCTTTGTGATCTGATTCAAAGTGGAATAGCGGTGCCCGGCATCGTTGCCGGAATAGGTCAACCAGTTCCCGGCATTCTGGCCGCAAACGAGACTACCAGCGGCCAGCAGCAACGATAATGACTTCACAATTTTCATAGACCACCTCGCAGGGAGAACAGGTACGCCACAATGTCATCGATCTCGGCGCCGCTGAGCTTGCCTTCGTACGATGGCATGGTCGATTTTGCGGCGTTCTTTTCCAGCTTCGTGATGCCGCTCTTGGCCAGAGAATGGATCTTGCCGCCGTCGTCGCGAATCTGTATCGAGAATGTATCTTCATTCAAGCGAACCCCCGATAGCTTGCCTCCGCCGGAAAGCTCCGCATTCACCTGAGCCCAGCCGGGCACTACAACGCTGTCGGCGTTCACAATCGAGGTCCGCAGGCTTGCCGGCGCACGCCGTATGCCGATATCGCTCAAGTCCGGACCCATGCGGCCGCCAGAGCCGCCGATCATGTGGCAACCGGTGCAACCGCCTTTGCCGTTGTAGAGCGCCTCGCCTCGAGTCGCGTCCCCGGCCACCTTCTGCGGCGCGGTGCGGCCGAGCGAGCGTACATACGCGGCCACCTGTTTGATCTCCGTCTCGCTCATCCCGAGCGCGGGCGGCATACCAGTACCGGAAATCCCAGTGCGGATGATGTTCACCAGCGATGAGTCGGTGGGCGCGTAGATCAGCCGCGGGCTCACCAGATTGGCCGCAAAACCATCTGAACCCGCGCCGTGACAGAACGCGCAATGCCACTCATAGGCCTTCTTCCCGGCCTGAATGCTGGCCGCGTCGGTGGGCAACTGGGCCCACGCCGGAGCCAACGACAAAAGCAGGAGTGCATGTTTCCACATAGGTTTGACCAAGGTATCATACCCGTCGAACTCTACGCCGGTACAGGCCGCAGCACTTGCACCCAGGCCGGCTCGCGCAGAAGTGGTCCCATGCGGGCACGCCCTGCCGTGATATGGCTGGATTTGCCGTGCTGCTCCAAGGCGTCCGTGCTGGTCCACGCTTCGATGAATGTGAACTTGCCGGGGTCGCTTATATCGAGGAACAGATCGTAGTGAACGCAGCCGTCCTCTTTCAGCGTGGGAGCTACAAATCCCTGGAGGATCTCCTTCAGCTCGGCTTCATTTCCTGGTTTGGCGTGGATGTGCGCAACAACATCTATTTTCGACATTCTTACAGCTTAGCCCAGCGTGGGAGCGTCTGAGCGTACAGCGCATTTTCCGCTTGACAAGCCCTTCGATCCGTATTAACGTTTAACCATCTGGTTAACTAATAGGAGACTCACATGCTCGATCCCACACCCTCCCTCTATCGCCGCCTCGGCGGCTACGACGCCATTGCCGCATTCGTCGATGACCTGCTGCCGCGCTTGACTTCCGATCCACAGATTGGCGTGTATTGGAAAGGGAAATGTACAGACAGCATGAGGAAGCACCGCCAGTTGGTGGTCGACTTCCTTTCGTTTGCCACCGGGGGGCCCGTGGACTACCGGGGGTTGGACATGAAGACCTCGCATGATGGATTGCGGATCAGCGAGAGTGATTGGAACGTCTTCGTGAAACATGCCGTGGCTACGTTGGACGACCTCGGTGTTGCCGAACCGGAGAAGAGCGATGTTCTGGCGGTGGCCGGCAGCTTCGTGGGCGACATTGTGGAGGCTCCACAGTCCGCCGGGTCGCGAGCGTGAAACGGCCCGGGCTGCGGAAGGTTCGCCGAGCCAAGCCTGGCGCGGCATTGTCCGCGGGGCTTGACGCTGTCTTTGGAGCTCTGGCCGACCCAATTCGACGAGCGATACTGGCTCGACTGGCGCAGGGCGAATGTTCCGTCTCCATGTTGGCGGAGCCGTTTGCCGTATCCCTGCCTGCGATTTCAAAACATCTGCGCGTGCTCGAATCCTCCGGCTTGATCACGCGGCGCATTGAAGGAAGAGTGCACCGCTGCCGCTTTCGCGCCGAAGAATTGCGCGAGGCCAGCGAGTGGATTAAAGAGCAGCAAGATTTTTGGGAAACACAGTTTCAAGCATTGGCACGCTATCTGGAACAGGAACAATCATGACGGCGAGCACACCCCCCGCACAGGCTGGAATCGCCATTCGATTGCGGCACGAGTTCATGGCGCCGCGCGAAAAAGTCTTCCGGGCCTGGACCGACCCGGAAATTTTGAAGCGGTGGTGGTGTCCTGTCGGATTCGCAATCGAGTCCAGCGAGATCGACCTGCGCGCAGGCGGCCGCTACAAGTTCGGCATGCGAAAGATTGCTGGAGGCCCAGTCGTGTACGTTCTTGGATCGTTCCTGGAAGTAACGGCGCCGGAGCATCTGGTATACACCTGGAGCTGGGAGAACGCATTCTCCGGCATGCCTCCGACTCGCGTCCAGGTGCGGTTTCTGGAAAAGGGTGCCGGCACGGAGGTGATCCTGATTCACGAGAACTTCCCCGAAGCGATAGTCTGCCTGGCACACCGGGCGGGATGGCTAGCGGTCTGGGATCGCATTGCCGCCGCGGCCCAGGACTTGACGAAATGAGACGTTGGCTTCTATTGGTCTTGGTTCCCGGCATTGTCTGGCCGGCCGATCCGGTGAAGATAGATCCGGACTCGCACCGGGTTGTGCTCGCCCATATGTGCGCGTGTTAGCCCGCATTTCTCCCCAACATTCAGCAAGTCGGCTGGTAGAGTCGAGGATGGGCGCGGTGCGGGACCTACTGGCAGTCGCCCGTTTCCCATCCCCGCTCATCAAACCGGACGTGCGGATTTCCCGCATCCGGCTTTCCGAGTGGCTTCTTCGCAGGCTCACGAAAGTGGACCCAATTGAATACGCCGGAGTCGTTGAACCCCGA
>JAENWC010000394.1 GCA_016650235.1 Terriglobia bacterium
CACCGACGAGGTGTCCTTGAACGGATCTCCCACTGTATCGCCCACCACGGTGGCCTCGTGTAGAGGGGTCCCCTTCATCTTCAGATCTGTCTCCACAATCTTCTTGGCGTTGTCCCATGCTCCGCCCGCGTTGGCCATGAAGATGGCCTGGTACAAGCCGAACAGCGCAATCGAAATCAGATAGCCCACAAAGAAGAACGGCTCCACAAACGCGAACCCGAGCGTGGCGAAGAACACGGTCAGAAAGATATTAAACATGCCTTTCTGCGCATACTGCGTGCAGATCTCCACCACTCTCTTGCTGTCCTCCACGGATGCCTTAATCGCCCCTTCCAGCTTAATATTGGCTTTGATGAACTCCACGGCCCGGTAGGCGCCGGTGGTGACGGCTTGTATCGAGGCTCCGGTGAACCAGTAGATCACCGACCCGCCGGCGATTAATCCGAGCAGGAACGGCGGGTGCAGAATCGAAAGTTTTTCCAAATCCGATGTCAGACCGTTGGTCAACATTACGATCGTCGAGAAGATCATGGTCGTCGCGCCGACCACCGCCGTGCCGATCAACACCGGCTTAGCCGTGGCCTTGAACGTGTTGCCGGCGCCATCGTTTTCTTCCAGGTGACGCTTGGCATTCTCGAAGTCCGGATCAAAGCCGAAGTTCCTCTTCAAATCCTCACGGATCCCCGGCAGCTCTTCGATCAACGACAGTTCATAGACAGACTGCGCATTGTCGGTCACCGGACCGTAAGAGTCCACGGCGATGGTAACCGGTCCCATTCCGAGAAACCCGAACGCCACTAATCCAAACGCAAATACAGCCGGCGCAACCATCAGGTTTGCAAGCCCCAACGTGCTCACTCCAAAAGCCACGCTCATCAGGACGAGAATCGCCATCCCCAGCCAGTATGCGGAAAAGTTACCCGCTACCAGCCCCGACAGGATGTTCAGCGATGCTCCGCCCTCGCGCGATGAGGCCACTACCTCCTTCACATGCCGGGACCCGATGGAGGTGAACACCTTTACCAACTCCGGAATAATGGCCCCTGCCAGCGTCCCGCAAGTGATGACGGTGGAGAGCTTCCACCATAAACTGCTATCTCCGCCTAACTCCGGAATCATCATGGAGGACACCACATAGGTGAGCCCTGCGGAAACCAAAGAGGTCAACCACACCAGCATGGTCAACGGCGCCTCGTAGTTCATCTTCCGGGCCTGCGAGTAGCGGGCCTTCGCAATCCAGTCGTTTACAAGGTAGGAGCCGGCCGAGGCCAGCACCATCATCACGCGCATCATAAAGATCCAGACCAGCAGTTGCACCTGCACGAGAGGCTCTTTCACCGCGAGCAGGATGAAACTGATCAAAGCAACTCCGGTCACCCCGTAGGTTTCGAATCCATCCGCCGACGGACCCACCGAATCGCCCGCATTATCACCCGTGCAATCGGCGATCACGCCCGGATTCCGCGGATCGTCTTCCTTGATCTTGAACACGATCTTCATGAGATCCGAACCAATGTCGGCGATCTTGGTGAAGATGCCGCCGGCCACTCGTAGCGCCGCCGCGCCGAGTGATTCCCCGATGGCGAAGCCGATAAAGCATGGCCCGGCGTAATCGCCGGGGATAAACAAGAGGATGAACAGCATCAGCATCAGCTCTACGCTGATCAGCATCATGCCGATGCTCATGCCCGCCTGCAGCGGTATGGCGTAGCAGGGAAACGGCATCCCTTTCAGGCTCGCAAATGACGTGCGGGAGTTGGCGTAGGTATTCACGCGGATGCCAAACCATGCCACCGAGTAGCTGCCGGCGATCCCGATCAGACTGAACAACAGAATGATGGCCACCTTCATCGCATCAAAATGCTGCATCACCCCGAAGTAGAAAACGATGATGCTGCCAATAAAAATTTCCAGGATGAGGAGAAACTTGCCCTGTGTGAGCAGATATGTCTTGCACGTCTCGTAGATCAATTCCGAAATCTCGAGCATGGAGGAATGCACGGGAAGATTCTTCAGGCGCCGGCTGATGGACAATCCGAATCCAAGACCCAGTGCCGATACCACCAGCCCGATCATTAAGAGGCTGCGGCCGCCGTAGCCGCCCAGGAACTTTGCCTGATCCAGATCTGGCAAGACGAGGTTGGCCTCGCCTCCGCCGTGCGTTTGGGCCACAGCCGCGGCAGCGAAAATCAAGGCCAGCGTCGCGGCTGGCAGGACGCGTCGAGCGCACTTGGCGACTTCGACAAGGAAGCTATTCACCATATTTGACATGGTCCTCCGGGACAGGTATCAGGTCCGTTAACGTCACGAAATCCGCTCACCGTCCCGGTGGGACAAAAGGCGTTTCCGTCTACATACGATAGCAGGGGATTATGAGAAGAATCAAGTGTTTCCAACCGGACAATGTCTCCAACCAGACCGATCCGCCAACGCAGACCATCAAGGCCGGGAGAAGACGCGCAAAAAGAACTCCTCCATCCTTTGCTGAGTGGGTGCAAACCATGGTGGACGATTGAAGAATCCATGTCCCGCGCCCTCTGCCGTAAACAACTCCGCCCTCACCCCCGCCTCTTTGAGTTTGGCCTGCATATCCAGCGACTGCCGATAAGGAACTGTAGCATCGGAGGCGCCGTGCAGAAAAAGAAAACTCGCGGAACGTTTGGAAACGTGGGTGATGGGCGTCGCCAACTCCCACAACGACATGTCCTGAGCGTACGTCTTGCCCAAAAACTTCGCCACTGAAGTGTTCGCATTTGTGCCAGGTTTCTTGCCAAGGCTCACCAGATCCACGGCCGGGTTAAAGGCAGCCACCGCAATCACCCGGCTGGATTTGCCAGGATTGCCGCCCGGCCCCTCCATTTCCGCCCTGTGATGCGTAGTGCCCAGCAGCGCCACCAGGTGCCCGCCCGCCGAACCTCCGGCCGCCCCGATTCTTTCAGGGTCCAGGTTGTACTTGCTCGCGTTGGCACGCACCCAACGCACCGCGGCTTTGGAATCGTAGATGGCGGCCGGCCACTTGGCCTCACCGCTCAACCGGTATTCGATGCATGCGCCCACCACGCCCTTGGTTGCCATGTGCGCCGCTTGACGCGCGAAGGCGTTCTTGTTCCCGTTCTTCCAAGCGCCCCCGTGTATGTAGATCACCACTGGAAAGGGACCGTTCCCTGTTTTGGGCCCGGTCTTAGGGATGTAGAGATCGAGATGCATCTGGCGGCCGCCGTAGGCGGCGTAGACCAGATCCGATATCTTCTCCACGCCCTCCGGCAAGCGGAACGGCGGATCCTGGCCTTGCGCGGCGGCCATCGCGGCAAACAGAAACGGCAATAGATAACGCAATACCAAACCTCCCTTTGCGGGCTACTCTCCCTTATACCGGCTGAGAATCATCCAGGGATCCTTGGTCTCCCCGCGCCATGCGTGCACTTTCTTTCTTAGCTCGGCCAGCATGCCGGCGTGCTGCGCGGACCCGGCCAGATTGTTCAGCTCATCCGGATCGGCGGTGATGTCGTAGAGTTCTTCCCCCTGCCGGTGCAAGTACTGACCCACCGCCCTTCCTCCCAACTTGGCTGATTCGCCGGCCTTGAGCAAGCTCTGCCAGGTGGCCGAGGCCCAAAGATCGCTGGCATGAGGGAACTCAAGTTCCGGAAACAGGTTCCGCATATATTTGTAGCGGCGCGTCCTTATGCCTCGGGTCGGATAGTACATCGTGATCTCGTGGAAAGTGTGGGAGAAATACACCTCGTCCCACCCCGGCGGATTTTCCTGTTCGAGAACCGGCAGCAGGCTCCGCCCCTGGAGCGGGTAAGCAGGCCCTTTGGCGCCGGCCCATTCCAGAAATGTGGGCGCAATGTCCACCCAGCTCACCATCGCCTCACTCACCATGCCACGCTTGGTTTGCGCCGGGCTGCGCACGATCATCGGCAGGTGCATCCCTGCGTCATAGCAGTTGGTCTTCGCGTTGGGGAACGGCATGCCGTTATCGCTGATGAACATCACCAGCGTATTCTCCAGTTGCCCGGTCTCCTTCAGCACGTCGAGCATCATCCCTACGCCCTGATCCAAACGATTGGAGGCCTCGTAATACTCGGCCACTTCCCCGCGCGTGGCCGCATTCGCGGGAAGGTAGGAGGGAACACTCACCTTGGACGGATCAAACCTGGTCCGCTTCACGTTCGGATAGTCCCTGTTGGCAAAGCCGTTTCCAGCGCGGTGCGGGTCGCCGTAGCCCATATGCAGGTAGAACGGCTTGCCTTCCGATGCCTGGATGAACCGCTTCGCCTTCTGCGCCATGCCGTAGACTTCGCGCTGCCCGCCCTCTTCATGGAGGTCCCATCCAAAGCTGCTCAATGGATTCACATGCAGCTTCCCGATCACGCCGGTTCGGTAGCCGGCATCCTTTAACAGGCGAGGGACTGGCCGTATCTTCGGTTGATACTGAAGATTGTGCTCGGCGTGGGCGTGGCCATAATGACCGTTGGTGTGGTTTTGGAGACCGCTCAGGATGACGCTGCGGCTCGCGCTGCAGGAGGCCGTTGTGCAAAACGCATTGTTGAAACGCACGCCCTCCCGCGCCATGCGGTCCAGGTGCGGAGTGATGGCGGTCTTGTCTCCATAGGCGCCGGTGTGCAGACCAAGATCGTCGGCGATCAGCAAGACAATATTCCTGGGCTTGCGTCCCTGGGCCCATGCGGGAGCCAAAGCGGGCAGGCCTGCCAGAAGGTGTCGTCGAGTCATGATTGGAACCGATGATATCACCTGCACCGGCCTGGAGACACGACGAATCACCCTGTCACCCTGTTACACAGCAGGTCCGGCAGGAATGCCTGTTTATTTGTGTTTGGAACCGGAATC
>JAENWC010000395.1 GCA_016650235.1 Terriglobia bacterium
ATACCTCATAGTCATCCGCTCGTTGCGGGTGATTCGCGTGTTCCGGGTGTTGAAGTTGATGCTCTATCTGGATCAGGCCAACGTGCTTCGCCGCGCATTGCGAGCCAGCCTCCCAAAAATTCTGGTCTTCGTCCTGGCGATTCTAATCCTGGTAACGATCATCGGAGCGCTGATCTATTTGATCGAGGGTGAGGCCAACGGATTCACCAGTATTCCCATAAGTATCTATTGGGCGATCGTTACATTAACGACGGTAGGCTACGGGGATATTTCTCCCAAGACACCACTGGGGCAGATGTTGGCGAGCGTGGTGATGATCCTCGGCTACGGCATAATCGCGGTGCCCACAGGAATCGTAACGGCGGAACTTTCGTGGTGGTCGCGGCAATCCACCAACACGCGGAGCTGTCCGAATTGTTCGGCGGAAGGCCATTCGGACGACGCGCGGTATTGCCGGCATTGTGGACGCGCATTGATCGAACCGCCGCCACCTCGGGCTTGAAACTCGCGATCCTGGCCGTCGCGCCTATTCCCGGGGTAGTTCCGGCTGATCGCCCAGCGGACCTTCCTTTTCCAGATTCAACGCAGCCTCAGGTGGGCGAAAAGTGGATACGAATTGAAACAAGTCGGGCCGGCGGTCGAGCCGGGGCGTGACCGTGCCGGCGCTGCGTGACTGGTGCAGGCTGTCCAGATCGAGATCACACACCAAAACAGTTTCCTCATTCGAGTCGGCTTCGGCGGCGATTCCGTCCCGGGCGAAGGCAAAATCCGACGGTGTGAAAACCGCCGCCTGACCATATTGCACATCCATGTTCGTCACGTCGGGGAGATTGCCGACATTGCCGGCGAGCGCAACGTAGATCTGGTTCTCGATGGCGCGGGCTTGCGCGCAGTAACGCACGCGCAAGTAACCCTGCCGGTTGTCCGTGCAGAACGGAACAAAGAGAATCTCCGCCCCCGCGTCCGCGAGATGCCGCACGGCCTCGGGAAACTCGACATCGTAGCAGATCAGGACGCCGATCTTGGCCTTCGGCGTTTCCACCACGCCGAGCGATTGGCCTCCGCTGATGCCCCACCATTTCCGCTCGTTCGGGGTGATGTGCAGTTTGGGTTGCTCGACGACGCTGCCATCCGGCAGGCACACATGCGCGATGTTGAGGAGTTTTTCTCCCACGAGCACCGGATGACTGCCGGCGATAATGGTGAGGCCATACTTGCGCGCCAGGTCGCTCATCAGTCTCTTGAACCGTGGCGTGTAGGCGGCGAGTTTCTTCATGCCTTCCTGCGGCGACACCGCATCGAGGCGCGAGAGCAGTTGCACGCTGAACAGTTCCGGCAGGAGGACAAAGTCCGCCTGATAATCCGCCGCCACGTCCACGAAGTAAGCCACTTGTCGCGCGAAATCGGCAAACGCCCCGACCTTGCGCATTTGGTACTGCACGCAGGCCACGCGGACTTTCCGGGCGCCCGTGGAGTGTGGTTTATAACCCGGGTTCAGCCATTCGATGAGGCTGGCGTGGTTGTGGCTTCTGGGATCGCGCAGGTAATTCGGCATAACGCCGCGCAGTTGGAAGCCTTCCCGCAACTGGAAGCTCAAAACCAGGTCGCGGAACTCGCCGGCCACGACGCGCTGGGCATATTCCTGGGGCGACATTGTTTTGGCGCGGTCTTCGTAGTTCCACAGCCGCCCTCCGGCGAGAATGCGACGCAGGTTCAGTCGCTGACACAACGCCCGGCGCGCTTCATACAGCGCGTGCCCCACGCCCAATCCGCGCGTGGCCGGATGGACATAAACGTCCGCGCCGTACAGCGTGTCACCTTGGGGATCGTGGCTCGTGAAATAGCCGCTGTCAGTGATGCCAGCCCAGGTGTGATGGCGCAACGCGTCGGACCCCAGGTTCACGATCAAGGAGGACACCGCGCCAACGATCCGGCCTTTGACCTCGGCCACCAGTTGCCCCCGCGGAAAGAGGCGCAGGTGACTGAGCAAGTGCGATTCGCCCCATACGACGTTTTCTCCGGCCAGCCCGGGGTAGGCGGCCCGGTTCAGTTCCATCAACCTGGGAATGTCCCCGCGCGTGGTTTCGCGAATGCGAACCGGAACTCGTTTTTTTTCTGGCATGCGTTGCTTGTAGCCTAAGGCATAAGCAGGAGCAAGTCCGCGCCGTTGGATTGCAGATCTACAGCGTGGGCGCACCGGTTTCCAGATCGGCTTTCTTCGCCCCCGCTTTTGCCAGCCAGACCAACAGCGGCAGACTTAACAAAGACGCCGCGCTCAAGACCAGGAACGCAGTGGCATAATTCGTCGTGGCCATAACGCGGCCTGCAGCCCAGGCTGAACCCGATTCGCAGCCATTGGTCGCAGCCATAAATGCGCTGAATTGCGTGCCGCCCAAACGCGGGTCCGTCAGGTCCATGAACAGTGCGTACGACGCTGCCGTAAACAGGCCGATGAAAAAGTACATGCCGGTCAGCCAGCTGAACAACAGCGTTGGATTGGGATTAGCCAGTGCCAGGTCGGTCCATGCCAGCCCGACGATCATCGCAACGAATCCGATGAGGAAGACCGCCACCGCGCGGATGCGTCCCCAACGGTCGGACAACTTGCCGCCGATCAAACCGCCCAGCACCGTGGCGACGACCACAGCTCCAAAGAAAACGCCGATAGTTTTTTCAGGCACGCCCCGATCCACGAGGAACGGACCGGCAAGTTGTCCCGTGGCCTCGAAACCCGCCGCTGCCGTCAATGCAAAGGCCAGCCCCAGCCATGTCGTGCGCCGCCGGAAGGCGGAGGACAGATGCAACCGGAAATCCGCGATACGATTTTTGAAACCCGTGTTTTCCACCGACTCTTTCGCGCCGAGCAGGCACAGCGAGGTTGTCCATATGACGGTGACCAGTGCAATGATCACCCATTGTTTTCCCCAAACGGAAACAATGAGCAGGGCGCCCCCGCCAAACAGACTTCGCCCCACGAGCATTCCCGTCTGCATGCAGCCGTTGAGGGTGCCGCGCTGCGATTCGGGCACCGCATGGATGGCCAAAGCGTCAATGGCTACGTCCTGCGTGGCGGCGCAGAACGCATGGAGCAATAGCAAAGCACCCCACCAAGGGAAATGCTCCACCGGATCAAGCCAGCTGAGTGGCAACAGCGCCGCGCCCATGGCCAGTTGGGCGGTGATGATCCACGCGCGAAAACCCCAGCGCGGCGTGCGGCACGCATCCACCAGCGGCGCCCAGAGAAACTTGAAAACCCAGGGTAACACGAGCAGCGCGGTGAGCGCAGTGATTTGGGGAACCGCGACTCCCGCCGTGCGGAGCATCGTGGGCAGGGCCCACCAGATGAACCCAATCGGCCCGCCTTCACTCAAATAGAGCAAGGTGAAGAGCGCGATCCGGCCCTTGGGTTGAGCGAGCAGATTCACAATTTTGACACCGCCGTGTGGCGGATCCGTTTGGCGTGGAGCCAGGAATTCCACTTGCGACTAGCATGGCCTGACTTTCTGACGGAAAGAGCATCAGCAATGTGCCGCGCTGATTCTGAAAACAACTTTCAAAGAAGCGTTTATCAGAACCGGTAGCCGATTTACTCTCAGCGACAAGTTTGCGAAGACACTCAAGGAGCAATTCCTTTGCTTCTCCCTGTTTTTCGCGCTTGCACCAAATCTCTGCCAGCAAACCCATCTCTTCGCTGCGGTGCGAATCTTCGTAGTTGTCGCGGAGGTTCAGGAAAAAGCTTTCTGCCAACGCGTGTTCGCCACATTTCAACGCCGCCTTGCCGAGTGTCCCGTAGCCACTGTTGAGGCCAATTCATCCTCTCTCCAAGTCACCGCGCGGCGTGGGTAGCCTTCCCTGTTTCGTTGACCGGTTCACCGATATCCAGCTTGAAGAGTTGTGCGGCATTCTTCCACAAGATCAATTCCTGATTTTCCGGTGGCAGGCCCAGCTCCTTGACGAACTTAAGGTAGGTACGCATCCGACAGATCGGCCAGTCCGTGCCGTAAAGCAGGTAGCGGGGTTCGCCCGCGTAGAGAATCATCTCCTTGACCTGCTGGAGCATGAACTTCTTGAACTGAGATTTGAAATCGCCCAGCACCAGCCCGGAGATGTCGGCATAGACGTTCTTGTTCTTGTAAACGATCTCCATGCAGTCGCGAATCCACGGATTGCCGATGTGGCAGACCACCAGCTTGAGTTCCGGGTTGTCCACCGCCACGTCGTCGATGTTCAGCGGATGCGAGTAGCGCAGCTTGCCCTTGGGGTTAAACGTGTCGCCCGTGTGGATCATCACCGGCACGTCGAACTCCATCGCCAGATCGTAGATGACCTGGCAGCGCTTGTCGGAGGGATAGAACGGCTCGTAGCCGGGATACAACTTCAGCCCAACCACGCGGCGGTCCTTGAGAAAGTCGGCGATCTCGCGCAGGTCACGCTCGCGATAATTCAGAAAGCTGATGCCGGCGACGACGTGAATGTTGTCCAGCCCCCCGGTGGCCGTGACTACGTCCGCCGTGGAGGGCCGGTGTTCGTTGACGATGTAGGAAGTCAGCACCATCGCGTGGTCCACCTTGTTGTAGGCCATGGATTCCTGAAGCTGCTCCAGGCATTTCCCGACCGGCACAATCCGGGTTTCATCGTAATTGTTCAAATGAGTATGGACGTCGATGATCATTTTCTTTCCTTCGTGCTGGCGGCAGCAACGGCCACCCGCGAGTTTGTTTATGCAGTGCTAATTCCAACCTAACACACCGCCCCGCCCTCACCGATCAAATAATCCGAAGGGAAGCTTTCCGGCGGTGCCGGCGCGGATTACCCTGAGCCTGTTACTGACGTCCGGGTTGTTGGATCAATCAACCGCGCACCGAATCCAGTCATGAATGAATCATTAACCGCCCTCTGGTCAAAAGTTCACAGCGTGTTGAATCACCCGCTCGCTCAACTTGGAAACAGCACCGTCACTCTGGGAGGCATCTTCACGCTGCTTATTCTGCTGGCAGTCGTTTTGATCCTGGAACGCTTTTTCCGGCGCTTGCTGGTGGAGAGGGTGCTGTCACGCACTCATTTTGAACCGGCTCTGCGGTTTGCCATTGGCCGGATCGCGGGGTACCTCTTCATTGCGCTGGGTTTTGTCATGGCCCTGAACAATGCCGGGCTCGACTTCAGCTCCCTGACGGTGCTGGCGGGTGCGGTTGGGATTGGTCTGGGATTTGGCCTCCAGAACATCATCAACAACTTCTTCAGCGGACTGATCATTCTGGCCGAACGCCCCGTGGCCATCGGCGACCGAATCGAAGTAAGTGGCGTGGCCGGCATGGTCACCCGGATCAACATGCGGAGCACCACGG
>JAENWC010000396.1 GCA_016650235.1 Terriglobia bacterium
AATCTACTACATCACGATGGAGCGCGGCGCGGCCAATGTGGAAGAGGGCGCCCTCGGCTTCAGCGGCAACGAATCCGGCTATGCGCTGGCTTCGTTCCTGTTGGGACTGCCCAACTCTTCCACATCCCCCGAAGGACTCCCGCTGACTTGCCCTCGCAACACCCGGCTGGGCGGTTACTTCCAGGATGACTGGAAAGTGAGCCCGCGGATGACTATCAGCGGCGGGCTCCGTTGGGATTACATCGGCGTACCTACTGATTCCAAGGGATTATGGCGGACGCTGGACTTTCCTGGGACTGGTCTGGGGGTTGACGGCCGGGGAGCCGGTTATCAAATACCGGGCGGCGCTAAGATCCCCGCGATCGCCCCGGCGAGTTTAGGTGATGCCGGCGCAATCGCTCTCTTCAAGAGTAAGAATTTCTTCATGCCGCGCCTCGGCATCACCTTCCGTCCAAAGGACAAATGGGTAATTCGTTCGGGCGCAGGCTTGTTCGACAATATCAATCACCTCAATACGTGGACCATTTTCAACCTGATGCCGCCCAAGTCAGGCTCCTTGCTCTTCAATTCGGTGACTGACGTTTCTCAGATCATTCCCGTGACGGGCGGCAATGGACTACCCCTCAATCTGCAAACGCGCATTTTCCGGCCCGGCCAGCCCATCCTGACGTTGAACGATCCATTCCTCCAGGGTGCCGGCGTCGCTGCCGCGGCCCGTCCCGTGGCCCTCAATTACGTTCCGCCAGACTATAAGCACGGCGATGTGTGGAAGTGGAGCTTCGATATTCAGCGCGAACTTCCGTTCAACACCGCATTGACCGTCGGCTATGTCGGATCCAAGGGATCGCACACGGGGAACTCCGTCGGCAATTACAATCAACCCTTGCCGTCTCCGGACACCAACGTCCAGATTCGGCGGCCTTATCAGCAGTTTTACGATCCCGCCGTTCCACAACGGGGTGTCCAGACGCTGAGCACCATTCGCTACATCGACTCCTATGGCGAGAATTTCCACCACGGTTTACAAGTCAAGGCGGATCACCGCTTCAGCCGTGGAGTGGCCTTCGGTTTTGCCTATACCTGGTCGAAGACGCACGGCGATGGCGAGAATGGCGGGCAGGAAGGCGTCTCCTATCAGGACCCACTCAACCGGTTGGGCAGCCGCGGCCGCTTCCGGTTCGATCAACGCCACAACATGGTCGCCAACTTCGTCTGGGAACTCCCGGGCAGAAACCTCAAGGGCGCTCTTGGCTATATCATCGGCGGCTGGCAGAGCAATGGTATCGTATCCATCCGTTCCGGCTTCCCCTTCACCGTCACCCAGGGAGGCGATATCAACACCGGCGGCCCGGTGCGGCCTGACCAGGTAGGCGATCTGTACCTCGATAATCCAACCCGCGCCCAATGGTTCAATCCCCAGGCGTTCTCCCGCGTCACCTGCAATGTTCCCAGCCGCCAGGACCTTTGCCGCTTTGGCACCTTCGGCTACCAGGTGATGAGCGGCCCCGGCCAGCGCAACCTGGATTTCTCCGTGTTCAAGAATTTCGCGTTCAAGGAAAGGTTCAACCTCCAGTTCCGCGTGGAGGCGATCAATTCCACCAACACGCCCTATTTCGGTGCTCCCAACGGAATTGGCTTCACCAACGTCAATCAGTTGACGCCGGACGGCACCCGCATGGGTGAGGTCCGCGGCCTGGTCAATCCGATGCGCATCATGCAATTCGGCTTAAAGCTTATGTTCTGATTCCGATCCAGTGCAGTAACTACAGCTTGAGCAAGGCGCGCAAGCGTTTGGTCTGCACGCGGCTGACCGGGATCTCCGATCCCTTCTTGTCATCCATCTTTAGCTGGAAGCTGGACTTGAACCAGGGCACTACTTCTTTGATGCGGTTGATGTTCACAAGGTAGGAGCGGTGGACGCGCCAAAACGATTCCGGATCGAGGTTGGATTGCAGCTCCTCGATGGTACGGTAGTTGGACATGCCTTCCACGGTGGTGGTGACCACGGTAATGAGCCCGTCGTCGATGGTGGCGTAGACAATATCGCGTGCGTCCACGATGAGGTTGCGCGCGCCGCTCTTGACCAGGACCTTGGTTCGTTGCAGCGCCGGCCTGGCTGCGCCGGCAGGCGTTTCGGATGTGGCAGGCTCGATGGCTCGCTGTTTGTCCTGGACGTAACGTTGGGCGCGGGCGATGGAGACGGCCAGCCGCTCGTGGTCCACCGGCTTGAGCAGGTAGTCGAGCGCCTCGAGTTGGAACGCCTCCACGGCGTACTGGTCATAAGCTGTGGCCAGGATAAAGTAAGGCAGCGGGCCGCCGAGCTCCTGCAGCCGCCGGATCACCCCAATTCCATCCAGACCGGGCATCTGTACATCGAGAAAAACCAGGTCGGGTTCGAGATCCTGGATCAGGTCCACCGCTTGCAGGCCGTTGCGGGCCGTGCCGATCACCTCGATTTCAGGGAACTGGCCCAGATGGAAAGCGAGTTCATCGAGTGCCAACTGCTCGTCATCGGCCAAAAGGGTCGAGATGGTGACCGTACCGCGGGGGGGCATGAAGTGCTAGTATAACAATTCTGCCCATTTTACCAAGCACGTGAAATGGGAACAGATCCCAAAGTATTCTTGTCATAGGAGTTTCAATTTTTTTGTCAAACCAACAATCTGTGAAGATCGCGCCGGCCGACGGTAAACTCGGCATCCTGATACCCGGCATTGGCGCAGTAGCTACAACGTTTATGGCAGGTGTGGAATTGGTCAAACGAGGAGCCGCCGAACCGGTGGGTTCGCTCACTCAAATGGCCACCATCCGGCTCGGGAAACGCACCGATGGACGCTCCCCAAAGATCAAGGATTTTGCCCCGTTGGCCAAACTGGATGACCTTGTTTTCGGCGGCTGGGACATCTTCGAAGACAACGCGTATGAGGCAGCCGCGCACGCCAAGGTTCTCGAACCGGCCATGCTGGAACAGGTGAAGGGACCGCTATCCGCGGTTCAGCCGATGAAGGCCGTGTTTGACCAGAACTACGTCAAGCGGATCACGGGTCCTAACGTAAAACAGGGCGGGACCAAGCGCGACCATGCCGAGATGCTGATCGAGGACATCTCGAATTTCAAGCAGAAGAATGGCTGCGACCGGCTGGTGATGATCTGGTGCGGCTCGACGGAGGTGTTCCACAGGCCCGCCGCAGTGCACCAGACGCTGAAGGATTTCGAGTGCGGGCTGATGAAGAACGATCCCGACATCGCGCCGAGTCAAATCTACGCTTATGCCGCGATGCAGGCCGGGGTTCCGTTCGCCAACGGCGCGCCGAACCTGACATCGGACATCCCGGCGATGCTCGATCTGGCGCGTGAGAGGAACGTTCCCCTCTGCGGCAAGGATTTCAAAACCGGCCAGACGTTCATGAAGACGCTGATAGCGCCGGGATTGAAGGCGCGCATGCTGGGGATCAACGGGTGGTTCTCGACCAACATATTGGGCAACCGCGACGGCGAGGTGCTGGAAGATCCAGGCTCGTTCAAGACGAAGGAAGAGACCAAACTAAGCGTACTGGATACGATCCTGCAGCCGGACCTCTATCCGCAGTTGTACAAGGATCTGTATCACTCGGTGAAGATCAACTACTATCCGCCGCGTGGGGACTCCAAGGAGGGATGGGACAACATCGACATCTTCGGGTGGCTCGGCTATCCGATGCAGATCAAGATCGACTTCCTGTGCCGGGATTCGATTCTGGCGGCTCCGCTGGTGCTGGACCTTGTGCTGTTCATGGACCTGGCGCAGCGCGCCGGCATGCGCGGCATTCAGGAGTGGCTGTCGTTCTACTTCAAGGGACCGATGACGGCTCCCGGACTCTATCCGGAACACGACATCTTCATACAGTTGATGAAGCTGAAGAACCGGCTGCGGCACCTGATGGGCGAGGACCTCATCACGCACCTGGGTCTGGAATACTACGACTAGGCGCTTGTGCGAACACTGGTGATCGGCGGCACGTTGTTCATCGGCCGGGCTCTTGTGAAAGAGCTGCTCCAGGCCGGTCACCAGGTTTCCGTGTTGCATCGCAAGCCGGGCCATGACCTGGGGAAGCGGGTTGGCAATCTGATGGCCGATCGTAATGACCCGGCGTCCATGCGCGCGGCGCTGGCCTCGGAGCGCTTTGACGTGGTATTCGATAACGTCTATGACTGGGGCCGAGGCACCACGGCAAAGCAGGTGGAGAGCACGGCCAAGGCGTGCGGGGACCATCTTTCGCGGTACGTGTTTATGTCAAGCGTGGCCGCCTATGGCGACGGGCTGGATCATGTTGAATCCGATGATTTGGCCCCGGATGGGCACCCGGACCTCTACGCGCGCAACAAAGCGATGAGCGAGCGGGCACTGTTTCGGATGAACGAGAAGGGCGGATTTCCGGCCGTCACACTGCGTCCGCCTTACATCTATGGGCCGGGGAATCCTTTCTATCGCGAAGCTTTCTTCTGGGACCGCTTGCGGTCAGGCCGCCCCATCCTGGTTCCGGGCGATGGAAAGCGCCTGATGCAATTCGCCTACGTCAAGGACCTGGTTCGAGCGTGCCTGCTGACCATGGAGAGCCCGCAAGCCGTAGGGCATGCCTTCAACATCGCCCACCCGCGCGCGATCACCCAAAGCCAATTAGTGCGCGAGCTGGGCAAGGCGGCGGGACTGCCGGTGCGGTTGTCGCTGGTGGACCGGGAGAAGATCACCCAGGCCGGCGGAAATCAGCTTACCGGTCCGCTGTACTTCGGCGTCTACTTCGACATGCCGCCGATCACCGGGAGAACGGAAAAGGCGCGGAAAGTGCTCGGCTGGAAGGCGACTGGTTTTCGCGCGGGATTGGAAGAGAGCTACCGCTGGCACAAGCGGAATCACAAGCGGCCGGAGCTGGATTTTTCGTTTGAAGATGCGCTGATGGCGCACGAGTGCCCTCAACCGCATTGATTCCATAAAAAACTTCTATTGCGCCGGGTCTTCCCAAACGCCCGGATCTCGGGCATAATGGGTTCACGGTTTACCACAGGTTGGTAGACGCGTAGCCGGGGCCTGTCTCCCTTCGAAACGCTCACCTGTCGAGCGCAAATCCCAGTCTGAAAAATAGAAAGCATGCCCGCGTGGCTTGCCGCCGGGTAGTTACGGGTGAGCCCTGTCTTCCCGACTCAATCAAACGGAGGATTCCTTGCACATCAAACGCAGAACATTTCTGAAGCGGACCGCGGCGGCGGCGCCGCTCACAGCACTATTTTCAGGGCTTCCCACAGGTTGGGTGGGCGCCGCTTACGCCTCTGACGCGCCGGAGGTTCCGGAGGTTCGATTCGGCATCATCGCCCTCACGGATAACGCACCCATCGTAATGGCGCACGAGCTGGGACTCTTCAAGAAGTTCGGCATCAATTCCGTGATCTCGAAGGAGGCGTCCTGGGCGGTGATCCGCGACAAGCTAACGCTGGGCGAAAATCACGCCACGCACATGCTGATCGGGATGCCGTTCGCTTCCACCATGGGACTGCTGGGGTCTCCGGTGAAGCCGATGGTGATTCCGTGGATGCTGAGCCGGAACGGGCAAGCCATCACGCTGGCCAACAAATTCAAAGGCAAGGTAAAGAAGGCGGCGGATATGAAACCGCTGGCCATGGAGGCCAAGGCCAAGGGCGATCCACTGACTTTCGCGATGACGTTTCCTCCGGGAACGCACGCCATGTGGATGCGGCATTGGTTGGGCTCTGGAGGGATACACCCCGACAAGGACATCAGCCTCATCACCATTCCGCCGCCGCAAATGGTGGTGAATATGAAAGTGGACAAGATGGACGGCTTCTGCGTCGGCGAACCTTGGAACCTGCGGGCCATTGCCGATGGCATCGGCTATACGGTCGTCACGACGCAGCAGATGTGGCCGGATCACCCGGAGAAAGTGTGCGCATTTACCGAGGAGTTCGCGGCGAGGAATCCAAAGACTGTGACGGCGATCCTTAAGGCGCTGCATCTTGCGAGCGAGTACAACGACAAGCTGGAGAACCGGCCGAAGGTGGCCTCCATCATTTCGCGGCCAACCTACATCAACTGCCCGCCGGAGATCATCCTCGACCGGTTGCTCGGCAAGTACGATTACGGCGATGGCCGCAAGGAGCAGGATCCGAATTACATGATCTTCAACAAGCGGAACTGCAACTTCCCGGCGAAGACGTTCGGGTACTGGTGGCTGGCGAGCTTCCGCCGGTGGGGCATGGTAGCCGGCGCGCCTGCCTACAAACAGATTGTGGACAAGGTGATGCGGCCCGATCTGTACGCCTCGGCGATGAAGGAGCTGGGCGTAAAGGTGACGGCCACGGACATGGCCCCTCAGAAGCTGGCCGACGCCGTGTTCGATCCGAAGGACCCGGAGAAGTACGCGAAGAGTTTCACGATTCACAGTTTGCGGGAGGCATAACGGATGACGCGCATCATGCAGAGCATGGCTTTATCGCTGGTCGGGATCGGCTTGGTAGGGGGGCTGTGGTGGCTGCTGAGCGCCACGGTCGCGAAAGAGCTTCCGTCTCCTCTACAGACCTGGGAAGAGAGCAAGCTATACGTGCTGGCTCCGTGGGAAAAGCGAGGCGAGATGGATCAGGGAATCCTGCGCATGACCGCATACAGCCTTTACCGCGTGGCCAAGGGGTTCCTGCTGGCGATTCTGATCGGGACGCCGATGGGCCTGCTGCTGGGAAGCTCTGTTCTTTTGTCCCGCATGTTTGATCCTGTTATCCAGGTGTTACGGCCCATCTCGCCGCTGGCGTGGCTGCCGCTGGGGCTGGTTCTGTTCCAGAAGTCGGAGCCGGCCGCGTTGTTCACCATCGCGTTGTGTTCTATGTGGCCGACCGTCATCAACACCATGCACGGGGTACGCGCGATTCCGCAGGATTATCTGAATGTGGCCAAGGTGCTCCGACTTTCGCCGTGGAAGAGGTTCACGAAGGTGCTGCTGCCGGCGACGCTGCCGTACATGTTCACGGGCTTCCGTCTGAGCCTGGGACTGGCGTGGCTGGTGATTGTGGCGGCGGAGATGCTGACGGGCACACCGGGCGTGGGCGGATTTCTGTGGCAGGAGTACAACAGCCTGATCTACTCCCACATTCTGTTGTGCATTGTCACGATTGGCATCGTGGGCTTCACGTTGGACCTGATGATGGAGCTGGCCGAAGCCCGGCTCAAGGCGGTTTAACCGAGACCATGGCTTTTCTCAAACTGCAAGGCGTCCACAAGAGCTTCGGACCTCGAAGCGTGCTGGACAATGTGAACCTGTACATGGAAGAGGGCGAGTTTGTTTCCGTGGTGGGCACTTCGGCGTCCGGTAAGAGCACGCTGCTGAAGATCGCGGCGGGATTGCTGAAACCGGACGCGGGGGGCGCATTCATCAGCGGCCTCCCGGTGACGGACTTCCCACGGCAAGCCTCGATGGTGTTCCAAAACTACTCCCTGCTCCCATGGCTGAGCGCGCTCGAAAATGTGCGCCTGGCGGTAGGCGGGGCTTTTCCACAATGGAAGCGGGCGCAACAGGCCGGCCACGCGGAGAAGTATTTGCGGCTGGTCGGGCTGGGAGCGGCGATGGCGAAGCGTCCCGGCCAGCTCTCCGGCGGGATGCGCCAACGCGTGGCGATCGCGCGTGCGTTTGCGGTGGAGCCGCGGGTCTTGTTTCTGGACGAGCCGTTCGGCGCGCTCGACGCGTTGACCCGGGCGACGCTGCAACAGGAACTGGCCCGCTTGTGCGAGGAGCGGGAGCCCAGGGCGACCGTACTGATGATCACAAATTCGGTGGACGAAGCGCTGCTTCTTTCGGATCGCATCGTCGCTTTGGGCCGTGGACCGGGAGCTTCGCTGAGCCCTCCCGTAAAGGTTCCGCTGGCCCGTCCCCGCTCGGCC
>JAENWC010000397.1 GCA_016650235.1 Terriglobia bacterium
AAAGGGGAGATCAACTGGGCCACGCTGGCGGCCTTTTCGGCCGTCGCCGGCGCAGGGGGGCTTACCAATAGCGCCTTCTCCAACTACACGCGGGACAAGGGATGGGGCATGGGCGGCACCGTCGGCGCGATCCCGAGCATGGTGGGGGGCCGTTCCATCAAGCTGTCCCACACCGGCAAAGTTTTTTCCGTCGATGAGGAATCCCTGAGCCGCTGGCGGCGGTGGTTGCGCTTGATCCGCAAGGATCAGTTTTTGCTTTGGGCGCCGGGATGCATGCTCGGCATGGCGCTGCCGGCGATGTTCAGCTACGAGTTTATTCGAGGAGTCAGCGTCGTGGACGGCAACTCGGCGGCAGCCATGACCGCGCAGGCCATCGCCAACCGGCATGGGCAAGTCTTCTGGTTCCTCACGCTGCTGTGCGGCTTCATGGTGCTTGCTCCGACGCAGGTGAGCCAACTGGACAACATCGCCCGCCGCTGGACGGACATCCTTTGGATCGGATCGAAACGATTGCAATTGATGGATGGCAACAAGGTCAAATACGTCTACTATTCGATCCTTGCCCTCTACTGCGTCTGGGGTCTCATTGTCCTGCGATTGACGCCTGATCCGCTGGTGCTGGCGATCGCGACCACGGTGATGTGGAACTTCGCGTTGGGGTTCACCGCCCTACACACGCTTTGGGTTCTGATGACATTGCTGCCCAAGCCGTTGCGGCCGGGCTGGCTGACCCGGGCCGGTCTGGTCTTTTGCGCCGTTTTCTATATCGGCATCTCGAGCATCGCCTTTGCGCAACAGTGGCCGAAGGTAAAGTTATTCCTATTTCCGTGACGGGCGGTTTGGCGAGTTGCCATGCCTGTTCCTTAAACCACCCCGCGACCACAGGCAGCGAACGGTGGTTGTGACTCCCGCAAACAGCCACAGCATTGAATGAGGGAGATGGCTGTATAATAGATAACAGTCTGGTCCGATTTCAGCTTCAGGAGATTGCATGTTCACTTTACCAAAAAGATTATTGGTTCTTGCTTCATTGATGTCGGTTAGCCTGTCTGCCCTATTTGGACAGACCACCTCGCAGCTCACCGGGTCCATTACCGACAAGAGCGGCGCGGTTGTCGCCGACGCCACCGTCACAGTCATCAATGTAAAGACCGGCAACGAGAGAAAGGCCCAGTCTGGCGACTCGGGAGCCTACACCGTCCCGTTCCTCACCCCGGACGACTACCGCGTAGTCGTCTCCAAGACCGGCTTCCGCCAGGTGAACCGCGACGGCATTCGTCTCGAAGTCAACCAGGTAGCCCGTATCGACTTCTCTCTGGAAGTGGGCGAAGTGACCCAGACCATCGAAGTTACTGGCGCTCCCCCACTCATCGAATCCGACAGCTCTTCCATCGGCCAGGTTATCGAGACCAAGGCCATTCAGGATCTTCCGCTCAATGGACGCAACTTCGTCCAATTGGCCATACTTGGACCGGGTGTGGTCGGCGTCGGCTTCGGCGCGGCAGGCACTATCATGAGTGGCGCACGCCCGGATGACCTGCGTCCCGGCAGCGAACTCTTCTCCAACGGGAACCGCGAAGGCTCCAACAATTTCCTCATAGATGGCGTCGATAACAATGAGCGCCTTACGCTCGCCATCGTTCTGCGCCCCTCCGTTGAGGCGGTGCGCGAGTTCAAGATTCAGACCAACATGTTCGCCGCCGATCAGGGCCGCAACGCCGGGACAACAGTGAATGTCATCACCAAATCCGGCTCCAACGAATGGCATGGCAGCGCGTACGAGTTTATCCGCAATGAGAAGCTCGACGCGAAAAACTTCTTTGCGCGTCCCGGCGCAGCCAAACCCGCTCTGCGCCAGAATCAGTTTGGCGGCAGCTTTGGCGGCAAGATCATCCCCAACAAGCTGTTCTTCTTCGGTAACTATGAAGGCTTCCGCCGCCGCTTTGAGAATACCGTTGTCAGCTCCGTGCCCCTGCCCGAAGTGCGTACCGGCGACTTCAGAAACGTCCGCGATATTTTCAATCCCTTCACAACGCGGCCTCAGGCCGGCACTGCAACCGGCTTTGTCCGCGACCCCTTCCCAGGCCGGCTGATACCGGCAACCATGTTTGACTCGGTCATGCGGCGTGTCATCAATGCCTACCCCATGCCGCAATCGGCGGGCCTCACCAACAATTACACCAGCAACCCGAAGGACAAGCAGCGCTGGAATCAGGGTGATGCCCGTATCGACTGGAACGCCACGGAACGCGACACCGTCTTCGGCCGCTACTCGCGTCAGGACACCGTCACCACCAAGCCCGCTACCTTTGCTCCCGTCACTATCGAAGGAATGAATGTGCCGGTCGCTCTTGGCAGTGAAGCGACCTTCGCCGGCGACTCCAGCCTAAAGACTTACAACGCCGTGTTGAGTTGGATTCGCACCATTTCGCCCAGCTTCATTATGGAAGCGAAGATGGGTTACAACCGCTTTAACCTCGTCTTCCTACAGGAGGGCGCCGTCCCAGGCTCCAAGCTCGGCGAACTACTCGGCGTGAAGAACGCCAACCAGGGCCAACTCTCCGACGGCCTCCCCATCTTTCTCCCCGGAGCCTATCAGGGAATCGGCCAAACCCGTTCTCTCCCGATTTTCCGCGTCGAGAACACTTTCCATCCCGGCGTCAACTTCACCAACATTCGCGGCAAGCACACTGTTCGCTTCGGTCTGGAAGCGCGCCGCCGCCAGGTCACCCAGTTCCAGACTAACCGCGGCAACGGCCGGTTCAACTTCAGCCGCACATTTACTAATGACCCCAACAACACCGCCAACACGGGCGACGATGCCGCCGGCATGCTGCTGGGCACCGCATCCACTATTGAACAGGACTTCACACTCGTGTTCCCCGGCATGCGAATCACCGAGTGGGGCACCTACGTGCAGGACGACTGGAAAGTATCCGGCAAACTCACCCTCAACCTCGGCCTGCGCTATGAGTACGACACACGCATCACCGAAGTCGCCAATCGCCAATCCAATTTTGACGTGGTTACCGGAAAGCTTCTCATCGCCGGCTTCAACACCGATCCCGAAACCGGAATCCATCGCGATCCCAACAACTTTGCTCCGCGCTTCGGCTTTGCCTACCGTCTCCGGCCCACCACCGTCCTGCGCGGCGGCGTCGGCATTTTCTACAACCCCGCCGGCAGCGAAAGCGTTCTGATGCGCCGCCACCGCCAGCTTCCATTTGGACCCATCAACACGGTGGACATCAACCAGTTCTCCGCCAACCCGCAGCGTGTGCAGGACGGCCTGGCCCCCATCCCCGTACTGGACTTCAATGTGGTGGCCAACAACCCCGTTGGCGGCATGCTCGCCGTAGATCCTAATTTCAAGTCGGGCTACTCCGAGCAGTTCAATTTCCAGGTGCAGCAACAGTTGCCCAAAAACCTGGTGGCCAAGGTCGGCTACGTCGGAAACCTCGGCCGCCGCCTCGACACCAGCTTTGAATTCAACCAGCCGGTTCCGGGCCCTGGGGCGCCGGGTCCGCGCCGTCCGCTGATCGGCATCGCTCCTAATGTGGTTGGCGTTACCTATAATGTGTCCGACGGCCTCTCCGGTTACCACTCCCTACAGGCCTCGCTCGAACGCCGTTTCACCAACGGCATCGGTTTCCTCACCGCCTATACCTGGGCGCACTCCATCGACGATGTCGCCAACGCCTTCGGCGGCGCCGACAATGGTCCCATTCCTCAGGATCGCCGTTGCCGCAGATGCGACCGTGGCACCAGCGGTTTCGACATCGCACAGCGCTTCACCCACAGCATGAACTATGAACTCCCCCTCGGCAAAGGCCGCAAGGTTAGCATGGATTCCGCAGTCGCCAACGCGATTATCGGCGGCTGGGACATGAACGTGATCTTCACTGCTCAGACCGGCCTGCCCTTCACTCCGGCTCTGGCCACTTCGGTCTCCAACGCCGGCGGCAGCCGCCCCAATCGCCTCAAGGTGGGCACCATCGACAACCCCACGCCCAACAAGTGGTATGACACTTCGTTTAACACCGCCGGAGCTGCCTGGGGAGTCCCGGCGCAGTTCACGTTCGGCGATAGCGGCCGCAACATCCTGCGGGGTCCGGGCCGGATCAATTTTGATTATTCGGTGTTCAAGCAGTTCTCATTCAGCGAGAAATACAAGCTGCAGTTCCGCACCGAAATTTTCAACCTGTTCAATACGCCTCAGTTCGCTCTACCCAATTCGAGCATCGGCAATCCCAACGCGGGTGTCATTACAAGCATCGTCGGCAATCCGCGTCAGATCCAACTTGCCTTGCGCTTCTCTTTCTGAGGAACACGCGCAATCTCAGTCGGCTAGCTCGTAAAGGGCGCGGCGGCGCTCTCAATTCGGCTAAGTTTACGGCTGACGCGCATATCGAAGACTCAATCGAAAGCCAACAAGCGCACTGGCGCCACAGTTGCCGGAAAACAGGGGCCCTCTGCAAGTACACCAAACCCTCGCCCGGCGAATAGGTTCTTATAATAAGTCCACCTGGGCCGCGCTGGCGCCAACTGACCTTGCCGGCAGGGCAAACGAAGGTGTGCTCTCCGGTAACGAGCAGACTGATTACGAGGCGCTCATTTGCCATCCTCAAGCTCAAGGCCCAGCGAAGGCTGGCCTCGAACACCCATCAGTAACGAACTCCGGAGCCTGGGATCTGGTCCGCCGACTCTCACACTGGAAGACTTGTTGGAATTGGTATACTTCCAAGAACATGTCACATACTTTCCATTGCTTGAACATCGGAATTGTCGAGAGCAAGTAAGCGCAGATGAAGACAAAGGAAAGATTAATCATTGCGATAGCAGGAAGTGCCCCTGTATTACTTTTCTTTTTTTTAGACCTTCCTAGTATGGTGGCAGTGCTCACGGCGGTCCTTACGATCACGATAATGGTCCTGTGGATGCTCGTCGGCCATGTCGGGAAACTGCTGTCGCAGGAAAAAGAATTCAAAAATCGGTTGGCGTCGATCCAAGAAGAAACGCCATCGTACGAACTTGAGATGGAAGTGTTCCCCAGATGGGAAAAGATTTTCGAGGTTGTTGCGAAGAGTGACAGTACCACTGTAGAGGAAGTAATCGCGGAGTCACGTGCCCAAGTGGAAGCCGGGAAAATACCTGGCCTTGGCGCACGGTATCGGTTCGTCGTTTTTTACGACGGTCAATCAGGCCTAGAGGCAATATGGTCCGAGCCAGAGCGAACATTTGTTAGCAGTCCGACCATATCGGTTCGTTTATTTGAATGGGAATTTGGCACATTGGATCATCGTCTTATCCGTCAAGAATTGGAAATAAGTCCATACTGCGTCAGGTTCCACAATCGAGATCTAGGTTTCCACAATTCGCTCGGGACAGTACCCGTGGGTCTTATCCGTCAACTTTTGGTGGACATCAATAAACGTTCCTCTACGGCTACAAACTACACCTTCATAGCTTTTCCGCCAAAGCTCCAGGAAGAGTTTGATCGGACGGGCGCTTCCTACCAGCAACGACGGCTTTGGGAACGTTATCGGGAGGGCAGAATCGAGTCCGAAATCGAGTCCGATCCGGTAATTGAACACGACGACCAGCAGGAGCCATATTTTAACTCAACCGACTGGGCAAAGAAAGTTGGAGTGCAGATGAAAAACTCGCGTGGTGATGGTGGACACTGGTTCTCAACCGAAGGACATCAAATTCACTTGACGCTAAGAGTATTCCACCGGCGTGAGGAGAAATACAACAGTTATTGGTGAAACAGTGATCCATTGATCCAGATTTTCGAAAAGGGGCCAAGGCTGGCAGGACTATGCCGAGGCTTACATTTGGTTCGATTTTGTGGTGTATGGTGCGGGCGCGGAGAAGGCCAAGGGTGACTCTAAAGTACCTGTGAACGCATCGCAAAACCGGACATTTCTGGATCCGCTTTTCCTCTGCCGGAAGCTGTCCAGATGGTTGCCCGACAGAACTTCGAACTCCTCAACTCCTTGCTGCATTTCAAGAAAGGTCGGAAAGCTGTGGTCCGCGAGAGTCAAGCTCAATCACCGCGCCCTCGGAGTGGAGGATGCTGCGAACTTCATCAGGGTTGGACCGGCGCTCATGACGAGCATAACGAAGCGCTGCAAGCGCCGGTCAGAAACGGGCCGCGACTGAGGCGACTGAGGCGAAGTCGTTAGACCGCTAAGAACGGACATGCTAACCTGTGAACTTGTTGGTCTATCTCGACAACGACGTGGCTTCTGGGCTGACCCAACGCGATCTGCCAGACGTTGAGGGCGAAGCGCTTGACCAACTGGTGGAATGGGATCAGAAAGGGAGAGTCACGTTCGGGACGTCGCGTCAGTCACTACGTGAAATGGAGCGCGCGCCTGCTCCGCACCGCGACAACCTCAAGCGCGGCCTAGCCAACGTGCCGCTAGCGCAGGATGATCACCGGGTTCTGGACTCGTTTACCGTTGTTGACCCGTACAGGGGCTGCATCGCCAATCCGCTGGTGACCGACGTCGTCGACGGGCCACTGTATGCGAAGTTGCTCGTCGCGGGATTGAAGCCGGACGATGCAAAGCACTTCATGTATGCTGCTCATAACCACTACGCCTGGTTTTTGACATGCGACAGGGATTTCCTCCGCCGCATTCCCGAACTGGAGAAACTCTGCCCGTCGATCCGTGTTGGTAAGCCGTCTCAACTCGTTGCCTGGTTGAGGGCTGTCGGCTCGTGATACTTCTGATTGCAGCTTAACGGAGCGATGCCGGCGTGGGCCGACAGTGCGGACCGGAAAACCAACATCATGTTCGGCTTTCAGTAGCGCTACGGCGGGGTGTACGTGAAGGCGAAGCAGATGCTCGATTCCGGATCTATCGGAAAGGTCCGCGAGGTGCACGGTGAGTTTCTTATAATAAAGTCACAACGCCGGCAGGCCCTGCCGGCGCGCCCGCTCAGTGGACATCCCCATGAAC
>JAENWC010000398.1 GCA_016650235.1 Terriglobia bacterium
CCAATTAAGTCCGGCTTTGAAGTGACCAAATGCGGTCAGGTGACCTTGCGTGGTCAAAGATCTGAAAGCCGCTGGGGGGCGCTCCTTCGGGACGGGGGCCGCGCGCTGTATATGGCTGCCTTCAATGGACATTCAGCTATGGCAATGAAGTTGCTGTTGAAGAGACGGCCGAGAGATAGGATATTATTGAAGATGAATAGGATGCTTGTTAATATGAAACAAGAATTGGCGCCAATGCTTATTAGATCTCTTTTTCTCAAGATCTCGCATGCCCCGGTGCTGCGCTCTGTTGTTCACGTTGACTTAGGAGGGTATTTGACCATGTCTCGCAGGTTCACCGCACTTTGTGGAATGATGTTGTTCATTTCCAGTCTCGTCTTTGCGCAAGGCCTCACCACTTCGGCTACGAAGGACGATTGGGAAGAGATTAATTTTGAGTTCAACATGAGTGTGTTGACCGACGGCTACCCCAGCCTGTTGCGGATTGCCGAACTCCTGAACCAGAACCCCGGCCACAAAGTCAAGATCGCGGGGCACACCGATTGGATTGGTTCCCACCCGTTCAACGACAAGCTGGGAGCGGCGCGTGCGGCCACCGTGAAGTCCTTCCTTGAAAAGTACGGGGCCCGCGCGGGCCAGGTGACAGTGGAGTCCAAGGGCGAAGGCACGCCGAAAGTGGACAACAATACCAAACTGGGACGTTGGATGAACCGCCGTGTGTTGCTGACGGTGACCGATGCCAACGGTAAGATCATCGGCGCGGGCGGCGCCGGCGATGTCTTGAAGGCACTGGATGCGCTCGCCAAGAAGCAGGAAGAGTGCTGCTCGCAAATCCTGCGGCGCTTGGACAAGCTGGATGAAATCCTGGACCTGCTCAAGGATCTGAAAAACGAGAACGCGAAGCTCCGCGGTGATGTCGACGCTTTGAAGTCGGCCCAGCAGGCGGGCGCACAGGCTGCCGCTGGCGCCGGCGCGGCGCAATCGGTGAGCACTGGTCCGAGCACTTCGCAGCTCAACGAGATGGCCGACAGGGCCGCGCATAAGGCGATCGATTCCAACAAGATTCCGAAGTTCTCGCTGATGGGATTGAACGCGGGTCCGGATGGCACCGGCAATTTGACCTTCACCGGCCGCGGCCAATACTTCAGTCCGGTCAGCAAGCACACCGCCCTCCAGTTGCAGGGTGAATACATGTACTTCCGAGGCCGCAAGGAAGGCCAGTTTGACGCAGGTATTGTGAATCGCTGGAAGGATATCCAACTCGGAAGCTTCGCCAGCTTCAAGGCTGTGACCTTCAAGGAGTTTCAGAACACCGGCGCACTGGGACAGGCGGCCTTCACTTTTGACTATCTGTTCAGCCAAGGCCGGATCGGCGTGTTCGGCACCAAGGCGTTCCTCGATAACGCGATCGTCAACAGGGTGCAGCAACGCAATCTTCTGACCGAAAACTATTTGAGCGTAGTAGATCAGGCTGGCGGCAGCGGAGCCGTTAATTTGAGCAAGCGCGTTTGGCTGGAGGGCAACCTCGGGTACCTTCGCAGCCGTGCCGGCAACAGCAAGCCCGGCGGCACCCTCCGATTCGTTTTCCCGGTGAACCATCACTTTGCCTTCACCGCCGAGGGCGGGGTGAATGAAACCATGATCACCAATGACACCAACGGGCGGGCCGTATTCGGCATCCTGTTTGGGAACTTCATGCATCCGAGGGAATACAAGGCCGCCGATCATCCGGTCCCCGTCGATGTCCCGCGAGTCCGGTATGAAGTGCTGACCCGGACCACGCGTACCGGCAATGATCCGCCCGTGGCCGACGCCGGTCCTGACCAGACGGGCGCGCCCGCCGGCACGATCAATCTCGACGGTTCGGCTTCGTTTGATCCCGACGGCGATCCGATCACCTTCCAGTGGTCCCAGATTGCCGGTCCGGCCGTAACGCTGAGCGCCCCCACCGCCAATAGGACTTCGTTCACCGCCGCGGCGGGGAACGTGTACAGTTTCCGGCTTACGGTGAAGGATGACCGTGGAGCCCAGGGAATCGCCCGTGTGACCATCACCACGCGTGAGACTCCGCGAGTGCGCATCCTGCGCTTCACCGCGAACCCGACTCTCATCAGGAGCGGCCAGCAGTCCACCTTGAACTGGCTGGTGGAGAACGCCGACACCGTGACTATCTCCGGTGTTACCACCGCCCTGAATCCGGGCACCGGATCGGTGCCTGTTTCGCCCACCGAGACCACCTCCTATACCCTGACCGCCCGCAACCGCGTCAGCGAAGATACGGCTGTCGTAACCGTTGTGGTGGAGCAGCCGCAACCGCGAATCCTCCGCTTCACCGCCACACCGGCCACCATCCTGCAAGGCGAGGCCTCCACGCTTGACTGGCAGACGCAGGATGCCGACAGCGTTGAAATCCCGAATGTGGGTACCTTCGCGCCTAACGGCTCGGTCGTTGTGAGCCCGGATCAGACGACAGCCTACACCTTGATCGCGCGCAACCGGTTTGGTGAAACGACCGCTTCCACGGTTGTTACGGTCCAGACCGGGCCGAAGCCATCGGTGATCTCCTTCTCGGCAACGCCGGTGGAGATTGTGGCCGGCGATCCTTCCACGCTCGCCTGGCAGGTGCAAAACGCCGACGAGGTGACCATCACCTCGTTGGGGACCGTACAGGCAAGCGGCAGCGTGCCCGTCACGCCCAACACCACCACCACTTATACCCTGACGGCAACTAACAAGTTCGGGACCGCAACCTCCACCGCGACCGTGGTGGTGTATCCGAGATTACGGATACTGAGCTTCACCGCGACTCCGAATACCATCAAGTCGGGCCAGCCCGTGCTCTATGCATGGTCCACTGAGAACGCCAACGACGTGGTGATCGAATGTTGCATCGGACCACGGCCCGTGAACGGGTCCCTCACCAATGCCGGTCCGATTTCTACCACCACTTACACCCTGACTGCGACGGGACGCCTGGGCCAAAGGGCCACTGCCACTGTTACGGTGACCGTGGATAATAGTGGTACAGCGGGCGGCAAAAATCCCACCGCCAGAATCGCCGGAAACGGGGAGATTGTGACCGCGTTCCGGGACATCATCCTCGATGGGACTTCCTCCAGTGATCCCGACGGCAACATTCTGACCTATAGCTGGCGCGTAACCCACGGCTTGGCCACCATCTCGGATGTCACCTCCGCCAGGCCTCGCATCAGCTTGATCCGCACGGACTACGGCAATTGGAGATTCGAACTCACCGTCACCAACCCCAGCGGCCTCAGCAGCGCGGCAACAACCAAGGTTATCCTGGTGTTGTCTAGACCTCAGTAGTCCCGATAGCGCCTGAGCCGCGACTCTTAAGGAGCGGTCAGGATCGTTTGCGTGCGACCCGTTTCGGCGGCTTTGTAGCCGGCGAAAACGGTTTCAAGCGCATGCAGGCTGTCGTTGGCGGTGAGAACGGCCGGCTCGATTCCGAGCGCCACACGCACGACATGATTGACCCATGGCGTGTAGCCGAACGGCCGTGTGGGCTTCATGCGCTGTATGCCGGGCTGCCTGCTGCTGAACCATTCGAGCGGGTTTTCGGGGCGGTCGTGATGGACCTCGAGCCAGCCATCGGATCCCCACACCTTGATGAACAGGTGCTTGCCGCGGTCGATGTAATAGCCCGACGTCAGGGTGCCGAAAGTGCCGTTGGCAAACTTCAGCGCGATAGCGGCGGAGTCCTCCGTGTCGATGGGCTGGCCGCCCACGTTGCCAGTGAAGCCGGCCACTTGAGTGATCCGTGATCCAGTGATGTAAACGGCGAGATCGAGCCAGTGAATACCGAGCCAGATAAGATGCCCGCCACCGGCGCGACTCTTCTTTGCGGTCCAGGTTTCGTGGTAGGCCTTCGCAGTCAGACGAGTCTGGTCCGCGATGGTGTGCATTTCCATGCCGTAGATTTTGCCGATTGCGCCGGACTGCACGAGTCGCCGCGCTTCCAGCATGACCGGGTCCACGCGGTTCGCCAGGGCGAGCATCAGGTGGAGCTTCCTTGCGTTGGCTTTGGCCGCTAGCCTCGCAAAATCCTCCGCACGGACGCAGGCGGGCTTTTCGGCCATGACGTGGCAACCGGCGTTGAGAGCGGCGTCAATGGCGGGCGGGGCGAGGGCCGCTTCCATGGGAATGATGGCGAGATGGGGTTTCGACGCCTGGAAGAGTTCGCGGGGGGATGGGTAGACGCCGGCGAGTTTGTTGCCGAGACCCTTGCGGACTTGGGATTCGGTGGCGGGATCGCAGAGCCACACCTTGCCGGCTTCAGGCGTCTGCGCGAGCCCTTCGATGTAAGCGCTCAAATGAGGGCCGCCGGCGTGCGTAATGAGCGCGATGTCCGCCGAACGCGTTGCGGCTGGCAGAACGCCAAGGAGTTGAGTGAAGGTGCGGCGCAGCATAGTTAGCCTTTCGGTGTGGACCAGTGCCGGCGGTAGTCGCGCCGGAGGAGGCCATTGGCTTCAGGGTCCGATTCAATGATTTGTTTGGCGGCGTTGTAGCGGATGGCGCGGCCGGTTCGGGCGACGATGTTGCCGAGGTGGGCCAGGGCCGTGGACAGATGGCCCTCCTCGATATCGACTTTGGGGCGGCGGCGGGACTTGATGCAATCGAGGAAGTCGCGCGCATGGGGTGAGTCGATGGATGTTCCGTCGTGCTGGTCCTCGTGGATCAGTTTGTTCTTGCCGTCGTAGACTCGAAAACCCCAGTCTTTGTCCCGGAACCTACCGAACTGGGCAACCGCCTTATCGCCATAGACGGCGACACCGTTGTCGCAGGCTTCCAGGCCGTAGGGGTTCCAGAGACGCTGCTCGTATTGGATGAGCGTGTTGCCGTAGTCGTATGTGATGTTCATCGTGTCCGGCGTTTGCTGGTCGTCATCGAAGTACATCTTCTTGCCCATGCCGGAGATGGCGGTGGGCAGTCCGAGATTGAGGGCGCGGCGGGCGATGTCGAGCTCGTGGACGCCGTCGTTGCCGATGTCGCCGCAGCCGTAGTGCCAGTGCCAGTTGACGGTGCCGTGGAAGCGATTCCGGTTGAAGGGGAGTTGCGGGAGGGGGCCGGTCCAGGTGTCGTAGTCGAGCCCGGCCGGCACGGGTTCGTCGGACATGCGGCCGATGTTGCGGCGGAGTTGTGCGTTCCAGACCTTGGCCATGAGAACGCGGCCGAGCTGGCCGGATTGAACGTATTCATGAAAACGCTGGGTGACGGGAAGGCTCGGGAGTTGGGTGCCGGTCTGGACGATGCGGTTGTTGCGGCGGGTGGCTTCCACCATGAGGCGGCCTTCGCGGATGTTGTGGGAGACGGGCTTTTCGACGTAGACGTCCTTGCCCGCCTCGCAAGCCAGGATTGTCCCCGGGGCGTGCCAGTGGAGCGGGGTGCCCATCACGATGGCGTCGACCGATTTGTCGTCGAGGCAGCGGCGGATATCGCTGACCAGGGGCGGGCGTTTGTGGCCGGCCTTTTCAATGATCTGGTAGGCGGGTTCCACGACGGTTGCGTCGACATCGCAGACGTAGGCGATGTGGACATCCGGCATGCCGGCGAAGGCCTGTGTCAGGCTGCGGCCGCGCCCGCGCACGCCCATGAGGGCGATGGAGATTTTATTGGAAGGCGCGGCGGCGCCCAGTAGAAGGGATCGGCGAGTCATAGTTCACCTATGGGAACAACGTATCACTATTGGCGACTGCGTGCGTGGGCAGCCCGTGGGCAGCGGCTGAAATGTGCGTTGAGCTTCGGCGTGAACCCCGTTGGCTTATTGTCGAGGCACTGTGGCGACCAATATGCCTCCTTAGGGGGATATCTTAAATCCGAATAGTACCGGTCGAGTCCTCGAACGCCCTTCAGTGTTCCCCAACCTTTTGGGGCGCTTGAGGTTAGTCACCATATGCTTATCTGGTTGAATCAGCAAGCCCCAATGAGTTGCGGTTGAGGTCCTTGGCTCCTCGGATCTGCTCGTACTCGGTTGATTTTCGACCGGTTCCGAGGCCAAGGAGGGTCTGAAATGCGGCTGCGGGTGTGTTGCGGCGGTTGTGCCGAAAGACGAATTCGTCAAGGTAGACCTGGAGTTGAGGCTTGCTCACTCCGTGGTAGGTGCCGATCAGCCATTGCTGGAGGTTGCCAATGGCTCGATCGGCAAGTGGGACAGCAGACTTGGCGCCTTTGCGAAGTTCGGATCGCGGCGGTTGACTACGAGCGATGTGTTTGAACCCAGCTTCGGTGAGACCTTCAAAGCTTTTGAGGCCATCGGTGTAGATGGTCGAGCCGGGAGAGACGTTCTGGTTGAGGAAGGGGATGATGGTCTTGGCCTTGAAATCTGGGATCACTTTCATTCGGACGCGCCCCGAGCCCCTGCC
>JAENWC010000399.1 GCA_016650235.1 Terriglobia bacterium
CCCGCAACAGATTCTGCAACAATGCGATAGCCCGGTCATCGAGCGAGGTGAACGGTTCGTCCAGCAGCAGCAGGGATGGGCTGTGCAGAAAGGCGCGCGCCACCGCCAATCGTTGCCGCATCCCGCGGGAAAACTCGCGCACCAGACTGGTGGCCACATGATCGAGGCCGGTTTTTTCCAGCCACTGATCGGCGGCAGCGCGCGGATTCGCCAGCCCGTAGAGGCGCGCGAACAGCATCAGGTTCTCGCGAGCGGAAAGCTCATCGTAGATGGCGATGCCGTGTCCAAGCAGACCCACCTTGCGCCGCGCCTGGCTGTCGCGCGAGGCCTGCCCCATCAACTCCACGCTGCCCTGCGAGGGGGTTGAAAGTCCCGCCAGGATTCGCAGCAGGGTGGTCTTGCCCGCGCCATTGCGCCCCAATAAGGCGGTGCAGGTTCCCTGGCCCGCGCTAAAGTCCACCTCGCGCAGGGCAGGAAACTCACCAAAGTATTTCCAGACCCGTGCAACGCGAACCGCGTCCATCCCTATTTCCGCTTTCCTTTACGCGGAGGAGCAGGGGCGGCTTCCGGCGCGGCCGCTTCCGGGGCGGCCTTGCGATACAACAACAGGAATCCCAAAGCCATGATTAAGAGCGCAAGCCCAAGGACCGGGTAGAAGCGGTCATACAGGAAGGGCTTTACTTTCTGGATTCCCTGGCCCGTCTCCTCCTCGTCCTGGCCGCCGGCCTCTGGTGCGCGCAGCGCGCCCGCTCCCTTCACGACAATCGCGTAACTCTTGTTCTTGAGCTCGTACACAGAGGCTTGCGTATTGGGCTCCTGTCCCAACAGCTCGAGAACGGGGCTTTCCAGGGTCACCCCTTGCGGCGCTACCACGCGCGTTACGCCGCCTGCCTGTACCACCTTCCCGGAGAAAGAGCCTCCGTCGGCAAGCGGGAGGGTATAGGTGAGGTCAAAGCGGGTTTCGCCCGGTTTGATGGGAAAATCCACTTTGTACACACCCTCCACGGAGGTCTTTTCCGCGGCTCGCTCAATCGGCATTCCTTTCGGAGCCGTGCAGTTCACCCGGACCTTGCCGCGCGCCGCTTCCGGCAGAAACAGCCGCAGCGTCCCGCCCTCAGGGTTGTTGTATGACGTGGTTCCTTCATTTTTGAAGATGAGGCTTTCGTTGACGCTCAGATTGGTTCCGTCCGGCTCCAATAGAATCATATGCGTCGTCAATTGCGCCACTCCGGCGGACCTGGTGGAGTTGAACACTTCCACCGTTACTCCATTGGTGGGCTGTCCCGGCGGCAGCATGTGATTGTAGGTGACCCCGTCCCAGGCGGCCTGAATCAGGTGCGGTCCGGCAATGTTCTGGTTGATGGTGAACTTGCCGGCCGCCTCGGCCTTTACGCTCTCCAATGACTCCATGCCGCTCTGCCCAAGCTTGTACAGCGTGACCGTGGCGCCGGGCTGCGGTTTGCCGGTGCTCTGATTCATGACGGTCCCGTCCACTGCCCCAAAGGCGCAGGCAGCCATCATGAAAGCGAGGAACCCTTTCACGATGCGGCCTCCGTCATCTGCTTGCCGCATTCCCCGCAAAACTTCATCGCCTGTTCGAAATGCGCACCGCAGTGCGGGCATTGGTTCGAGGGATCCGGAACCGGCGTCCGCGGCTCCACCGCTTTCTCCTTGGGCAGGAGACCGTCCACCTCGGCCATCACTCCGGCCAACTCCCGCTGCAACTCCAGTTTGGTGTGTTGGTAGTCCTCATCGGACAGCTTTCCGAGCCGGTACTCGAATTGCAGATCGCGCAGGCCTTCGTAAATGCGGGCCTTGCGCTGTTCCAGGTACAGGGTGGGCGAGACCGGTTCCGGCTCCGGCAGATCCTGCTGGCGGATCCCGAAGACGAACAGAAGAACACCAATAAGGATGAGGATAGCGCCTGCGAGAATCATCAGTCGAGTTTGGCGAGGTCCTTTTCGATGGAGTCCTGGTAGCGCGCCAGAAGTTTGGGGTCAATTTCCGGCAGCGGCGCGGCGGGCTTGCGCATGCGCACAACAAACCACCAGATCAAGGCCAGTCCAAGCCCCACCATGATCGGCGTCATCCACCATGCCAGGATGTTGAATCCTTGCGCCGGCGGGGTCACCAGCGCGCGTATGCCTTCTTTTCCGACGAAGGCGGCCACGATGGCGTCATCGGATTTCCCCGCGCTCTGCTCCTGGTGTATCTTTTCCCGCGCCGGACCCGAGTAGTGGCAGGCCAGCATGGCGCAATCGCCCACGGAGTTCTTGCAGGAACCGCACAGGCACGCCAGCCGGGATCCGACGCGCCGTATCTCGGGCGTGATGAACTCGGAGGAGATCTGGGCGAGGGAAAGCGCGGCGAGCATCAACGCCAGCGCGGCCACCTTAAGATTTGGCAATCGCGGCATCTTTGGACACAACCCCCATCACCTTCGTTTTGGCAAACGAATAACGCACCTTGCTCGGCACCAGGCAAATGAAGGTGCCAAACACAAGCACGATGGCTCCGATCCAGATCCAACTCACCAGCGGGAAGACGTAGGCCTGAATCACGGCTTTCTGGCCGCCATTGGCCATGCCGGCGAAGTTCAGATAAAGATCCTCATTGAGGCGCCGGCGAATGGAGACCACCGAGGCTGGTTGCTTATCGGCTTTGTACATACGCTGCTCGGGCGAGAGTTCTCCAATCTTATTGCCATCGCGGTAGACATCAATGGCGGCGTGCCCCCACTGATAGTTTTCGTTCTCGCCTTCGCGAATCTCTTTCACCTTCAGTTGATAATGCCCAATCTTGAAGGTGTCCCCCATCTTCACTTCCACGGTGGCATCCTTATTGAAAGCCGCGCCGGAGAAGCCAATGAACATGGCCACGATGCCCAGGTGCACAACGTAGCCGCCGTAGCGCCTGGTATTGCGGTGCGTCAGCTCCACCATCGCCATCAGGAAGTTCTGGCCGGACTTCGCGGCAATCGCGGCAGACCCCTTGAAGAATTCGAAAACAATGGTCAAGGTCACAAACATGCACAGCCCAAACGACATCAACGCAAAGAAATGATGAACCCCGGCCGCGGCCAGCACAACCATCGTGAGAAACATTCCCAC
>JAENWC010000400.1 GCA_016650235.1 Terriglobia bacterium
GATGCCGTGCGGCAACGAAGTGAAATATTGCATCCGGTCCAGCATGAAGTCCGTGAAGCCGAGCGACTGTAAGTCGTAGAAGTCTCCCGCCGAGCGGTCCAGCAATCGCATCACCACGCTTTCCCCGTAAAGGGTCGGCAAAGTCGACACGCGCAGATCCACCTCGCGCCCCAGCGTGCGGATCTTGATGCGCCCATCCTGCGGCAGCCGGCGCTCGGCAATGTTCAGCTTCGCCATCAGCTTCACGCGCGAGATCATAGCCGCCTTCAGCTCCCGCGGCGGCGCCTCCTGCAAGTGCAGAACGCCGTCAATGCGGTAACGGATGCGGAACTCCTTTTCGAACGGTTCAATGTGTATGTCGCTGGCGCGCTTTTCCACCGCCGCCGCCACCATCGCGTTCACCAGGCGAATGACCGGAGCCTCGCTGGCCATGTCGCGCAGATGCTCCAGATCCTCGCTCGCTTCGGTGTCCTCAAAGCCAACCGTCTCCTGTTTCTGCGCTTCCCCGTAATAGCGGTCCACCGCATCCAGAATTTCCTGTTCGCCGGCCAGGACCGGTTGCACGTGCAGTCCGGTTACCTGGCGCACCGCCGCCACCGTTTCAAAATCGAGTGGATCGGCCATCGCCAGTGTGAGCGTGGAATCTTCAAATCCCGCTGGGATGCACTTGAATTGGCGCAGAAATCGCACCGAGAGCCGTTCGGTTTCCGGAGACGCGGGCGGTGGGCCCTCCAGCGCCACAATGCGCAGGGAAAGCTGATCCGACAACGCGAGCAGCACGTCTTTATGCGAAACAAAACCGAGGTCGATCAGGATCTTGCCGATCTTGTCGCCGCGATCTTTTTGCAGTTCCAGCGCCTGGTTCAGTTCATCAACCGTGATGTGCTGGCGCTCGATAAGGATCTCGCCTAACCGCATCGCGCTTTAGAACACCTGTTCCTGGATGGCGGCCGAGAGCGTTTTCAGATCCACCCGGCCGGCCTCGTAATCCACCAGCGTCTTGCGCTTGGCCTGCATCACGATCTGGCCCGGCAGCCCCGCTCCGTTTTCCCAGGAATAGTAGAAGAAGGATACGCCCACTACAATTTGCTCCTCCGGCGGCACTGTGTCCAGCGCCGTGGCCGAGGTGACCATCATGTCGCGCATCAACTGCCGGACTTCGGGCAGCCGTGTCAGCTTCTTCATCCGCAGCTTGTCCACCTCTTCCTTGCTCAGCTTGGGGCGGAAGGGAGTGATGGCGGGACCGGTCACCAGATTCATCTCGGCGGTAAACACAGCCCCATACTTCTCCAGATAGACGCCGCGCGTGCTGCCCAGCAGGTACAGGGGATCATCGATGCTGTGGCGCTCAATGCGCTCATCGAAGCGGCGCTCCAGCGTCGCCAGCGTCGAACGGGAAACACGCACCGGCGCGGCCAGGCTGAGCGCGGCGGCTAGGGCCATCGCGGGTACGGTTCTCATCAAACTCATCGCGCTCATTGGCGTTGCCCCGCAAAGTCCGCGCTGGCCGTATGAATAACGTTCGTGCGCTTGCGCAATACCTCAAAGCTTTCCTGCACCGCGAGCAGATCCTCGCGATGCTCCATTGTCAGACGCTGCGCGGTGGCCGCCACCATTGCCTCAACCTTTTTCTCCTGCCCCTGCACGGTTACGGCAACGGCTTGCTGCACGGCTGCATCAAGGCGCCGGGAAACCTCCGCATCCACCATTGCCTGCACCTGCGCCGTATCCAATCCCGCCCTCTGCTGCGCCGCCGGAGGAGGTACGTAAAAGGCGTGTACCAGAATCGCGCACGCCAGCATCATCGCCGATGCAAAACCGAGACGCGGTCCCGATTGCCACAGCTGTTGATACCAGCGCGGCGCAAATACCTTGTCCGAGATAAAGGCGATCCGGCGCGGCGGCTCTTCCTCGCGTAGCGCGAGCAGCGCCGCCTGCGTCAACTCAAGACGCTCCAGCTCGCGGCCGCACCCGGCGCACCCGCTCACGTGCTGTTCCACTTCCCGGCGTTCTCCGCTTGAGCACTCACCAAGCCAGTAAGCTTTCAAATCGATGGAGGAGCAATTCATTTTATGTACCCCGCGGCAATTTTCCCAGAAACTGGGCCGGAGCAAGCGTCTCTTTCAGCAAATCGAGCGCCGTATACAGACGCGATTTGACAGTGGAAACCGGACAAGCCAGAATCTCCGCCATCTCTTCGAACTTGAACCCCTGGTAGATTTTCAGCACAACCGCCTCCCTCTGTTCCTCGCTCAGCCTTGCCAGCGCCGCAGATACCGCCAGTGAAGTTTCCACCGGCAGCATGTGCGCGCCGGATGGACGCGGAGCAACATCTTTTAACTCCACGCCCTCCGGCCGCTGGCGCCGCAATAAGGAGAAGGATTCATTGTGCGCAATCCGGAACAACCACGGGGCAAACCGGTCCATGTCCGCCAGCTTCCCAAGGTTCTGGTAAGCCTTTAAGAACACGTCCTGGCTCAAGTCCATCGCATCTTCCCGGTTTCTCACCAGCTTCAGGATGTAATGGAAGACACGTCTCTCCCACCGGGACACCAACAGGTTGAAGGCGTCCACATCACCCCGGCTGGCCTGAGCCACCAGGTCCCGGTCCTCGACCTCACGAAAGATCAAGTACCATACTCCGTTCCAGTCACAAAGACGGCTGCGGGGACGAAAAAGACGAACAAGGTTCAATAAAATGCGCAAAGAGCGCTCGCCGCGCCACTAAATCCCAAGAGAACCCGTGACCTGGGTTCGCGGCGGGTAGTTCCGTTTTACGCATGTTCATTCAAAGTGTACCGAAATCGACAGCAGCGGGGGGTAACCATACTTAATATGCCCAAGAAACCGAAATCGCCGCTCCCAGCGCGGCTCCCGATTCCGATCGAAATGATCGAGCGCCGGATCTACTTGATCCGGGGCCAAAAGGTCATGCTCAGCCATCACCTTGCCGAACTCTACGGCGTGGAACCCCGCGCCCTGGTTCAGGCGGTCAAGCGCAACCTGGACCGGTTCCCGCTGGACTTCATGTTTCCGCTCACTCCATGCGAGTTTTCTAACTTGAAATCACAATTTGTGATTTCAAGTTGGGGCGGTCGCCGGCGCGCGGCTCCCTACGCCTTTACGCAGGAAGGCGTCGCGATGCTCTCCTCTGTTCTCCATAGCAAGAGGGCTGTGGCGCTGAACATCGCTATCATGCGGGCGTTCGTCCGCCTGCGCGAGGTTTTGGCGGCCCACAAGGACCTCGCGACCGCGCTGGAGAAGCTGAAGAACGAACAGAAGTCCCAAGGCAAGAAGATCAAAGAGATCATCGTATTCATCAACAAGCTGCTGGCTCCACTGCCGGAGCCGCCCCGCAGACCGATCGGCTTTCGACCCTCTGGCGGCAAGTAGTCTCGCACCCTACTGCTTCCGGTCGCGAAACTCCGCGAACCAGTTCAACACCACCTGGATCACGTTCCGGGGCTCCTTGAGAATCTCCACCATTACGAAGCGCTGACCATCCGGACCATCCCGGGACCATCCCGCGACAACCATCCCGGGCACCTTGAACATCCGCCCCCGATCCACTATCATGCAAAAGCAAACTTTTTTGGAGGGCTGTATGAACAAGCTGTATAGTCGGCTCGTTTGGGTAGCTGTAGTTGCCTTTGCAACACCCGCCTTCCC
>JAENWC010000401.1 GCA_016650235.1 Terriglobia bacterium
CATCCCCGGCTGTGTCCCCTCCTGCCGAGCGTGCCTTCCTCGATCGCCTTTCAAATGCCGTTGTCGTCCGCAATCTCTGGCTCATGGAAGTTCCTCGCCCCCCTGCGAATTGCCCGGCCACTTCTGGAGGTCTGAGACTAGACTAGCAAGCACCTCTAGTGTGGCCCGGGCTGAGGCCTCCCAACTGAACTCCCTCGCACGCGCCGGGCCTCCCGAGCCCGCATCGGCGATCAACTGCTCCAGCGCTGCCAGCATGGCGGCCTCATCAGTAGGGTCAAACAGTCTCGCGGCATCTCCGGCCACTGAGCGCAGCGGCTCGAAACCCGAGCAGGCCACGGGCAATCCTGCCGCCAGCGCCTCCAGCACGGGCATCCCGAATCCTTCAAAAGTGGAAGGATAAACGAAGCCGGCCGCCTTCGAGTAGAGTTCATACAGACGCTCTCGCTCAATCCATCCGGTGATGTGTACAGCCTCTTGCAGACCCAGTTCCCGCACCAGGCGCTCGATAGGCCCGGCGTGGAATCCCTTCATGCCGGCCAAGGTGAGCCGGTAGTCCGGGTGCCTTCCATGGAAGCGGTGAAACACTCGCAGCAGCCGTTCCAGGTTCTTATGCGGATGCAGCGTCGATACGCAGAGCAGCATCGGCTCCGGGTTGCGAGGCAGGTGGAAGAATCGCTCATCCACGCCGTGGCCAATCACCGTGATGGCATCCTCCCGTACCGGATAGTAGCGCAGGAGATCCGCCTTGGTGGCCTCCGATACCGCGATCAAACGATCGGAAACGCAAGCGGAAGCAAACAGCATCGCGCGCCAGACCGGCAGATCAAACCAGCGGAAATGCCGCGGGTGCCGTTTGTGCTGCAGGTCGTGGAACACGGTCACCTGAGCGCACGCGGAAAGCACCGGGGCGGTGAAGCCGGGGTTCAGCATCACATCCACCTTGTGACGGATCGAGGCAACCGGCAGCGCGATCTGCTCCCAGATAATGCGGGCCGGCCGATTCACCGCGCGGACCATCTGTGGCATCGCTAGCCCCGGTAGGGGCGCATCTGCCGTCTCCCGGTTCGTGAAAACCAGGTAGTCGTGCTCCGGCGCTACCGAAATCATGGCGGCGAGCAGACTACGCAGGTAGATCTCGGTGCCGCCCACGCCTCCCGGAATCAGGTACAGAGCGTTGATCCCGATGCGCATGGCCCGGTTACCGCCCCTGCAGTTGGCGTTCGGCCAGTTGCAGCGATTGCAAAGCAACACTGTTCCTCTGGTCACGTTGGAGCGCCTGTTGGTACTGCTCCTTAGCTTTGCCCCAATCGCCGGTTGCCGCCAATACATTGCCCCGGTACACGAAAGTCATCGAGTAGGCATCATCGATCGCTTGCGCTCGATTCAGCGCGAGCATCGCTTCCTGGTATCGGCCCAGCTTCGCATAGACCATTCCGATGGTGGAATGAATATGCGCGGAAGGCTCCTTCCCGGCCGCCTGCTGGAGAGGGATGAGAGCTTGCTCCAGCTTCCCTTCACAATCGAGCGACAACCCCCAATCCACCAGCAGCGTTGTGTCCGGCGCGTCCAATCGTGCCGCATGCGCAAACTCCCGGGAGGCCTCCGCGCAGCGCTGCTCCTGGTAATATGCGTACGCGAGTTGGAACCGCGGGCGTACCTTACGGGGGGACTTCGCCGCGGTATCCTCCCATAGAGCAAACGCGCTGCTCCACACTTGCGCCCGCGAGTAGGTGAGCCACCCGAGCAAGAGCAGCACCGCCGTCATGCCTCCGGCGAGCGCATTTCTTTTCACCGGCAGACGCCGCCCCAGATCCAACACGATCAGTATGAAACCGAGCATCGGAAGGTAGAGGCGGCGCTCCGCGATCGGATCGCGGATGGGTACGAAGGAAGAGGTGGGCATCAGGCAAATCACAAAAAACAACACGCCAAACGCCGCCAGCGGGAACCGCTTCCGAAACCACCAGGCCAGCCCCAGCAGAACCACAATTCCGGCCAGTCCAATGGCCGCGCCGGGATCGGCAAGCGATCTCGAAATCGCAAACTCCGGATCCGCGTTCTGACCCGCCGGCAAGATCAGTAAGCGAATATAGAGCCAGAAAACCCGGCACTGCGTGAAGAAGTACTCATACCAGGTAAACTCCCTGACCCGAAACCCGGCGCTGAGGTCATAGCGCACCATGCGGAAAGCGAGCGCGGTTCCCAAAACAGCGCCTACCATCACTGGCGCGTGCAGCTTCCAGTTACGCCGGATTCCCTCCAGGGTGAATCCCGGATTCCAAAAATAGTCAGCCAGAAGAAACAGCGCCGGAAGAACAACCGCGTGCTGCTTGGTGAGACCGGCACAGACAAAGAGAAACAGGACCAGAACGGCTTTGGCAACACCCATGGGCTGGGTTTGCCGCCGCAGAAATACAAGAAGCGCGAGGTAGGCCAGGAGCGTGCTCAAAACGTCGGAACGGCTGGCCACGTACGCAACCGCTTCGGTTTGCAGCGGGTGCAGTAGAAACCATCCGGCCCCGAAGGCGGCCAGCAGGTCCCGGCCTCTGTCAGGCTCCCCGGCTAACTCCAGCAATTTCCGCAGCAGCAGAAAGGCGATCAGACCCGCCACCAGGTGCAGCGCGACGTTCCCCACGTGATAGGAAACCGGATCCACTCCCGATAGCTGGTAGTTGAACCAAAAGCTGACCATGAGCAACGGCCGGGAACCGAGCCAGCCCTGTATCGGCAGTCTGTCCGCGTCCGGATGCATGAACGGAAGATAGAGATCATCCAGCAGAAACGGCCCGTGCAGGGACGGCGAGTAGATCTCAAAAACAATCGCGGCCGCCGCCAAACCGCTGATCACGATGTGTTTGGCCGTCCAGCCGGCCGTCCAGCCGGAATGCGGAACGGCGGCCATGGTGGGATTAGGGGCGCGCTTCCGCTTCACTGTTTTCCGGCCTCGATTGCATTCGAAATTCCAAAATAGCTACCTTCTGCGCCAGCGCGATATTGTTGTCCTTCAGTGTGGAAATGATCATGGACATCCTATAGAGAACGATGAGGAAAACGGCCATCGTGATAGCCAGCAGCGCAGCCGGAGGATAGGTGATTCCCGAGGCTTGCGCCAGAAAGATGAGCGCGGATTCCCATCGCGTCAAAACGAATACCGCCAAACCGGCCGCCAGCCAGCTCACCGAGTACTCGACGCGGATATGAGCGCGGCGCAACGAAAACAGGACCGCCACGATCAGTACGATACTCAAAGCAGCGGTCACGTTCAGCAACTTGTCCATCACATCCTCCATTTGCTTCGTTCAAACTTCAGGATATTCACCAGCACCCCCAGCAGCACATGGACAATATAGTAGATCGACTTGAGCGGGGTAATGGTGCTGACTCCGGCGCGCCGGGTCCGCATGCGGCACGGCACCTCTTCAAACCGGAAGGCCCGGCGTTTGAGCACCACAAGAGTTTCGATCTCCGGGTACTCCAGCGGGAAGCTACGGCTGAAGACCTCCAGCGCTTCCCGATTGACGCCAACAAAACCGGAGGTCGGGTCCTTGACCGGCTTGCCAAGGATGGGGCGCAGCATCAACCGGAAGAAGCGGATTCCGTACTGCCGCAGGAGACTGCTGTAGTGGATCCCGCCGTTCATGTACCGGGATCCGATCACCATTTGACATCCGGACTCTCTCAGCTTGTCCAGAATCAAGGGAACGAATTTCGGATCCATCTGACCGTCGCCATCCATGCGCACCACATACTCATAGCCAAGTTCAAAAGCAAGACGGTAACCCGCCTGGAGGCAGCCGCCCAAACCAAGATGGTGGGGAAGCGAGAGAACGTCCGCGCCCGCGGTTCTGGCGGCCGTGGCGGTGGAATCCAGAGAGCAATCATCCACCACCAGAATGGGCGTGCCTGGGACAGTGGATCGAATCTCCGCTATTACTTGCGCGATGGCCTGGGCCTCATTCAAGGCCGGGATCAGGATCATCACCGATCCAGGTGCGACGGACTTCGTCATAACGAGGCCACCTTCCGCGCGGAAATTTGGTGGCGCCGCACCAGCAAAGAGAACTCCGCGGCCGTGATCCGTGCGGCTCTCCGGATGGCCCTGCGCTGGCGGCAGAGCACTCCCAGATGCGAGAGCAATGACGCATGCGCCTGTACGGCAAACTTCGCCAGAACAAGCGGGCTTGCCCCTTGCTTGCGAAACTCGCCCGCCGCTCCCCGGCCCATCAGAGCGGATACGCCGTGCCAGAAATAGCGCGCCGCGGTTACCAATGGGGCCGCCACCAACAGGCGCGCCGGGAAATTCTTCACCAGCACGCGCAGACGGTTTCGCTCCACCAGATAAGCTTTGGCCGCCGAGGACCGGCCCGAAGTGTGGGAGTAGCGATGGTCCACCACAGCCGCGGGAACATAGAGACAATTCCAGCCTGCCCACCGCGCCCGCAGGCCGAGATCGGTATCTTCGCAGTAGAGGAAAAAATCCTCGTCAAACCAACCCACCTCATCCAGCATCGTGCGCCGGTACAAAGCAGCCGAGCCGCTGGCCAGCAGCACTTCCTCCGGCCTCTGATAGGATGCAACCGGCTCTCCCTGGCCCCTTTGCTTGCTGCTTCCATCCGCGCACAACAGCATGCCGGCGGAGTCGACCAGTCCGGTTCCCTCTTGCCGGACACAGGGAGCGCACATGCCGGTCCGGGGTGATTTCCCCATCACATCCACCATCGATTCCAACCACTCCGGATGAGGAAATGCGTCGTCATTGAGAGCAGCCACGAATGGGGTGTTCGTGGCTTTGCCCGCCGCATTGATCGCACCGCCATAACCAAGGGTGGTGGCGCCGGCTCTAACGGAAACGCGGCCGCGGGCAAGACGCCGCGCGG
>JAENWC010000402.1 GCA_016650235.1 Terriglobia bacterium
ACCATACCCGAGTTCCTTCGCTCCAACCAGCCGGAAATGTATGCGACGATACGACAGAAGTTCCGCAAGGTTCGCGCCTTTCCAGGTACTCTAAATCATGGCGACATCGTCGTCTGCCTCTACGAGAGAGCGCGCGGAGAGTTGCGATAGGTTCGGGATTGGCAATGCCTGTTTCCATCATCATTCCCTGCTTCAACGAAGAGTCGAGAATCGCCTCCGTCATTGAGGAAGTCAGCGCGGTCTTGCGGGCTGAGAATCTTGCGCATGAGATCCTGGTCGTCGATGACGGATCCACTGATTCATCGGCCCAGCAGGCACTCGCGGCGGGAGCCCGTTTGATCCGGCACCGCAGCAATCGCGGCTACGGCGCGGCACTCAAGACCGGCATCGCCTCGTCGGCTCACGGCATCAATGTCATCATCGATGCCGACGGAACCTATCCGGCCGCCTACATCCCTGAAATGGTCAGGCGATTGAGCCTTCACGACATGGTGGTCGGCGCCCGTACCAACGTCAACGTGCGGATCCCCTTGATCCGGCGGCCGGCCAAGTGGGTGCTGAACCGCCTAAGCAACTACCTCACCGGCTCCACAATACCCGATCTAAACAGTGGACTCCGCGCCTTTCGCCGAGACGTCGTAACCCAGTATTTCCACATTCTGCCGGACCTGTTCAGCTTTACGACGACCATCACGCTGGCCATGCAGTGCGACAAGTATTCGGTCGCCTACATTCCCATCGACTACAGGGTTCGTCATGGTTCGTCAAAAATCGTGCCCTGGGATGCGGCCAGCTTCCTTGTGCTCATCCTGCGGACCACGATGTTGTTCAAGCCGCTCCGAATCTTTCTTCCGATCGTCCTGCTCTGCCTGACCTACGGATTTGTAAAGATGGCGTTCGATCTGTCCCACCAGCCCAACATCTCCGCATCCGCGCTGCTGGCCTTGGGCTCGGCCTTGCAGATTCTCCTGATCGGCATGCTTGGCGATGCGCTGGCTACACGGCTGGGACGTCTCGGCCACATCGAGCGGCGCAGCGGCGATACCCAGCGGGAGGAATCCTAAACACTTGGGCCCCGTGCACGCATACCTGCTGGCCGGTCTTGTGATTCACAAAGTGTTGTGGGAGGCGATGCGCCTGCGAGCCGGCCAGGCCAGGGAAACATTTCAACCCATCAAGGCTGTCAAGATCGCCGCGCTTGCCGTCTTGTTCGCCCAGCTTTTCATCCCGCCTGTTCTTCCGATCGGCGGCCCCCCGGTATGGCTTCCGGTATTCGGGGTCACACTCTATACCATCGGTTTGGTCATCGCCATCCTTGGCAGGGTTCAGCTCGGGAACAATTGGTCCAACGTGGAATCGGCAACCGTTCTCCCGAGCCAGAACCTGGTGCGCCGCGGCCTTTATGGCCATGTCAGGCACCCCATCTATCTGGGTGATGTGATGCTGGTCATCGGCTTTCAACTCGCATTGGGATCCTGGCTTGTCCTGCTTGGTTTGCCGCTTGGGGCTTATGTGTGGCGAAAAGCCAGGCAGGAGGAATCTCTCCTGCTGGCCAGACTGCCGGGGTATGTGGCTTATCTGGCTTCCACGGGAAGATTCCTGCCACGGTGGCCGGCATCGGCCGGCCCTTTGTGAAGGGCCGCCTAGTCTTCCACAACGTGGGTTGCAAACTCTTCCCGGTACCGCCTCCATTGCACCGCGTCGAACACGCCGTCCTTCACGCATTTTACGGCGCAGTAGGCCATGAACAGAGCATGATGCGTATTGTCATGGGCAAACAGACCCTGGCGCCCGTAGGTTACGAAATTGGGGAGGCTTTGCATCCATGCATCCAACAGGTGCAGAGGTTCTTCATATCCGATCGTGTAGATCGGGTAGGCTTGGCGCAGCCTCTTTGTGAAAACCTGTAACGGAGGCGCACTCAGTGGAAGTCCCGCCTTTCGCATGTCCTCCGCCACAACCGCTCCAATCTCCTGGTCGCTCATTGTCCATAAATCGCCGGATAACGAGCAGGGGAGTTCCGCGCATAAAAAAGTCCGGTTGGACTGCGCCGGCGCCCCAAAATAGTTCTTGGGCTCCGACAATCGTGTCATCCGGACATGCTCCTCCGGGAAATAGTGGGCGTCCGTGTTGGTGAAGCTCTCACGCCCCAATTCCAGATAGGCCAGCACCATGGCCCGATACTCGATCTTGGCGGACAGCACGTCCGGCGGCGCCCCGGCCATCAAACCTGCCGCCACGTTGATCGGCAGGGTCGACCATACGTGGTCCGCGCTTAACAAACACGAGTTGTTCTCTTGCCGGATCTCTACCTTCCATAATCGCTCGTCCTCGTTCCGCCTGATGCCCGTAACCCGCCAGCCGGTAAGAATCTCCGCCCCAAGCTGCCTTGCCTGACTGGCGTAGGCCTCACTGATCTGTCCAAAACCGCGGCGCGGATAGTAGAACCGGCCTCCGCCCAGCGGGCTTCCCAGGCGTTTCACTAATTTGGATAAAGAGTTGGCTGTGACCCGTTTGCGAGCCTGTATACCGGAAAGGGACTCCGGCGGCCTCCCCCATATCTTTCGGGCGTAAGGAAAATAGAAATGCTCGCAGATGGTCCGACCGAGATTGGCCAGCATTACGGATGCGAAAGAGTCATCCGCGGTGTCTGTTCTTACGAAGGCCCGCCGAATCATGTCCGCTCCAGCCCCGAGAGCAAACCGCCGGTCCAGCCGCAGGAACAAGTCTTTAGCACGCAGGGGAAACTGGACATATTTGCCCCGTAACAGAATTCTTCCGCGCCGTTCCCGGTGAGCTAGGTCATCGCCGAGCATCGCTTGTATATCCCCGAGTACTTCAGGATCACAGGCCGAATGTAGCCGATGACTCCCATAGTCCAGATGAATGCCGTTGACCTCGAAGCTCCCCGCATTGCCCCCCAGCACTTCACTCTGTTCGACAAGGGTCACGCGTCCCTTCTCTTGCCGGCGCAACTGGTAAGCAGCGCCGCAACCCGCCGGCCCCCCTCCTAGAATCACGAAATGCGGTTCAACCACGTTTTATCATACACTTTGGATGTTCATACACTTTGGATGTTCATACCTTTTGGATGTTGAAGCCTCGACAAATCCTCCCTGCGCCAGGACTGCGCTTGGTCAACAATGTCTCGCATACCTCACTGGCCGTCATCTGCGCCTTGTTTTTAGTCCTGATTCTGGGCCTGACTCTCCCCCGCTTTGCATGGCACGTTGCATTCTTCCGTCAGGCCGGGCCGACTCACTACAACCTCCTGCTGGCGCTATTGCCGGTCTTGTTTGCCGGCCCCCTGGCCTGGCATTATGGCCGGCGTAAGCTCGGCATTCCCATCGAGCCTTTCCTTGTCCTGGCCCTGGTTCTGGCGCCCGCCGTCATCTACCAGCCGCGGGCCTTTCTGGTCATCCTCCTCTTTGCCGGCTCCTGTCACCTCATCGGTCATTGCCTGCTGGCGTGGCTCAAGGTCACTCTCGATTCACTGGCTTTGTATCTGCCGATCACATGCGCGGTTGGATTCAGCCTGATGAGCCTGGTTCTGTTCCTGCTTGGACTGGCTGGATTGTACACCTATGTTGTCTTCGCCCTCCTGTTGATTCCCGTCCTGCCCGGATGGAGGGTCCTCCGGCGCACAGCCACCGCCATCCTCGCCTCTCTACGCCATTGGCCCCATTGGGAAGGACAATCCAATCCGGTCATGGGCGCCGTGGTCTTCTATCTGGCTGCCTTTCTTCTCCTGGTTTCCATTTCCGCCATTACGCCGGCTATCAACGGAGACGCCATCCGGTTTCATCTCAGTCTGGCGAAAGCCTACATGCAGGAAGGGAGGCTCTTTGCGCCCCCGCATATCGACTACACTTATTACCCGCAAGGCTTCGAGATCCTGCTCACCATGCTCTGGACCTTGGGCGGTCAAGCCGCCGCTCAGTTTCTCAATCCATTGCAATTCGTGTTGACACTTCTCCTGACCGCGGGAATTGCAAGACAATGCGGACTCTCCCGTTTTGCCTCTCTACTCGGAGTGACCCTGGCGCTTACGGCTCCCTTTCTGCACTGGACAGGGAGTGTCGTCAAGAACGACTTCGGCATGGCTCTGTTTGTTCTGTGCGCCCTGAGCCTTTTCATTCATTGGGCCGGCCATCGCGGTCATGCTGTTATCTTCGCCGGTGTTTTCCTTGTGGCTTCGGCCTTCTCCATCAAGCATGTCGCTTTGCTCGGCGCCGCGCCGCTTGCGCTCATCGCCATTCGCGCATGGTGGAATGAGCCCAGGCGGCTGGCTGCCGGCGCCGGACTCCTGTTGCTGTTCACGGTCATGACAATCGGCTGGTATGCCCGCGCCTGGCGGGCTTCCGGTAATCCCCTGTACCCTTCCGAGGCCTCCCATGCCGTTCCCGCTACGGATTTGTGGTTCCACAAATTCCATCGTGCGGCGCGCCTCCCTTGGATATCTCATTTTGAAGGCCGGCGGAGTTTTGAATCTCCCACGGACAACCCGATGGGGGTCGCCGTTCTTGTCTTCGCGCCCCTGTTGGTCCTCCTGCGCCTGCCCGGCGGTGCGGCAACCCGCACGGCTTGGTTCTTTATCGGAATTTATCTCCTCTATTGGGGCGTTGTCATCGGAATGATCCGCTATGCCATCGCTCCTCTGCTGCTTCTCTTTGTCTTTATCGCAGGGCGGATCGAAGCTGCCTCCTCGGCCAACCGCGTTCTCCATCTACTTGTTCTGGCTGGATTCGTCTATTGCGCCGCCTTCGCTCTCCCGATCACGGTCATTCTCGAAATGTTGCCCACGCAGCCCGCGATGCTGGCAGGGCGAATCAGCCGGGAGGATTTGTTACGGGCCGAACTTCCGCCCTTCGGCGCCATGCAGTTCCTGTCCCGTCAGGCCCAAGCCAGCGACCGGATTCTCAGCCTGGGCAACTGGGCCGTCTGCTACGCGCCGTTCCCCGCCAAGGTCAACCATGTCTACAGGAATAGCCGCACGTACTCGCCAGAGGATCCGCAACCACTAGGCAAGGAACCCTATGACTTTCTGATCCTCCCCAATGGACCAGAACTGGCCGGTTTGGAACGGTCCGCCGCCGCCATGCGGAAGCTGAAATCGGTCTACAGGGACAAGCAGTTCGTTCTGTATCGCCTTCACTAGACTAAGTCCAACTAAGCTAGCCCCCGGCTGGCCTGCAAAGGGCCGTCCCTGAGCCCGGCTCCCTTTGCGCTTCTATGGCTGCCTGCGCATGCATCGTGCCCCTTGCCGTAACCAGCCGCGCATTCGAATATAGCTTTTCCCCGTCACGGCATTCATCCTTTGAAACCAAAAAAGCTTTCGCAGGTAGTACGTGTCCAGCCGCGGAAGGTCAAACGGATCATCCTCCCGTTCCGCGTATCCCAGCCGTGTCCCGCAGGCCAATTGGAAGTAGCGGCTTGCCAGATCTCTTACCTGCCTCGTCGGGTTTCCAAACGGATAGCCAAACAGGTTCACCGCGTCTCCAATGATTTGTTCCAGGTCCTCTTTGGACCGGCGCAACTCCTCTTCGGCTTTACTCGCGCCGACTTGGGAAAGGTTCGCATGGGTCACTCCATGGGCTCCAATCGTTGCACCGCGGCGGAAGGCCTCTCTCGTTTGCCGGCGGTCCATAATATCCAATGCGGGAATTCCCCGCATCTGACCCGGCCAGGAGTTCTTTCCTCCCAAAAATCCGGTCGGCACAAAGACAGTGGATGGAAAACCGTGTCTCTCCAAAACCGGCAAGGCTGCTTCCAGAAAATTGGTGTACCCGTCGTCGAAGGTCAAGGCGATCGAGCCTGGCGTCTTCCAGGCCTCTGCCAGTGGCAACACCGGCATCTTGCGATCCGACAGCCACTGCATCTGTTCCTTGAAACGCGAGGGTGGTGTCGAGAGCACCGAGCCGGAGCTATCCAGCGAATGGTACGTTAGGATTGCCGCTTCCGAAGTGGATTCCCGATCCATCCTCCCAACAAACATACCAATAAAGCCATCGTTTCTTACGGGCCTGACTGCGTTACACTCAATCCAATGACGCGAGATCAGGTATTCGCTTCCGCGGCAACGCGTGCTTCCGATTTCGAATTCAACACGGAGGTGGCACGGGTATTTGACGACATGGTCGGCCGCAGTGTCCCTTTCTATCCCGAACAGCAACGCATGGTTCTTGAGTTGGGGAAGGCTTTTTGGCTGCCGGGCACAAACATCTATGACCTCGGCTGCTCGACGGCCACCACACTGATTGCGATGGGCCGCGAAATCCCGGATGCCCGCCTGATCGGTTACGACAACGCCGCCCCCATGATCGCGCAGGCCAACGAGAAAATCATATCCGAGGGCCTCGCGGATCGGATCGAATTGCGTTTAGCCGACCTCAACGGAGCACTTGATCGGCTTTCTCTCGACAACGCCAGCATCGTCACCCTGTGCTGGTCCCTCCAGTTTATTCGCCCACTCCGCCGCGACAACCTCATTCGGCTGATCTACGAATCCCTCAAGGAAGACGGTGTTCTGATCATCACTGAAAAAGTCCTCACCAATTCCAGCCCCGTCAACCGCTTCTTCATCGATTTCTACTACGAATACAAGCGGCGGAACGGATATTCCGATCTCGAGATCACACGCAAGAGAGAGGCCCTGGAAAACGTACTCGTGCCTTATCGCATTGACGAGAACCTGGAGATGTTCCGCCGCAATGGTTTTGAGATCGTCGAAACGTTCTTCCAGTGGTACAATTTTGTGGGTTTCCTCTGTGTCAAGAAACCCGCAGCCGGTGGATAGCCCGCAAATGGCCGCCGCGGACCTCGGCGCATGGAAGCAATCGCGCTTCGACTTGGCTGCGGCGCACTCCGTTTTGCGGGCGATTACTGCATAGGGGGAACGATCGCCTGCGCTTCGCGATGGTCACTACTTTTTACCCGCCCTTCCATTTCGGCGGTGATGCCTCGTACGTGCGCCGGTTGACCCACGCGCTGGCGCGCCGGGGCCATACTGTTACCGTCATCCACGATCGCGACGCCTACCGGATGCTCGCCTCCGGTCCGGAGCCCGAACCATTGGACGAACCGTCCGGTGTTGCCGTCCACGGCTTGCGGAGCCGCATTGGACCAGTCTCCTGCTTCCTGACTCAACAACTGGGAAGACCCGTAATCCACGGTCCCCGTATTGCTCAAATCCTGTCCCAGCCCTTCGACGTCATCCACTTCCATAACATCTCACTGGTTGGCGGACCCGGCGTGCTCGCCTACGGCCAGGCGATCAAACTCTACACGCCGCATGAGCACTGGCTCGTCTGTCCCAGCCATACCCTCTGGCGTCACAACCGTGAACTCTGCACCGGCAGGCAATGTCTACGCTGCGTCCTGCACTATGGCCGTCCTCCACAGTTGTGGCGTGCCGGGTCGTTGCTTACTCACAGTTGCGGTCATGTCGATGCCTTCCTCGCTTTGAGCCGGTCCTGCGCCGATCGCCATCGAGAGTTCGGCTTCCCGTTTCCCATGGAGGTTCTTCCGCCATTTCTAACCGCCGAATCTGACACAGAGCCCCCGCTCTCCGCTCCGGCCCGCGGCCGGCCCTATTTTCTTTTTGCCGGCAGGCTGGAGATCATCAAGGGGCTCCAGGATGTCATCCCCGCCTTTGGCGCGGAATCCCCCGCCGAGCTTTGGATCGCCGGAACAGGTTCATTCGAGCCCGAATTGCGCCGCCTGGCTAAGGGAAAAACCTCGGTCCGGTTTCTCGGGCATCAGTCCGCCGGCAATCTCAGAGCCTTGTATCGCCATGCTCTTTCCGTTCTCATGCCATCGGTATGCTACGAGGTCTTTCCCATGGTCGTCTTGGAAGCCTTCCGTGAAGCCACTCCGATCATCGCCCGCAACCTTGACCCTTTCCCCGAGATTATTCAGCAGAGCGGCGGCGGCCTTCTGTTCAGCACTCAGGACGATCTGCGCCAGGCTCTCCATCGCATGGCCACCGACCAACATCTACGTCTCCAGCTTTCCCAGGCCGCTCGCGCCGCCTTCGGGAGCCGTTGGACGGAGCAGGTCGGTATGGATCAATATTTCGCCGTCATCGAACGCGCTCACCTCAAACATTCGGCACAGCCTGCCTGAATCGGAAAATACGCCCAAGCCAAGCGTTATCATGGAAATGTGCCGGACAAAGTGCCCGGGTGGCGAAATCGGCAGACGCAAAGGACTTAAAAGTCCGATTGGGTCAGTGGTTGTTTCGTGCTACCTTTGAAACCGTGCGGGCGTGGCGAAATGGCATACGCACCGGACTTAAGCGCAAACTTGAGTGCCCGCTGGGAAACCGGCGGTGCAGAACTGCTCAAAGTCGGGGAACCCTGTGAAATGGCGATCCCGAGCCAAGCCCGGCCCGAGTCAGGCCGGGAAGGTGTAGAGACTAGACGGGCAGCACCTAATATCCCGGAACAGTCCGGGACATGGTGAAGGGATAGTCCAGACCCCAAACCCTGCAGTAAGAACGCAGGGGCGGTGAAAGCCGTAGCGGGCAAGAAAATCCGTTGGACCGCAAGGTCCGTGAGGGTTCAAGTCCCTCCGCCCGCACCAAACTTCCCTTTTGCCCTTGCTTCGAAGCCGAAAAGACTGCGGGTCACCATGATCGTGCTTCGGCGCAGGGGATGGCACCGTCCCTGACACGCTCCGCCGTCCAAGAAGGCGTTATCATGATCCTCCATGCCTTCCAAAGTGGCGTTAGCCGGAGGGAGCGTTTTCGTGCCACTCCCTCGGGCTTGGCTCTCCGCACCCAGCCCACGAACCGCGTCCATTGGTCAGCCGCTTGCGGCAGGGTACACTCGATCTATACCATTGAATCATCGTTTACGCGTATGACTCCTCAGAGGTTGCGAGAAATCGAGGCCTTGTGCCAATCTGTGCGTCAGCGCGGACCTGAGGTCCTTGCTAACGTCGATCCTGACCTTCGGGAACTCGTTCAGAGCTTGCTGGAACAAGACCTCGGAGGTCCCCGCCATCCATCGGCCGCCGACACGATGACGCAGTCCATCCAGGTCCCAGTAGGCGTCGGAACGCAACTCGGACCGTACAAACTGAAAGCTGTAGTCGGCGCTGGAGGCATGGGGCAGGTATTCCGCGCCACTGATACGAGGCTCGCCCGCGATGTCGCGATCAAGAATCTCGCACGACAGGTTTACGGAGCGGTTTGAACGCGAGGCGCGAGCCATCGCGGCTTTGAATCATCCTTACATCTGCACTCTGTATGACGTCGGGCCCAACTATCTGGTCATGGAGCTGGTGGAGGGCGAAACCATTGCGGCTCGGTTGAAGAAAGGCAAGCTGTCGATCGACGATACTCTGCGCTACGGAGCGCAGATCGCTGAGGCGCTCGCGGCGGCGCACGCGCGCGGGATTACTCATCGTGACTTGAAACCGGGCAACGTCATGCTTACCAAGGCCGGCGTGAAGGTATTGGATTTTGGGCTGGCGAAATCTTCTTTGGACGAATCACTCACCGCCCCAAACGTAATGCTGGGCACGCCTGCATACATGGCACCTGAACAACTTGAGGCGAAGGACTGCGACGCGCGCACGGATCTTTACGCGCTAGGGCTATTGCTATTTGAAATGGCTACTGGCAAAAGAGCAGCGCAGGGCACACCGCCGCAGCTCGAATCGTTGCCGGAAAGACTCGCGCACGTGTTGGAACTATGTCTGGCCAAAGATCCCGATAAGCGATGGCAAGATGCGTGTGACGTAAAGTCCGAACTTGAATGGGCGGCAATCGGCTCTGCTCCGATCAAACACTCCGGTGGCTCTTCGCGCGTCTGGCCGGCCGTAGCTGGACTGTCGATCCTTCTGCTGTCCACTTTGGCTTTGGTCCATTTTCGCGAAGCTGCGCCCCAGCAAACCGTGTTGCATTCGACGATCCTGCCTCCCGAAAAAACCTCCTTCGCCTTCGCGACCAACCTCGGCCCGATGTCGCTTTCTCCGGATGGGAAGCGAATGGTGTTCGCCGCGACCGGGCAGGATGGCAAGAGTCAGTTGTGGATTCGATCGTTGGATTCTGCCGCCGCACAACCGCTGCAGGGAACCGACAGCGGGGCTTTTCCATTCTGGTCGCCGGATGGTTTGTGGGTGGCGTTCTTCGCGGACGGGAAGCTCAAGAAGATCGACACGAGAGGCTGGTCGCCCGTTGCGCTGGCTGAGGCGTCCGCGTCCACTGGTTACGGCGGGTCCTGGAGCGCGAAAGGCGAAATCGTCTTCGCGGCGACGGCTTTCGCTCCCCTGCTGAAAATCTCCCAGGACGGCGGCAAAGCCAGCCTCGCTGTGAAATATGCCGGCGGCACCGGCTTCCCATGGTTCCTCCCTGATGGCGAGCATTTTCTCTTTGCGTCGTGGGGAGGGTCCGGCCGCATGACCATCCGCGCCGGGTCGCTCAGTTCCACTGACAGCGCCGCCATCGGAGAGGCTGACTCTAACGCCATTTACGCCGGCGGGCGGCTCCTCTATCTGAGTGGAACCTCTCTTATGGCTCAGCCGTTCGACTCGAACTCGCTGAAAATGAGAGGAGCGGCGGAGCCGATCGCGGAAGGAGTGCAACGGTTCTTGGATTTGGTCTCGGTCGGCGCGTTCTCCGCTTCCAGTTCGGGGTTGCTGGCGTACCAGACAGGTTCGGCCGGCGGACGGAAACAACTTAGCTGGTTCGACCGGACAGGGAAGCCGATCGAGACACTCGGCGACCCGCGGGCGTTTTTCAGTATCGAGTTGTCGCCCGACGGGCGTAATCTAGTGGCCTCGGCTCCAGATACGCTCGGAAACTACGACCTCTGGTTGTTTGACGTCGCGCGGGGCTTGCCCACTCGCTTCACTTCCGATCCGGGAGGCGAATATTACGGAGTATGGTCGCCAGAAGGCATGAGTGTCATTCTCAACTCTACGCGCAAGGGGCACTACGACTTGTTCCGCGGGCCGGCAAACAGCGCCGGCTCAGAGGAAGTGCTTTACGCCGATGACAGTGGCAAGGTTCCCACGAGTTGGTCCCCCGATGGCAAGCACCTTCTTTATTTCACTGGCGGTGGTCCGCGGTACGAAATATTCGTGCTGCCGCTCGCTCCGGACCGGCCCGGCGAGCCTCTAGAGCCCGAACCTTTCCTCAAGACCGGTTTCAACGAACTCTTCGGCCAGTTCTCACCCGACGGCCGGTGGGTGGTGTACAGTTCTGATCTCTCTGGGCAGAGTGAGATTTACGTGACGCCTTTCTCACGACCCAAAGAGAGACACCAGATCTCGACGAACGGCGGAGGGAGGCCGCGCTGGCGCCGGGATGGGAAGGAGCTGTATTACATCGCGCTCGACGGGAAACTGATGGCCACAGAAACCCGGATCAGCGAGACGAATATCGAGGCAGGCCCCACGCGCGCATTGCTGACCATCACCGGCTCCGGTCCCAACTCATCGGCCGGATACCCTTACGAGGTTTCAGCGGACGGCAAGCGGATTCTGACGTCGATCCCAGTGGGAGACGGAGCGATCCAGCCCGTGACGCTGGTCCAGAACTGGACAGGTGCGCTGATGAAATGAGAAGTCTTTTTGGAAGGACGTTAAGTACCATCATGCTGATGGAGCGAGAGATACCAAGTTGCAGAAACTTGCACATTCTCTTGCACAGTTTTACAGTTTGAAAATCTAACTCTATATTCTTCAGCTAGATATTAA
>JAENWC010000403.1 GCA_016650235.1 Terriglobia bacterium
ATCAGCTTTTCGTAGAAAGGCGGTATGTCGCCCATCTCCTCGCGCTCGGTCTGCTGCAGGCATACATCAATGATGTGCGCCCCGTTGCGCACCTGCCGCCGGGCAATCTCGGTGGCCTCTTCCCACTTTTCCTCATTGACCAGATTCTTGAACAGGCGCGATCCGATGACGTTGGTGCGCTCGCCCACAATCAATGGACGGTTGGACTCCTCGGCCTCCACCACTTCAATACCGGAAAACAAGCTGCGCGGCGCGAGCCGCTTGAGGGGGCGCGGCTTCTTGCCCGAGGCCATCTGAGCCATTTGCGAGATGTGTTCCGGCGTGGTCCCGCAGCAGCCTCCCACAAGGTTGAGCCAGCCATGATCGACAAACCGCTCCACCTGTGCGGCGAGCGATTCGGGCGTCTCCGGATAGGTCCCGTCCACCTGCGGCAGTCCGGCGTTCGGGTAGCAGGAAATGCGAGTGCCGGCCAGCTCGTTGATGGTGCGCAGATGATCCGTCATAAACTCCGGCCCGGTGGCGCAGTTCAACCCGATAGAGAGGAGGTTTGCGTGGCCGATGGAGGTCCACAAAGCATCCGCGGTTTGTCCGGCCAGCATCGTCCCCATCGGCTCAATCGTTCCCGAGACCATCACCGGCACCTGGAATCCAAGTTCCCGGAATAGATCCCGGAAGGCAATGAGACCCGCTTTCACCGTGCGGGTATCGTTGCAGGTTTCGAGCAATAGAATGTCGGCGCCGCCATCGATGAGGCCCTTGGCCTGCGTGTAATAGGAATCCCGCAGTTGCTGGAAGGTTACGCCGCCGGTTACGCTGATCGTCTTCGTGGTGGGTCCCATCGACCCGGCCACAAACCGCGGCTTCATTGCCGTGTCCAGCGCATCGGCCGCCTCGCGCGCCAGCCGTGCAGACTCCCGGCTCAGTTCATAGGATTGGTCCGCCAAGCCATACTCAGCCAGAACGATGGTGCTGGACTGAAAACTGTTGGTCTCAACGATATCCGCGCCAGCCTCAAAGTAGGCCTTGTGTATGGACCGAATCAGTTCCGGGCGATACTTCACCAGGTTCTCATTGCAGCCCTCCAGCGCCGGTCCGCCGAAGTCCTCCGGCGTCAGGCCGGCCTGCTGCAACATGGTGCCCATTGCGCCATCGATGATTAATATGCGGGTTTCTAATGCGTCCAGCAGGGCCTGGTAGCGGGTTTCTCGGTTGTTCATCGGGACTGAGGTTGTTTCTCCAATCTTAACATTTGGATAGTGCGCGGAACCTGATCGTTGAGGATGATCAAGTATTGCAGTGCGTTCTCCTTGGCGCCTCCCGTACTACAGGATGCTTTGCTCCTGCCACAGCCCAAACTCGCCCCGCAGCCGGTCGCAAATCTCGCCCATCGTCGCATAGGCGCGGACCGCGTCGATGATCAGCGGCATGGTGTTGCCGGATCCCGCCGCCCCGCGACCCAAAGCATCCAGCGCCTCCTCGACGCGGGCCCCGTCGCGCCGCATCCGCAACAAGGCCAGCTTTTCACACTGCCGCAGGCCGGCCGATTCTTCGATCCGGAGAAGCGCAATCGGCTCCGCCTCCGCGTCCCGGCACGTCGTAACTCCAACGATGGTGGAGCGGCCCTCTTCCAGGGACCGCTGGTAGCGATAGCTGGCATCGGCAATCTCCTGCTGCGGAAAACCGCGCTCGATGGCTGGAATCATCCCGCCCATCTCATCAATCCGCCGGATATAGTCGAGCGCAGCCTCCTCCACTTGACCGGTGAGCGTTTCCAGATAGTAACTGCCTCCCAGCGGATCGGGCCGCGAGGCGATTCCGCTCTCATGCGCCAGGATCTGCTGCGTGCGCAGAGCCACGGTAACCGCATGTTCGCTCGGCAGCGCGTAGGCTTCATCCAACGAGTTGGTGTGCAGCGACTGGCAGCCGCCCAGCACCGCCGCCAGCGCCTGTAGCGCCGTCCGCATCACATTGTTGGCCGGCTGCTGCCATGTAAGCGAGCAGCCCGCCGTCTGCGCGTGAAACCGCAACTTCAAGCTGCGCTCCTGGCGCGCGCCGTAACGGTCACGCATGATGCGCGCCCACATCCGCCGCGCGGCGCGAAACTTGGCGATCTCTTCAAAAAAATCGTTGTGCGAATTGAAAAAGAAACTCAGGCGCGGCGCGAAGGAATCCACATCGAGACCCCGTTCCAGCACCCAGTCCACATACTCAATGCCGTCGCGGATGGTGAAAGCCAACTCCTGCACCGCGGTGGAGCCGGCCTCGCGAATGTGATATCCGCTCACGGAAACAGGGTTGAACCGGGGCGCCTGTTCCGCCCCAAACACGATGGAATCGGTCACCAGCCGCATGGATGGCCGCGGCGGGTAGATGAATTCCTTCTGCGCAATGTACTCCTTCAGGATGTCGTTCTGCAGCGTCCCGTTCAGGCTGCTCCAACTCACACCTTGCCGCTCGGCCACCACCAGGTACATGGCCCACAGGATGGAGGCCGGCGAGTTGATGGTCATCGACACGCTTACTTTGTCGAGCGGGATGCCGGCAAAAAGCGTTTCCATGTCTTCCAGCGAGGAGATGGATGCGCCGCACTTGCCGACTTCTCCCAATGAATTCGGATGATCCGCATCAAGGCCCATCAGGGTTGGCAGATCGAAGGCTACCGAGAGGCCCGTTTGTCCTTGCGCGAGAAGGTAATGATACCGGCGGTTGGTTTCCTCCGGCGTGCCGAACCCGGAAAACTGACGCATGGTCCACAACCGGCCCTGGTACATGGTTTCGTGAATCCCGCGCGTGTAGGGAAAGACGCCGGGCGCCTCGGGCTCCGAGAGATATGCCGCGGCGTCGCGAGCCGTGTAGACACTGCGCACCGGGATCCCACTCAACGTCACCGGACCGGCGTCGGCCTCCGCTGCCTTTTTCACCATGCGGTTTCATTGTAATCCGGTCAGGGGCGGCGTATCATTTACATTCACGCAGGTACATCCGAGGAGAGCTTCCATGAAAGCCGTGGCCGTATTTCCGGGCAAGCCCAACAGCATACACCTCACCGAAATGCCCAAGCCTACAGTGAGCGAGATTCCGGTTGGCCGCGGCGTCCTGGTAAAGGTGCTGCGCGTTGGAGTGGATGGCACCGATAAGGAGATCAATGCCGCCGAATACGGGGCAGCGCCGGAAGGGTTCGATTTCCTTGTGGTCGGACACGAAAGTTTTGGCGTAGTGGAAGAGATCGGCGCCGGCGTGACCGAGTTCTCGCCCGGCGACTATGTCGTGGCCACGGTGCGGCGGCCCGGCCTCAGCCTGTATGACCAGATTGGGTTACAGGACATGACCACCGATGGCATCTATTTCGAGCGCGGCATTAACCTCCGCCACGGCTACATGGCCGAGTATTATTCCGACGCGGCGGATTACCTGGTGCGGATTCCGGTTGGGTTAAAGGAAGTGGGCGTGTTGCTGGAACCTGTTTCTGTCGTGGTGAAAGGCATCAACCAGGCCTATGAAATTCAGCGCCGCCTGAAAGTATGGCACCCGCGCAAGGCCGCCGTGATGGGCGCTGGACCCATCGGGCTGCTGGCGAGCCTGTCCCTGCGGCTGCGCGGCCTGGACGTTACCGTGTTCAGCAAGGAGCCCAAGCCCAATCACCGCTCGGAGTTGGTCGAGCGGATCGGAGCGCGTTATGTGGGTACTGGAGAGGCGCCTCTCAAGGAGGTGGCAGGCAAGTATGGCCCCTTCGACATCATCTTTGAGGCAACCGGGTATTCTCCTGTCGTCTTCGAGGCGATGGAATTGGTCTCGAAAAACGGTGTCCTGGTCCTTTCCAGCATCACCGGCGGGCAGCGTACCGCCCAGGTACCCACCGACAAGATCAACCTCGATTTCGTTTTGGGCAATAAGGTGGTGGTCGGAACGGTGAACGCTTCGCGCCACGACTTTCAGGAAAGCGTCCGCGACATGGCGATGGCCGAAGCCAGCTACCCCGGCTGGCTTGGCTACATGTTGACGCACCCGGTGCAGGGCCTCGAGAACTTCCGGGAGCTCTACACGCACTTGTCCAACGGCGCGCTGAAAGCCTTTGTGCAGGTGGCCGGCCCATGATCCGCTTTGGCGCACCAGTGTGCGCCAGCCTCGACTTGGCCTGCCGCAAAGAGTGGATCGAAACCAACGGGCTGGGCGGCTTTGCCTCCTCCACCATCATCGGCTTGAATACGCGCCGTTACCACGGCCTGCTGACGGCAGCCACCAACCCTCCGGTAGGCAGGCAGTTGTTGCTCGCCAAGCTGGAAGAGACGCTCGTGGTGGACGGCCGCCGGTATGAACTATCCTGCAACCGCTATCCGGGCGCGGTTCATCCGCAAGGCCAGCTCCTCCAAGTCGAGTTCCGCATGGACCCCTTTCCTGTTTTCGTCTGGAACGTGGAAGGCCGTACTCTCGAAAAGCGAGTGTTCATGGTCCATGGCGAGAATACAACCGTGGTTGAGTATGAGCTGATCGGCGCCGCCTCCGATTGCACACTCGAATTGCGGCCGCTGATCGCCTTTCGGGACTATCATTCCACCACGCACTGCAACGATTCCATTCAGAACTCCTTTCATGAGGAGGATGGCCTGATTTCGCTGCAACCCTACCAGGGAGGCGCCGCCACCCTGCATTTGGCCCACACCGGCGCCGGGATACTGTCCACCGGCCACTGGTATCGCAATTTCGAATACGACATCGAGCGCGAGCGCGGTCTCGACTTTCAAGAAGATCTTTACAACCCGCTGGTGGCGAGTTTCGAGTTGCATGCGCGTCCTCTCGCCGTCGTTGTCGCCTCTACCACGAGGAAGGAGGCACGGAGCGCAGGTTCACTCCGTGCCGCGGAGATTGCGCGCCGCGCCGCGGCAATCGCGCATGCGCCTTGCGACAACCCGCTCGTCAAGGAGTTGACCGCCGCGGCCAGCCAATTCATCGTCGCGCGCGGACAACTCAAGACGGTGATCGCCGGCTATCACTGGTTCAGTGATTGGGGCCGCGATACCATGATTGCTCTGCCCGGACTGACCCTGGTTACCGGCCGGCCGGAGATAGCGCGCGACATCCTCAACGCTTTCTCCCGTCACGTGGATCAGGGCATGCTGCCCAACCGGTTCCCCGATGCGGGCGAGCCACCCGAGTACAACACAGTCGATGCCACGTTGTGGTTCTTTGAAGCGGTTCGTTCCTACTTGCAGTACACCGGCGATTACGGCTTTGTCGAACAGCATCTCTACCGGGCCCTGGCCGGCATCATTGACTGGCACGTGAAGGGAACCCGCTTCGGAATTCGCATGGAATCCGATGGCCTGCTGCGTTGCGGAGAGCCGGGCAGCCAATTGACATGGATGGATGCAAAGGCCGGCGACTGGGTAGTGACGCCGCGGCACGGCAAGCCCGTCGAGATACAGGCGCTCTGGTACAACGCTCTGCGCGTGATGGCTGATCTGGCGGAACGATTCGGAGATACAGCCTCCGCGGCGCGGTTCCAGACAATGGCGGAACACGTCCGGACAAGCTTCACGCAGCAATTTTGGAACGATGCCGTCCGCTGCCTCTACGACGTAGTGGATGGCGAGATGAAAGACGGCTCCATGCGCCCCAATCAGATCTTCGCCGCCAGCCTGCATCACCCGATTCTGGACCTCGATCACTCCGCGCTGGTGGTGGAGGCGGTGGGCCGCGAACTGTTCACTCCGGTGGGGCTGCGCAGCCTTTCCCCGTTTGACCCACGCTACCGAGGCATCTATGAAGGCGATCCCTGGCACCGGGACGGAGCCTACCATCAAGGGACGGTTTGGCCCTGGCTTACCGGCCCTTACATCACCGCCTATGTTCGTGTGCATCAGGGGAGCAAGGAAGCCAAGGCGCAAGCGGCCCGCTGGCTGGAGGACTTCCGCGGCCACATGTCAGAGGCGGGACTCGGCCAGATCTCGGAGATCTTCGATGGAGACGCGCCGCATCGCCCGCACGGATGCATTGCCCAGGCCTGGAGCGTCAGTGAACTGCTGCGCGCCGCGGTGGAAGATATCTATACGGCGGTGGGGCAGGGAGCCGGCTCGGCTGCGAAGGGCACTTCTACGGGTTACCGGCCAAATTTCAAAGGATTGCTTCCGAGTGGCCCGGAAGTATTATAGGTCAAGGAGTAGGGAGCCGTGACCACGCGTCAACACAAGGTTCACACTCAATTCGGCCGAGCCGCAGTCCAGATCTTTGCCGCCAATGATCGCATGAACCAGGTTCTTATCGAACATCTTGACCCTACCGCCTGGAGAGCCAAACCGCCCGGTAAGGCCCGCACCATTGCGGCGATCTTCACGCACATGCACAATGTACGCTCCAAGTGGGTCAGGCTTACAGCTCCGCACCTGAAGGTTCCACCACAGCTCAACCGCGCGCACTGCACGCCGCAGCAGGCCCGTGCGGGATTGGCCGAGAGCGCCGCACGCTGCGCGGAGATGCTCGCTGAAGCGCTCGACGGTTGTGGGGACCGCGTCGAGAAGTTTCGCAGAGACGGCTGGGCTCCGCCTTGGCCGGTTGGCCTGGAAATGCTGTGCTACATGCTTTCTCACGAAGCCCACCATCGCGGGCAGGTGTGTATGCTCGCGCACCAGCTCGGATTCCCGTTGCCGAACAAGGTGGCGTACGGGATCTGGAATTGGGAAAAGCTGTGGAAAGAGTGCGGGTCGTCTGGCGGCCCCGGCTACGATTCTTAAGGAATCGCTCAAGGGCACAGGCCGCCCGGAGATGGGCTGCGATAGTGGAGACATCGAGCCCCAGCCATTGGGGTTGTTGTAGAAGCCCCCGGCGGCGGCAGCAGCCAGAAGCGGGCGCCCGAATCCCGTGTGTGGGAGGGCGCTGCCGGAACGTGGCCCGAGCCATCACCACACACCGCTTCGGATTGTGGGCGGTTGACGGCGTATCCGGACAGAACCTTGCGAATTGGGCGATTCGGCGACTTCCTGTTTGCCGGCCATCCGGGGTGTACCGGGATAAAAACCTTCCTGCGCGCTCGGGCGCGCTCACCCCTGGTCATGAAAACGGGCGCGAGTGTGATACCCACCCTGAAACCCTACGCCCCACTAATGTTCCATGGGAATAGGACCGATAGAGGGGGTGGTAGGGTGTGTTCCACCTCCACAGGAATTCTTAGGCACTAGACTAGCAAGTTCGCCACCTCGAAGGGTAGACTTCGTTTACTGGTTTATCTTACTTCCCGGCGCAAACTGGGTTTGGCCGGACCGCTCTTTGATCACGGCACGGTAACCGATCCGCAGCAGCTCGATCAATTTCGAAGGATTGCGTTGCCGGGATCCAAGGTCACCTTCACCGGTTTGGTCTTGAGCGCGAGCGTGAGAGTCGAGGGCTCCTTTCCGGTGGCGAGCCAGTGGATCTGCGATTTACCGCCGGGCATCCGCACCTCCACCGGAACCTGCAAACTGGTGTGCTCATCGACACCCGACTGGGTGAGGGTGAGCGTGAGCTTGTAGCCGGGCGCTTTGCCGCGCACAGAAGAGGCCAAGTGTAGGGAAGGGATGCCGGTGTTTTCCACCCAATGGTCAAAAAACGCGTCCAGCTTCGGATCCGGTGAGCCTTTCGGCATGTAGGCGGCGGCCAGTTCCTGGAACTGCGCCACACTGAGCGGCTGGAAGCGGTAACGTTTGCAGATTTCGCCCAGCAGCTTCAGGAAATTCTCCAGGCCAAGACGGGATCGCAGCATGTGCATGATCCAAGCGCCTTTGCCATAAACGATGGTACGCCATGCGTCCGGGGCAAGCGAGCTCTGGAGCCTGCCTCCCAGCCGGATGGGGCCCGCCGACTCAATGGTAGCGCCCTCTTTGTCCCGCTCCAACAACTGCTCTTTGTGCCGGTCGAGCGCCGCTGCGAGGGAGCGCGCGCCCTTCTTTTTCTCCAGCATCAACAATGACGAGTAGTTCGAGAGCGCCTCCATCAGCCAATCTTCCTGCGGAGAGGCCGAAGAGACGACGTTTCCCCACCATTGGTGAGCGGTTTCGTGGGCATGGAGAAGTTCAGAGAAAAACTGCTGTTGCTGGGCCCCCCTTGAGGAAGCGGGCCGATCGGCCGGGTTCAGGTAAGAGATTGTGGACAGGTAAACGAGGCCTGGGAAACCTTGCCCGAACCCGCCTGGAATGGGCGACACCATAAGCGTATTGAGAGCGGGCGGGCCCAGATTGGCGTTGAAAAACTCGAAGGCGGCCGCGACTTCGGTGGCGAGCGATTCGAGCCGCGATGCCGGGTCGGGGACACGCGGCGGAACTGGCAGGGTCTCCGGCACGCGGCGCTGGGACCCTCGTTGCGGCCAAGGCCCGGGAGGCGGCGGCAACAATATGGTCTCTCTGCGAGGCGGCAACAGAAAAATGTCCAGTTCCTTGTTGGCATAGACTTCCACGGTAAGATCGCCGCGCGTGATCTTCGTCTGGTTGTAGTTGCCCAGGTTGAAGCCGGCCACGCGGATCAAGGACGGAGTGATGCGGCGCGTAGTGCGGATGCCCTCGCCGGTGTGATCCTCTTTGATGTCGCCAGGAAATAACATCTGCAGGCGGGCCGGATAGGAGAAAGTGATGTCGAAGCGCGCAAATTGCATGCTGGAGCGCGGATACCAGTTGGCGCGCGATCCGACAAAGTACACATCCTTGCCGGCGGGCCGGACGACGGCGCCTTCATGCTCGATCTGTACTTCGTAGTGGCGTCCTTGTTCCAGACTCTGAGGAGGAATCACCAGGAACAGCGCAGCGTCGTTGCGCCGGATCAGATTGGCGCGGAAAGATTCGGGAGAAAAAAGTTGCGCCTCCTCCCCATTCACGCGCACGGAGGTAACTTTCATATTAGTGGAGATATCAAGCCCAAAGACGGGCAGATTGCCGCGCAGCGGGGTGATGGTGGCTTGGGTGATCGCCTTCAGATAAAGTTCGGAATTGAGATCGGCCTGAATGCGGTAATTGGAGAGAGAGAAGGACTCTCCCGGCAGCGTGCGCTTTCCGTCGCGGAAGGGCCGCGCCGGGAAACTGGTCCAGGTGTCATAGTAGGCGCGGTTGTCGCGATACTTCAGTTGGCCGACATAGATGGAGTCGCGGGCTTCCGGATCGTAATAAGTGTCGAAGTTGCCGAGCCGTTTGCCCTGTATGGCCGCGTAGAAGATGCCATTATTCGAGATGTGTTTGGCGCTCAGGATCTGATCGAGCAGCCGCACCGCGAAACTGGCGGACAAATTGCTGAGGACCGGGTTGTAGGCGCCCGCCAGAAGCAGCCCTTGCTCAGAACTCCGGCGGAGTTCGCCGCGCGCACGCAAGGCGGCCATGAGCGTCTCGGCGGTATCGTCGGTGAACAGCATCAGAGCGGTGGAGAAATGCTCATTCAGATTAGGAGATTGCGTAAAGGCCGAAAGCGAGAGCCGCTCACCGCGCGAGGGCGGCAGCAGCAACAACTCGGCATCGCCGCCTTCCACGTCGGCCGAAAACACGGCGGAGAGACGCCGGCCGGCCACGGGTTTGCCAAATATGAGATAGCCTTCGGTGAGGTAAAAGCGGAAGTCCTCGCGCGAGAAATGAATCTCGCGGACCCGGTAGCATTCCTCCGGATCCAGTTCCATTTTGCGCAGGCTGGCGGCCAGGTCCAGCGCTTCATTTGAGGCGGCAAAGGCCGGGCAAGCCGACACAAGCAGCAACAAAGCGGGCCAGTGTTTCACTGACTCCAGTCTATCGCGTGCCGGTCTTAAGAGGATTGCTCCAAACTCTTGTCGAGCGCCTGAATGAAGTTGTCGATATCCGGCCGGCTGATATTGAGTGGCGGCGAGATCCGGACGACATTCCCGTAAATGCCCCCGCGGCCGATCAGAATCCGCTGGTCGCGCGCGGCCTCCATTAACCGGAGCGTCTGGGCGGTGGCGGGTTTTTTCGAAGCGCGATCCTCCACCAGTTCGATGGCCTGCATCAATCCCATGCCGCGCACCTCCCCGATCAGCAAATACTTCCGCTGCAACTCCTCAAGGCATCCTCTCAGGTAGGCTCCCTGGGTGGCGGCATTCCCGGCCAGATTCTCTTCCTCAATGAGTTGAATGACGGCATTGGCGGCCGCGGCTGGCACGGGCCCACCACCAAATGTGGAAATGGTCAATTTCTTGATACCGGCGGCGACCTCGGCCCGCGCGGTGGTCAACCCCATCGGGAACCCGTTGGCGATACCCTTTGCGCTGGTAATCATGTCCGGCGTAACTTCCCAATGCTCGATGCCCCACCACTTGTGACCTGTGCGTCCCCACCCCGTTTGGACTTCATCGCTGATGAAGATGCCGCCGTGATCTCGCACGATGCCGGCGACGATCTTGAAATACTCCTTGGGCGGAGTGATGAAACCACCCACTCCTTGAATTGGTTCGGCGATCATGCCCGCGACCTGGCCTGTAGTCGTGGTTCGAATCAGGTCCTGCACGTCCTGGGCGCATCGGACCTCGCAATCGGGGTAAGAGAGCCCGAACGGACAGCGATAACAGTAGGCGTTGTGAGCGAATGTGATCCCGGCTTGCACAGGGGGACCCATCTTCCAGGCCGACTGCCCCGTGATCCCCATGGCCAGCGCGGACCGGCCGTGGTAGGCATGGCGCAGCGCGATGATCTCCGAGCATCCGGTGTAGCATCGGGCAGCCACAATCGCGGTTTCATTGGCTTCCGTCCCGCTACAGGTAAAGAAAGATTTCCATCCGTCTCCGGGCGCAATCGAGGCGATCTTGCGCGCCAGCGCGGCCTGCGGCTCCGTCGCAAACACGGTGGAGACGTGCTGGAGCTTATCCACCTGCTCATGCACTGCGCGGTTCACCTTGTCGTTGCAGTGGCCCACGCTCACCGTCAGAATGCCGCCAAAGAAATCCAGGTACTGGTTGCCGTCGGCGTCCCAAACAAACTGGTCCTTGGCGCGGGTGATTACGAGCGGTTCGCTGTAGTAATGGAAGACGGCAGGAAACAGGCAGTCCTGGTTGGCCAGAATGATTTCTTCTTTGGTCAATGGGATTTCCTGCCCCGACCCTACCGCCAGCCCCGGTTCCAAGGCTGTTGCAGCGTGGCTTCGTTGGCATAGCGCTTCACGGTGAATTCGACGCGGCCGCCGGCTCCGGGCGCCAGCTTCACATACAACACCGGACCATCCACTTTCACGATCCGCCCGTCCACTTTGGCCGTCAGGAATTGATGTTCGCCATACGCGCCGGCCTGCACGGCCACCACGCGCGAATCGAGGTTGTTCACGTTAACCAGGGTTA
>JAENWC010000404.1 GCA_016650235.1 Terriglobia bacterium
CACAGCATCCCAACCCTGCAAACCGAGTACACGCAATTGGCCTCCTACGGCGGCGACGTGCTGGTGGAGCACGACATCACGTTTGACCTTTACCGCCAGATCTTCCGCCGGCAACCCAGCCTGAGCGCATGGTGGAACTGTTGGCGTTGGGAACGGTTTGAGCGCAGAGCCCTCCGCCGGACCCCTGTTGCCGTGGTCATGTCGGATAAGGACGCCGCCTTGAGCGCGCATCCCCGCGCGCGCGTCATCGCCAACGGCGTGAACTTAGACCGATTCCGCCCCGTTGCCGAGCCGGCCGCCCAGCGCGTCCTGTTCATTGGATCGTTCCGCCACTTTCCCAATGTGCTGGCTTTCCGCTTTTTGGCCGGCGAGGTCTGGAGACGGGTGCGCGCAGCATGTCCGCGGGCGGAGTTGACCGTCGTGGCTGGGCCGGACCCGTTGCCGCACTGGCAGAGCCACAGCGGCAGCCGGCATCTCCCCGCAATGGCTGGAATGCGGTTGCTCGAATATGTGCCGGATGTGAAGCCGCTGTATGAGGAGACCAACGTCGTTGTGGCGCCAACGCTGGTATCGGCAGGCACAAACATCAAGGTGCTCGAGGCGATGGCAATGGGACGCGCCGTGGTCTCCACGCCCAGTGGATGCGCCGGCCTGGGTCTCAAGCATGAGGAATCGGTTTGGATTGCCGAAGGCGCGGAGGCGTTTTCTTCCGGCCTGGTAAGACTCCTGCGGGATTCCGGGTTGCGAGAACAGATGGCGATGGCCGCCCGCCGCCAAGCCGAGCGTGAGTTTTCCTGGCGCAGTTTGGGGGCCGCTCAGAGGCGGTTATGGGAAGAACTCTCCCCGTCCGGCCTGCGCATTCGCCCGATGCAGACGAAGGATCTGGAGTCCGTCGGCCGTATACAGCAGGAATCGCGGGTGGCTTCCGAATGGCAGCCGCGCGACTATCTGTCCTGCCGGGCCACGGTGGCCGAATGCGATGGGCACTTGTGCGGGTTTTTGGCGATATGGGAACCAACACCCGGCGAATGGGAGGTTCTCAACCTGGCCGTGGGGCTTGCGTCGAGACGACAGGGCGTGGCGTCCCGGCTTCTCGAAGAGGTTGTGGAACAAGTGCGGGGAGAAATGTTCTTGGAAGTGCGCGAGAGCAACCACGCCGCGCGAGAATTGTATCGCCGGTATCAATTTGAGGAGGCAGGGGTAAGACCCGGCTATTACAACTATCCCCCCGAACCGGCTATTGTGATGAAGTTGAGATCGTGATAAGGTTTTATCGAGACCGGTTTCACCCGGCAGGGGTGGCCCGGAAATCGAATCGCCTAGAACAATGGCAGCAACGATCACCCACCGAGCCGCATTCCTCAAACAATACAGAAAGACTCGGCGTGGCGACCTTCAACACCCAAAGGAGGCTTACGCTATGGAGATTATTCACGAAGAGGAACTCAGAGCGCATCTGAGACAGACCAATGAGGAGTTCCGGACTCTATCCGAAAAGCATTCGGAATACGACCGGATTCTCACCGGCCTGGAGTCCAAGGCCCATCTCACCAATGATGAGCAATTGGAAGAAGTTCGGCTGAAAAAGCTGAAACTGCATGCCAAGGATCTGATGACAGACCTTCTCGCTCGCCACAGGGTGCAGGTAGTCTAGCCCATCGGATGCGCAGTTAGTACGATAAAAGCCCGGTCCAGGAATGGGCCGGGCTTTTTTTCCGCCAACCCTCAAAGCGCGCTCGCCGCGCGGTCAACCCTCGTTTTCGGCAAATGTGCGCGACGCCATCTGGAACGCCCTGTCAAGCCGGCATTCGTCGAACTGATCGCACCTCATCCGGCGACGCTGGAGGAGCACGTCATCGAGTTCGAGTCCTCGAGCAAAGGCAAAATGTGCCTCCTGTGGAAGGCATCCGCGCCGCCCGATTGGGCAGGCCTGTGGCGGCCCGGGCGGGATGCAGAGAGATGATTGACCCACTGTCGCGGCTTTGCCAGGACCAGCTCGCGGAACCAAGCTTTGCCGAAAGGAGCCGAAAGGACTCGCCTCACCCCAACCGGACACGCCCGGAAGTGATAGGATTCAACCTAAGAGTCTGTATGCGCGTCCTTTGGCCCATCCTGTTGCTGGCTAGCGTCACCGTTGTGAGCGCTCAACAGCCACCGCCTCGACCCGCCGATCCCAAGCTGTTGTCCATTCACCCCTTCGCCGGCCAAGCCGGAACCTCATTCACGGTCACCGTTCGAGGCACCGGCATCAAAACCGCTACCAGCGTCCAGTCGGACCTCGAAGCCAGCGTTGAAGCCGTCGACCAGGAAGCTCCTCCCGCGCCGGGCTCCCGCCGCACTCCGTCCGATCTGGTTCGTCTCAAGATCACATCCGCGCCCGATGCCAAGCCGGGCCGCCACAACCTGCGTCTCATCACCCCTGGCGGCATCTCCAACGCCTTGCCCATTCATCTCACCCCGCACGCTGTGGTTTCCGAGCCCGATGGTATCCACGAAACCCCGGAAACCGCCATTCCGGTTCCATCGCTTCCAACCACTTTCACCGGTCGCATTACCGCCAAAGGCGAATCGGATTTCTTTGTCTTTGAAGCCCACGAAGGCCAGACCATCACCTTCTCCGCCGCTTCCGGCCTTCCCGGCATAGGCAGCGCCGGCTCCAATGCCAACGGCTTTGATCCGTCGCTGGCGCTGTATGAGCTCGGCGGTTCCTGGTTCGACCCCGCTCGTATCCGCCGCGTCGCCTTTAACGACGAGCCGCTCTGGTTCTTCGGCCGCCACCAGGAGCCCCACCTCGTGCACCGCTTTCAGAAAACCGGCAAATATTATCTCCGCCTGGAAGCCTTCTCCGGACAAGGCGGGCCCGATTATTCTTACCGCCTCGATTTCTTCCCGCGGGAAACGCAGCAGGACCGGCCCCCGGCAGACCCCTCCGGCGAGCGTGGATTCTCCCGCCTCCTGAGCACCGATCGCCTCAACCAACTCGCCGAACGCGGCGGAAAACCTCGCGACCGCAAATCCGTGGAAACCTACAACCCCGGCCCTGTCCAGCTACCGGCTATCATCGAAGGCGCAATCGCGGAACCGGGTCAAAGCCAACGCGCCCATTTCCAGATCGATGGCCCGCGCGATATCGCCATCGAGATCCAGACGCCCTCCGCCGACCCGCCGTTGTTCAACCCCGTTGTCCGGCTGCTCGATTCCCGCGGCGAGGAAGTCGCCACCAACATCCTTGTCGGCCGTGGCGCTTGCACCGGCGCAATGTCCAAGTCGATCCAGGCCAAAGTCATTGTGCCGATTCGCAACCCCGGTGCATACACCGTCGAAGTCCGCGACCTGACCGCCGACCTGGGTGATCCGTCTTTCCGCTACCGCCTCATGATCCGGCAGCAAATCCCTCACCTCGGCAACATCGGAATTGACGAGGATCACATCAATCTCTTTCCCGGCGACGCCAAGACCACTCGCGTCACTTTTGATCGCGAAGAGGACTTCCGCGGCGCGGTTGCGATCACCGTCGAATCGCTTCCACCCGGCGTTCAGGCGCTGCCCTCGGCCGATTACGAGCCCGACAAAGACGCGCCGCTCACTGCCGGCAAACGGGAGCGCTTTAACCCTCGCACGGAACGTGCGGTCATCGCTTTCACCGCCGATCCCACCGCCCCGCCCACCACAAAACCCGCGATGGCCCGCGTCGTGGTCCGCCCCATTGTCGACGGCAAACCCGGGGCCGTGGCCGCCAGTAAACAGATCCCCATTATGGTGGTGCCCCAGCCATGAAATTCCTCCTCCCCTTCCTTGCATTGCCATTGCTCGCGGCCGGCCTCGATTCAAAGATGCTGTCGCTCAAAATCTATCCGTCCACAGTCAAGCTTTCCGGAGCCGGGTCCACCCAACAGTTCCTCGCCATCGCCAACTACTCGGACGGCGTCGAACGCGACGTCACCTCGGAAACCGCTTGGACACTTTCCCATCCCAACCTCGGCAAGTTGGCGGGCGCACGCCTTTCCGCCCTTGCCGGCGGCTCGTTGAACCTCACTGCTCGCTTTCAGGGAAAACAGGCCATCTCGCGCGTCGAGATTACCAATGCACCGCCGCGCCCGTTCCAGTTTGGGCGCGACATTGGCGGCATCCTTACGAAACGCGGTTGCAACAGCGCTGCCTGCCACGGCGGTGTCAAAGGACGCGGTGGTCTGAAACTCTCGGCCAATGCCCTATATCCCAAAGACGACTACGAGTGGATCACCAAAGGTGGTATCTATCAGGTGCTCACCACCCAGGTGGCCGGCGATCGCGTGCCTCGCGTCAACATCGCTCAACCCGAAAAAAGCCTGCTCCTCACCAAGCCCACCGGCGTCGAAGCTCACGGCGGCGGCAAACGGTTTGATATCGACTCGGAAGATTACCGCGTCCTTCTCCAATGGGTGAAGAACGGAACTCCCTATGGTGAGGAAGGTATGGGCGGATCGGGCATTGTGGCCTTCGAAGTCTGGCCTTCCATCGCCACTCTCCCCGTCCAAGGCGTCCGCCGCCTCCTGGTCACCGCGCGATTTGCCGATGGCCATTCCGAAGATTACACCCACCAGGTGCTCTACGCCTCCAATGAATCCGATATCGCTTCCGTGAATGCCGAAGGCCTCGTCACCGCCCATAAACTCGGCGAAACCGCCATCCTGGTCCGCGCTGCCGGACAAGTGGCCAGCGCCGTCGCCGGCGTCATCGGACCACCCATTCCCGGCTACCCGGCTGTGTCCCCGGCAAATTTCATTGACACCCAAGTCTTCGCAAAGCTCCGCCAGTTCAATCTCATTCCTTCCGAGCTCTCCGAAGACGGCGAATTCCTCCGCCGCGTCTGCCTCGACCTCACCGGGACCCTGCCTCCGCCCGCCCGAACGCGCGAATTCCTCGCATCCACTGACCCCAGGAAGCGCGAGAAGCTGATTGATACCCTGCTCGCTTCACCCGAGTACAACGATTATTGGACCTTCCGCTTTTCCGATGTCTTCCGCGTCGCCATCTTCGCCAATGGCCTCATGCCCAAATGGAGTACCGGATATTCCGAGTGGATTCGCAATAACATCGAAACCAACCGGCCCTATGACCAGGTGGCCCGCGAACGCCTTTCCGCCCAGGGCTACAGTCCCGCCACGCGCCATTTCATCCCCTATAACCAAATCGGAACTCCTCCCGACACCATGGCCGAGGAGGTGCGCGTCTTCTTCGGACGCCGCCTCGACTGCGCCCAGTGCCACAACCATCCCTACGAAAATTGGAGCCAGGATCAGTTCTGGGGCATGGCCGCCTTCTTCGGCCGTATGTTCAAAATGGGTTCCATCGTCGTGGATCATCCGGTCAACATGGATTGGAGCTCCAAGGATGTCGATGGCAAAATCGAGCTTCTCCATCCACGCACCAAGTCCGCCGTTCATCCCATGTACCTGGATGGATCGGCCGCGCAAGTGGCCGCCGACGCCAATCCTCGCAAAGAGCTCGCCCGTTGGATGACCGCGCATCCCTACTTCGCCGAAGCCGCCGTCAATCGCCTGTGGGGCTACTTCTTCGCTCGCGGCATCGTCGACCCTGTGGACGATTTCCGCTCCACCAATCCCCCCACTCATCCCGAACTCCTCGCCACGCTGGCCAGCGACTTTCGCGGCAACGGCTATAACCTGCGGCGCTTGATGAAGACCATTACCACCTCCCGCGCCTACCAGCTCTCGCACCGCCCCAACAACACCAATCGCGCGGACCTCACCAACTATTCGCATTCCGTGGCCCGCGCCGTGGACGCCGAAGTCCTTCTCGATGCCGTTGCGGACGTGACCGGCGTGCCGGAAACCTTTGCCACCTCCGTCACCGGCGGCGCCTCCGCAATCGGACAGGCGCCCGCCGGAACTCGCGCCATTCATCTCAAGGATCCGGATATGTATTTTTCACGCTTCCTGGAACTCTACGGGCGTCCCAGCCGCGGCGCTATCCCCGAGCGCAGTGGCAAACCGAATCTTGCCCAAGCCCTTCACATGCTCGCCGGCGCAACCTACGTCGACCGTCTCGGACAACCCAATAGCCGCCTGGCCCGCATGCTCGAATCCGGAGCCACAGACGATCGGATCTTCGAGGAATTTTATCTGGCATCTCTCATGCGCCTACCCGGCGCCGATGAGAAAGCCGAACTGAAACAGATTCTGGGCCAACGCCAGGACCGCACAGCCGGTCTCCGCGAATTCATCTGGGCCTTGATTAGCTCCCGCGAATTCGCGGAAAATCATTAATAGAGAGTAGAGGGCGCCTTATGCAACATTCCACCTCCCGCCGCGATTTCCTTTCCGCCGGTTCGCTCGGCTTCCTCGGGCTGACGCTCGGTGATTACTACCGCGCCGCCGCGGCACAGGCCCCTGCATTGTCAAACGCCGCCGCCAAGGCCAACGCCGTGATCCTGCTGTGGCTCGAAGGCGGTCCCTCCCACATCGATACATGGGATCCGAAATCGAATTCCAACTTCAAGCCCATCTCCACCAACGTCGCCGGTGTGCAGTTTTCCGAACTCCTTCCCAAGCTCGCCAAAAAGATGGACAAGCTCGCCGTAGTGCGTTCCATGCATACCCGCGGCAACGATCATCCGCAGGCCACACACTACGTCGTCACCGGCCACGAAGTCAATCCGGCCATGCAGTTTCCCTCGCTCGGTTCCATCATCACCAAGGAATTGGGCCCCCGCAACGCCGTTCCTCCGCATGTTCTGGTGCCGCAATGGGACCGCGGCCGCCAATACGAGGACTACTTCCGCGCCTCATTCCTCGGCGGCGACTACGACCCGATGTGCATCCCCGATCCCTCCAAGCCCGATTTCCAAGTCACCGATCTCAGCCTCCCCAAGTCGATTTCCCAACAAGCAGTCGAAAGCCGCTCCGCCTTCCTCAAAGCCGTTGACCGCCGCTATCGCGCCTTAAGCGAATCCGCCGAGCATGCCAATCTCGATGCCTTCTCCTCCCAGGCCTGGAAGATGCTGCTGACCCCGGCCGTTCGTGATGCCTTCGATTTGTCCAAGGAATCCGAAAAGATGAAGGAGCGTTACGGAAAGGACTCCATAGGCCAATCCGCCCTGCTCGCCCGCCGCCTGGTGGAAGCCGGAAGCCGCTTTGTCACCGCCGCCGGCTATCACGGCAACTCCTGGGACACCCATAGCAACAACGACACCACCCATAAGGATCGTCTCGCCCCTACACTGGATCGAACTCTCCCCGCGCTGATCGAAGATCTGGAAGAGCGCGGCCTTCTTTCCACCACGCTCGTTGTGGCCATGGGCGAATTCGGCCGCACTCCCGCCATCAACGCCAATCTGGGACGCGATCATTGGCCCAATTGCTGGTCCCTCGCCTTATCCGGCGGTGGAATCAAGATGGGCCAAGTCGTCGGATCCAGCGACGACAAAGGCTACAATGTCACCAGCCGCGTTGTCACGATGGGAGACCTCTTCGCCACCATCTACAAGTGCCTCGGCATCGATTACACCCGGGAATACATGTCCCCTATAGGCCGCCCCATCAAGATCGCCAACTCGCTAGAGGACCGCACCGGGGAACCGGTAGCGGAACTCCTCGCCTAGTGTAGCTAGCGGTGGGGCAAGCTTGAGTAAAAGCCCTATCTCTCTGAAGAGAGAACGGGCGGGCTTACGTGGCGATGCGGCGTGGCATCCTCCAGGGCGGCCCCGAGCCGGAACAGCGTCGCCTCATCGAACGGTTTCCCGATCAGTTGTACGCTGGTGGGCATCCGGCCGCCGGTCAACCCGCAGGGCAAAGCCAGCGCGGGCAGGCCCAGAACGTTGATCCCTCTTACCAGCCGCGTGGAGGCCAACCGCACGTCTTCCTGTGCGCCGCCGAGCTCCACCGTCGTTTGACCAATCAGCGGAGCGGGGTTGGGAGTGGTGGGAGTCAGAATGCAGTCGGCGTGCTCCCACAACCTCGCGAACTCTTGCTGGAACAGGCGCCGCACACGTTGGGCGTTGATGTAATCCGCCGCGCTCAAGAGCCGGCCCTGATCGAGCAGCGCAAGAACATCCGCGCCGAAGTCTTCGCGGCGGTCGAGGAAATTGGACATGGTGGCGGTGGCTTCTGAAAGCAGGATCACACGGCCCACGGCATTGAGCGCCGCGATGTCGGGCGCCTGCACCGGAACCAGCACTGCGCCCAGTTGGGCGGCAGTGGCGGCCATCGCTCTCACATTGCGTTCCACGTCCGGGTGGATGTGGTCGAAGTAGAAGTTTTCCGGGATACCGATCCGGAGCCCAACAATGGTAGGACCGGCGCCGGGGAGAAAATTCGGGACCGGGTGCCTGCTGGAAGATTCATCGCGCGCGTCGTGGCCGGCAATAGCCTGTAGGCAGAGCGCCGCATCGCGGACCGTGCGCGTGAGCGGGCCCATGTGGTCCAGCGTGAAGTCGAGCGGCATTACGCCGAAACGGCTGACGCGGCCCGTGGTCGGTTTTATTCCCACCGTTCCGCAATAGGCCGCCGGGATGCGAATCGACCCGCCAGTGTCGCTGCCCATCGCCATGAAGACCGATTCGGCCGCCACCGCTGCCCCGGATCCCCCGGAGGAGCCGCCCGGGATGCAGTCTGTGTTCCAAGGGTTGCGCACCGCGCCATAGTGAGGGTTGTTCGAGGTGATCCCGTAGGCAAACTCGTGCATTCCGGTCTTGCCGATCAGCACCGCCCCCGCCGCGGCAAGAAGCTCCACAACGGCGGCATCATGATCCGGCACATGCCCGGCGAGTAGTTTCGATCCGCATGTGGTGCGGACTCCCTTCGTGCAGAACACGTCTTTTACCGCAATCGGAATTCCATGCAGCGGACCCCGGGTTCGTCCGGATGCCCGCTCCTCATCCATCTGCCGCGCTCGCCCCAGCGCGGACTCCTCCGTGATCGTCAGAAAGGCGTTCAGCGCCGGGTTCAACTGCGAGGCGGACCGCAGCGCGGCCTGCGTCAGTTCGAGCGAAGAATATTGGGCGGCTTCTTGTATATTCATACGGGTTCCTCTGGAACCACCGCCATCAGGTAAGCGGGCTCGGTTTCCAGCGGGATGCGCGCCACCTGCGGCCGGAACTGTGCTTCCAATCCCTCCAGCGGTACGGTGACGCGCTCCAGATCCCCCGCCGGAATATCCGGAGCCAGCAAGGCGGCGATAGCTTTCCAGTTTGTAGCCATGGAAGATCATTGTACAAGAAGGTAGACTGTGGAGGAATGCATGGAACCATTAACCCGGCTGAATGAAGAAGAGCGGATGTTCCAATCCTCCGTGCGCCGGTTTGCGCGCGAGCAGATTGGACCGTACGTGCGTGAAATGGACGAGAGCGCCCATTTTCGTCCCGAAATCCTCAAACAGATGTTCGACCTCGGCCTCATGGGCATCGAAATACCGGAAGAGTACGGCGGACAAGGCGGTACCTTCTTTCAGGCCGTGTTGGCCGTGGAAGAACTCGCTGTCGTGGACCCCTCCGCCGCTGTCATCGCCGACGTCCAAAATACCCTGGTCAATAACGCGATGCTGCGCTGGGGATCCGCCTTACAGAAGCAAAACTACCTGCCGCGGCTTGCTTCTGATACCCTCGCCGGCTACGCCCTCTCCGAGGCCGGTTCCGGCTCGGATGCGTTTGCGATGCAGACCCGCGCCATCCTCGATGGAGATCACTACGTCCTGAACGGGCGCAAAATGTGGATCACCAATGCGCGGGAAGCGGGACTGTTTCTGCTCTTTGCCAATCTCAATCCGGAGGCCGGCTACAAAGGCGTCACATGCTTCCTGGTGGAAAAAAACTTTCCCGGCTTTGCGGTCGGCCGGAAGGAAGACAAATTGGGAATCCGCGCCTCCTCCACCTGCGAGTTGATTCTCGACAACTGCCGTGTCCCGGCTGCCAACGTTTTGGGCGAGCCTGGTAAAGGCTACAAGATCGCGATCGAGACCCTGAATGAAGGCCGCATTGCCATCGGCGGCCAGATGGTGGGACTTGCCCGCGGCGCTCTCGACCACGCCCGCGCCTACGCCAAACAGCGCAAGCAGTTCGGCAAAGCGATTGCCGAGTTTCAGGCGGTCCAGTTGGATTTGGCTTCCATGGCAACCGATCTGGAAGCCGCGCGCCTCCTGGTCTACAACGCCGCGCGGCTCCGCGAGGCCGGCTTGCCCTTTCTGAAAGAGGCCGCCATGGCAAAGTATTTTAGTTCCCAGATCGCGGAAACCGTCGCCAGCCGCGCTATCGAGATCCTCGGCGGAGTTGGATTCACCAAGGATTATCCCGTCGAGAAGTTGTATCGCGATGCCAAGATCGGGCGCATCTACGAGGGTACCTCGAACATGCTGCGCCTCACCATCGCCAGGCAGATGCTCGAATAGGTGGTCCCTCCTGGCCAAGGAGATCCTGAAGATTCTGATGAAGTCTACATTCGGGCTCCCCTAATCCTTGTCCCGCAAGACAACAGTAAATCGCTTGGCGAGTTTTTCCGCACATGCTTCGGAGATGAAGCGCTGCCTTGACATCGGGTCCGTTATCACGTCGAAGGGGGTTCCGTCACCGTGAGACGCCTTTGCTAACCACTTGTACATGGTCACATGGGAGACTTGGGCGAGTTTAGCGGAATGGGGTATGGTTTACGTAGGTTTTTCCATCAAGTATGATTCGCCGTGGAGGTTGGGGCTTGGGTCCCTTGTTTTGCCCGCGGCTTCCACAGCCGGATCGGTTAGCTGGGGCCTGCCAGAATCGCCAAAGTCTTTAGTATCAGATGCTTGACTCCGTGCTTTGCAATCCACTATTTTCCACCGGCCGAAGCCCTGACAAACCTTAGGGCTCTTCACTTTTTATAGAAGTTTCAAAAGCTGTAAAGCTTCACGGGCTCGCCGAAGAATGCGATTCAACAGCTTTATAATTCAACCATTTAGCTCTCTGCGTCGGTGGGATGTCGGGCTTCTTCTAGGGTGCTTTTATCTCTTCTTCTAGGGTGCTTTTATCTCTTCTTCTAGGTGCTTTTATCTATTGCATAACGAGGAACGTGGGAGACACTTTAGCCAATGCAGGCTCCCCAAGAGGCAGGCCAAGGAAAAATTGTCATCGACCCGTCGATTGACTCGATTGTTAAGCAGGTTTATACCAATGTCGATCAGGAACTCCTGGTCACGACCGTTGACAAGGTCCAGATCTGTTTGATGCAGGTTTTCCAGGGAATGCAACTGGGTAGCGCATGGAAGACGCCTCTCGGCATCCTCGCGACTCTTCTGATCGTCTTCCCGACGACAGCTTTCAAGGATTGGGGGTTGTCCAAAAGCACATGGGAAGCGTTCTTCTTGTGGGCAGCCCTCCTCTCGATCATTTGGTTCTTAGTGTCAATTTGGAAGGCGTGGAGATCGCCGTCGCCGTCTGTCGAGCAGATCATCGATCGACTGAAAAAGAAGTCCCTCGGGGTCACAGAGGCCAACGATCTTTACATAATCGCGGCGGGCTATGGGGCTGGGAACAGCCGACGAGAGGTTGCCAAGCAGCTCAACGATGTGATTGTTGATAACAAGCTCCATATATTAGTTGGCAACCAGATCGCGGGCGATCCATGCCCCAAAGTTTACAAAAACCTCGTTGTCAAATACCGGTACAAAGGTAGAGAACATACAAAGACTTTCAATGAAAGTGATGATCTCGATCTCCCATAGGCGCAGCCAAATGCGGGTCCGCTCACCCGCCGGCATTCGCCTGAAGCGAAAGCGACTGGCGGGCAGGGTGCCCATTTTAGCACCGATGGTATTCGTTCTCCCGAAGTTGACGGCCGCAGTTGCGGCACTGGCGCGGACTGGAATGATACGTGTCTATGTGCCGCTTCAGGCTTCCGGATGATCGGAAGCCTCGCCGGCAAACTGGGCATTGGTAGGGGCGGTCAGATGAGGGCATTGGGAATGAGATTACTTTTTTCCATAGCCAGTTTCGGTAGTGGGTCAGTTTGAAACTGACCCACTACCCCAGTTTCAGTCTGCCCACTTCCATGCCCGACTTCGCCAAGCCCGCTTGTTCGCGATCGCGAAGTTCATCCTGCAGGTTGTTCAAGGCCTCGTCCTGGCACGAACCGAACGCAGTCAAACCGAACTCGTCAGCGTAGGCGGTGTAAAGGGCAAAGGTTGGTAGTTTGCTAGTGTGGATGGTCATGGGGGTCTTGGGGTGTAGAGAAGTCGTAGGAGACCACCCCCGTTCTCTGGCCCACTCTCCGGCGCCAGCGTTCGCCCTCGCCTTCCAGTTTGACGATATCGCCGGAAAAAGGATCGTCGCCCATGGCGAGAACGGCTGCTCCCATCCTAATCCTGATCCTTAGCGGGAAACTTTGCGACTTGTTTTTGTGCCGGCTTTGCGACGGCGATTATCCAGTCCATTGAGGAATTCGGTTAAGGATACAGACTCGCCGCGGGCGATCGCGGCTTCGCCTCTACGGATGACCGCCCATTCGCTTTTGGTGGGTTTGTAGGTCGGCTCCGACGCTGTGATGGTGATGGTGCGTGGGGACACCTGAAACTGGAGGCGGTCGCCGCTTTTGATGCCGGCTTGGCGCTGGATGCTCGGCGGCACTACCAGTTGGCTTCTCTCCTTGAGGGTGATGGTCATTGGAGTAAATGAATTACTTCTTGTACCTGAAGCATAGCATCCCCAAAGAAAGCTGTGAAGGGCGGGCAACACATTGCACTAGACCGCTCCCCTGCCCTGGCCGGCTGACCAAATTTACAAAGTAGTAATTCTCGCCGCGGCTGCTGGAAGTGCTGCGTGTATACTGGCGCGCCGCGCGCCCGCAACAGTATCTGCTTCCATCCTGGCGTACCGGCACGCACCTGCACGCCGCTTCCCTCCAGCAGGCCTGCCGTGAAGCTAGCTTGCGCAGCGGGGCGACTCCGCATTGTCCTTCGCGGAGATCACGACCGCGCCGCAGGCAATTCCGGCGGCGGCGAGGGTGGTCTGCGACACCCACGTGCGAGCGTATCCGTTCTTCGGATCGTTGCCCTGCTGCAAGCACGCGCCCCACAAGTAGATGGCGCCGCTCGTCCAGTTGTCGCTGTTCCCGACGAACTGGCGTACGGCGATCCAGAGACCCGTCAGCCCTGCGTTTGCTGGTCACACCTGCTCCGGGTGAACCGACTCGGGATCCACTCTGGTGTATACTGCAACCGGCCGGGAATCCAAACCGGAAATCCGGGTGCGATCGGCTGCCTTATAAAAGGAGAACCGGACGCAGGCAATCACATGGCTTGCCGGCACGCAGACTCCTCCGTTCCAGCCATCAATTGCCGGTTCGGCCGTTCATGGCAGCGGCTCCGAGCTGTATCCGGGGCGGCTTGCCGCAGGGTCTCGGGAGAACGTTTGACAGTAAAGGATGAACTTGGATGAGAAGACGAACATTTCTCGGAACGTCGGCTGCGGGAGGGATGACAGTCGGGGGCGCCGAGGCCCTTGGAAGTGCCAGTCAGACGCAGGCCGGCGACGGCCCGCGTTCGGCTTTGCCGCCCGGAGTCACTCCGTCGGCTTATGCGGTGCCCCACTCCGAGTATGGTCAGTTTGGCACGCCAGACTACTTCGCATATGCCAACGACCTGGTTATCGAGCGGAACCGGCCCGGCAAGCCGCACAAAGGTAAGGTGCTGGCGGCGATTCAGGCTCATTCCGACGATATTCCGATATTCTGCGGCGGCACGGTCGCCAAGCTTATCGACGAGGGCTATACTGGCTACCTGATCCGCCTGACCAATGACGAGAGCGGGCCGGTGGAAGACCGCGGACCAAACTGGACCCTCGGCCATGGAGTCTATCAGAGCCAACTGGACAACGACGCGGTAGCGAAAGCGCTGGGCTGCAAGAAGGCGTTTTCCCTCGGCTACCAGAACCATCGCGCCGATGAGGATGCCGTGATCGAGATCCGGGCCAGGCTGATCTTCCTGTTCCGCTTGCTCCAGGTAAACACGATCGTCTCCTACGACCCGTATAACCAGTACGAAGAGAATCCTGATCATAGCGTCATGAGCAACGCGGTGCAGGGCGCCTGCTGGATGGCGGGCGAGGAGAGAGACTATCCGGAACACTTCAAGGCGGGGCTGAAATTAGGCGGCGTGCGCGAGAAATACTATGTGGGCCGGGCGGCGCGCGGTCATAACACGATAAACCGGATCGTCGATATCAGTCCTTACATTGATGTGAAGGTGCGGGCGAACGTGGCTTACAAGGACAAGGGGGCGGCCGGGGACGCCGGATTGCGTCTCAAACGGGCGCTGGCCAGCCAGGGCAGGAAACTTCCATTGCTCGGCAACGATGATGATACAGCGAATTTCAATTATGTGAAGCATTTCTTGATGGGGGACAACCGGGTTCTGGGAGCGCAGTACGGCCTGGAGTACGCCGAGGCGTTCCACTATATAGGCCCGTCAACTACCGGACCCGGCGCCAGGGAAACCCGTCAAAGGTATATCGATACACACGCTGTTCCACTGTGAGGCGGAATGGACAGGAGAGTACACATCATGAACAGAAACAGTATTGCTTCCGCCGCTGCCGGCGCTATGCTGGCTCAGGTTGCCGCTGGGGAAGTCACGGCGGAAAGACGTCAGAGAGGGCAGCCGCACAAGGGCAAGGTCTTTGCCGCGGTCCATGCTCATTCCTTCGAGGTCCCCCATTACGCCGCCGGCCTCTGCGCCAAGCTCATCAGTGAGGGCTATGCCGGCTATATCATCCGGACCAGCAATGACCAGTTAGGCGGCGACCGCACGATTGGGGAAAACGTATTGAATAATGAGCAGGAACATCTCAAGATGGCCTCGGCGCTCGGTTTCAAGGATGTGTTTGACCTTAGTTACCGCCACAACCGAATGAACGGCATCTCCTCCACCGATCTCCGCGGGCGCTTGATTTTGATCTTTCGGATGCTCAAGGTCGATACAGTCATCACCTTCAATCCCTGGGCGCTCGGGGAGGAGAATCCCGATCGCTGGGTGACCGGACGCGCGGCGGAAGAGGCAAGCGCGATGTCCAGCATAGCGAATGAATATCCCGAGTATCTGGAAGCGGGAATCATGCCGCATCCAGTAAGTGAACGATATTACTTCCATACCCGGCCGGGACAGCCATTTAATCGTGTTGTCGATATCAGTTCGGAGGTTGAGAAAAAGATCGGCGCGATTGTGGAATGCAAGTCCCATGGTGGCGGCAACTCGGGCTCACTGCTTCGTGCCCGGCTGACAAAGCAGGGAAGACGTCTTGCTTTGCTTGGCAGCGAAGACCGCACCGCCGACCGCGAATACGTGCGGCAGTTCCTGCTCGAGGATGGCCGGCAGTACGGGAAGCCATACAAGTTCGCCTATGCCGAACGGTTCTACTATATGGATCGGCGGGAACCGGCGAGGTCGAAGGTGGACGAGTATGTCGAAAGGAACGCGGCGCGCACAGGATGACTCGCCGGAGCGCAAGGTGATCGCTGCAAGGGCAGCCACGAGCGCCGCCTCAGGCTGGCGAGCCAGGGGAGTCCCATTCCTTGGGCGGCTGCTCACACCGGCCTCAGCCCACCGTTCTTCCTCGATCGTGCCTCGCCAGGGTCCACTCAGGTCACCATTTGGAAGAGGATTCAGCCGCCTCTAGTGACTCTTTGGGGGACGGTTCATCGCGCGGATTGCCTTTCCTGGGTAAACGCCTTGTACCACCACCCCGCCGTCCACCACTGGGACGCCCTGCACTATCACGTACGGAATGCCCTCTGATGGCAGATCCGGCTTTTCAAAAGTTGCCCGGTCGATGACGGTGTCGGGCTGGAAGATGGCGATGTCGGCGTCGGCGCCCTTCCTTATGCGGCCCTTGTTTCGCATCGCTGGAACCATGTCTTCCAGGCGTCTGGCGGGCATAAGCGACATCTTGCGGATCGCCTCCGTCAGGGACAATACCTTGCGTTCGCGCACGTATCGCCCCAGCACGCGGGCAAAGGTCCCAGCCGCGCGCGGATGGCCCACCCCGTTCTCCAGAATCCCGTCACTGGCAATCATTACCAGCGGGTGAGCCATATTTTTCTCGATCATCTCCTCCGTGTTCGTGAACGTTGCCACCAGCCCGCCCTGCCGCCTGTACTTCTCGAACGTTCCGGCGGTGAGCCGCTCGCCCGTCGCCACCCAAAGCATGTTCGGATAGTCAAGGCCAAGCCGTTCCTGAAAGCCGGGCGCGAAGATTGCGGTTTCGATCCGCGTCATCCCTGCAACGTAGGGGTATGATTCGGCCGTAATGTCTATTCCGCGCTTTCGCGCCGCTTCCACAATCGCGATGGCGCGGTCGAAATAGACAGTGGAAGAGGCGCCGAGATGCACTACATGCACGGCCGCGCCCGTCACCACTGCGTAGGCGATTACCTCGTGCAGGGACGCCGCCACGCCAGGGTCGCCGTGGGAGCCATAACGCATGTGCACAAAGCTCGGGCGCTGCCAGTCGGCCGCAATCTGGAACACACCCTGCAATTCCTCTTGCATCGCCTTCGGTGTGTAATTGAAGCCGAAACCAATGCCGAGCCCGCCTTCCG
>JAENWC010000405.1 GCA_016650235.1 Terriglobia bacterium
CTGATTGGCAACTTCAAAAACCCAGGGGTCAAATGGGAGCGGTCCTCCACCAACGTCAACGATCACGACTTCCGTTCCGATGCAGTGGGCATCGGCATTCCATACGGCATCTACGATCCCAGGGCAAACCGGGGCTGCGTGGTCGTGGGCGCCTCACATGAAACGTCCACCTTTGCGGTGTCCTCGATTTGCAAGTGGTGGAAAACGGAAGGGTGCAAGTACTACCCGCAAGCCAGCCCAATCCTCATCCTGGCGGACACCGGCGGCAGCAACGGGTCGCGGCGCAGCGCCTGGAAGTTAGAGCCTCAGCAACAACTGTGTGATCGCCTCGGACTGCGAAGGAACTTCGGAAACAGACTACTCAGTTGTCGTAGGCGAGCCGCTTGGGGTGCCGGTCAAACCATCCGTCGCCCCTCGGCTGGTAGGTGTTGCACTGCTCCATCTCGCCGCCATAGATGTGCAGCGTGATGGAGAGAGCCTCCGATGCATTGGCCAGGACGTGATACTCGTAGGGCGGGATGAGGCAGCCGGCCGACCCGACACTCGCGTGAATCAGGCCTGTGGGCGCGAGGCGGTAGCGGTCGCCGTGGTGTTCAAGCAGATCGTATTGGTGGACTTCCATATTGCCCAGCACCACTCCTTCCACGCACCACATCCCGGAGTGATCGTGGATGGCCGTGCGCTGGCCCGGTCCCCATGTCATCACCACGCCGGTGTAGCCGGGTGCGGAGTTACGGAACAGCAGCCGGCGCGCGTAGCGATCCGGCAGGGTGCGGTGGAACTCTTCGCCCAATGCAACCTCGCCAAGCCGGATAGCCTGGCTGAGTTCGTTCTTGATGCGTTCCACAGAGGCGGTGACATCACCCAGGCGCAGGGCTTCGTCGATCATCAATTCGAGCGAGCGCATTGTCTAGACGAGAACGGTGAAAGTGGTTTCGGTTCGTTCCACGGGACGGTACAGCGTGTCGCGTTCCATAGGCTGGCGGCCGGCCTCTCGAATAAGCCGCAGTAGATCTTCGCGGCGCAAGGACTGCGAGGTGGTGGCGCCGGCATCATGGTAAATCTTCTCTTCCACGACGGTGCCGTCGATGTCATCGGCCCCGAAGCGCTGCGCGATTTGGGCGATGCGCTCGCTCATCATGATCCAATAGGCTTTGATGTGCGGGATGTTGTCGAGCATGAGCCGCGCCACGGCGATGTTCTTGAGATCCATAAAGCCGGTGGTCTTGGCGATATGCCGCAGCGGAGTGTTATCGGGGTGGAACGCCAGCGGGATGAAGGTGACAAAGCCGCCGGTCTCCTCTTGCAGCGCCCGCAGGCGGACCAGATGATCCACGCGATCCTCTTCATTCTCGATGTGACCGTAGAGCATGGTGCAGTTGGTCTTCAACCCCACTTGGTGCGCGATGCGCGCGGTCTCGATCCACTGGTTCCCGTCAATTTTGTGGTCGCAGATGATGCGCCGTATGCGGTCACAGAAAATTTCGGCGCCGCCGCCAGGCATCGAATCCATACCCGCTTCCTTCAGTTGGAGGAGAGTCTCGCGCAAGCCCAACTTAGCGCGCTGCGCAAGATATGCGATCTCAACCATAGTGAATGCCTTGAGGTGGACGTCCGGATAGCGTTCCTTCAAACCGCGCAGCATCTGGCAGAACCACTCGAGGCCAAGTTCGGGATGGAGGCCTCCGACGATGTGGAACTCACTCACCGCTTCGCGATAGCCCAGGCCCGCCACTTCCCAGACCTGTTCGAGCGACATGGTGTAGGCGTTGGGGTCCTTGGCCCTTTTGCCAAAGGCGCAGAGCCGGCAACTGGCTACACAGACATCGGTCGGGTTGATGTGGCGATTGACGTTGAAATAGGTCAGATCGGCGTGGAGGCGCTCACGGACCAGGTTCGCCATATAACCGACTGCCAGCAGGTCTGAGGAACGGTACAGAGCCACGCCGTCGTCGTAGCTGAGCCGGACCCCGGCTTGCACCTTCTCGAGAATTGGCTGTAGCCGGCGGTCCTCAAAACTTGGTTGCATGGAAAATCTCAATCAGCGGCCCAGACCCATGGTGAGATCCGCGGCCCAAAACACAAAGAATAACACGCTGACATAGCCGTTCACGGTAAAGAAGGCGGCATCGACGCGGCTGAGGTCATTCGCTTTTACGAGGCGATGCTCAAACAGCAACAGCACGGCGACGGCTGCGATGCCGCCCAGCGCCATCCAGCCCAGCCCAAGCGAGACATGCAGCATCCAAAGGGAACCAATCATGGCGACATGGAACAGGCGAGAAATCCACAGGGCTCCGGCGATGCCGAAACGGCGGGGCAGACTGAACAGACCTTCGCGCCCGTCGAACTCATAGTCCTGGCAAGCGTAGATTATGTCGAAGCCGGCGGTCCAAAGAGTGACCGCGGCGGTGAGCCATAGAATGCGCGGATCGAGCGTGCCCGCGACGGCGATCCAGGCGGCGGCGGGGGCGATGCCGAGCGCGAAGCCGAGGACCAGATGGCAAAGCGATGTGAAGCGCTTAGTGTAGGAATAGACCATCACAATGGCGAGCGCCAGCGGAGCCAGCTTGAGGCAAAGCGGGTTGAGCATGGCCGCGGCGAAAAGAAACACAACGGCGGTGAGCGCAAGAAATCCCCAGGCAAATGGAGGGCTCAGCGTTCCGGCCGGCAGTTGCCGCATTTTCGTTCTCGGGTTCAGGGCGTCGATGGAGGAGTCGATGAGGCGGTTGAAGGTCATGGCGGCCGAACGCGCGCTGACCATCGCCAGGACAATCCAGGCGAGCTTAAAGGACATGACCGGCCAAGGCGTGGCGGTCTCCGCGCGGGCCAGCAGTGCGGCCGTGAGCGCGAACGGGAGGGCAAAGACGGAATGCTCGAACTTGATCATTTCGAGCGTAAGCCGCAGCATGTGCCAAAAACGATGGAGCGCGGATGGAGCTGGTGTGATGGCGTACAATGAGGACTCCCTAATGGGGATCTTCCTATCTTATGAAGAAACGGATCGCAACGGCGGGGTCCACCGTCCTTTTGCATTGCTTGCTGGCCTCTTGCGGGCACACCGCTGATAGCGGCGGACTGAATCTGCGCGAGGCAGTGCTGCCGAACGGCCAAAAAATACAGTGCGAAGTGATGATCCGGTCTGAGGATATGGCTCGCGGCATGATGTTCCGGGATTCGCTGGAAGCAGACCGGGGCATGTTGTTTCATCATGCGGCCGCCGGACAGTATCCCTATTGGATGTTCCAATGCAAGATTGCGCTGGACATCATCTGGATGGACCAAAACAAGCGCATTGTAGAGATGTCACCGAACACCCCGCCGTGCACGGGCGCGGCCGAGACGTGTCCCAGCTACGGAGGGCATGCGGTGGCGCGGACGGTGCTGGAAATGCAGGCGGGCAGTATTGCCCGGCACGGGCTGAAAGTTGGGGATCGCATCGAATTCTAATACCATGGAGTTTCACCCATGGATCAAGCTCATCTCAGAAGTTTGTTGGAACAGGTCCGCGGCGGCGCCGTGGAGATTGATGAAGCGCTGGACCGCCTGCGCCACATGCCGTTTGAAGATCTCGGCTTCGCGAAGCTGGATCATCACCGGGCGCTGCGTCACGGGATGCCGGAGGTGATCTTCGGGATGGGGAAATCGCCCGAATTCATTTTGGAGATCGCCTCCCGCCTTCTGGATCGCACACCCAACCTGCTTGCGACGAGAATCGATCCCGCCGCCGCGGAGCGAATCAAAGAAAAATTTGACGATGCCGAATACTTTCCTTTGTCCGGGGTGCTTCGCGTTTGGCGCGACCGGACCCAACACGGTAAAGGGACCATCGCAGTGGTATGCGCGGGTACAAGCGACATCCCGGTTGCCGAAGAAGCCCAGTTGACCGCCGAGGTGATGGGCAATACCGTCGATGTGATCCACGACATCGGAGTGGCCGGTATCCACCGCCTGATGGCGAATCGCGAACGGCTCTCGCAGGCGCGCGTCGCAGTGGTATGCGCCGGGATGGAAGGGGCGCTGCCGAGCGTAGTGGGTGGGCTGGTAGGGTGCCCTGTCATTGCCGTGCCCACCAGCGTGGGCTACGGGGCAAGTTTTAATGGTTTGGCGGCGCTTCTGGGGATGCTGAACAGTTGCGCCAGCAACGTCACAGTGGTGAACATCGACAACGGATTTGGCGGTGGCTACGTCGCCGGCCTGATCAACAGGTTGTAGCAGGCCGCCTGCAGGCCCTTTTACTGCGTCGCCCGCGCTGCCAGCGCGCCCACCGCGGATTTCTCAGCGAACAGATAGAACCCAAACAACGGCTTTGGTTCCCCACGGCCCCAACGGCCCATCTTCCATTGCGCTCGCAGAAACTTCACATTGGGCGCTTCCGCAAGGTCAATCAGAATGGAATAGGTGCCGCAATAGAACTTTTGCGGGAACGCGGCCAGGGGCTTGGCGCCCCATTCGGCGCCGTCCGCAGATCCCCAAATGGTCAGGTCGAGGCTTTCCTGTTCGATGATCCTTGTGATGCCTAGCGTGACCAGAAGCGTCTCACCCTGTGCGCCACTCAAATCGAGTGCGGCTGAAGCTGAGTCCTCCCGCCGTACGCCATCTTCGACTATAAAGCTCGGCAGCATGCGTGACTCCCGCGATTGAATTACAGTGCTCTGAGTCGCCTCTCGGCCTCTTCCAGCGTCTCATACTTTTTGCAAAAACAAAAGCGGATCAAACCATGCCCGCCGGCCGGGTCTTCAAAGAAACTGGAACCCGGCACAGCGGCCACTCCGCCTTTTTCCAGCAGGTGGCGGGCGAAGGTGACGTCATCGGGAAATCCGAATCCGGTGATGTCGGCCATGATGTAGTAGGCGCCCTGGGGCCGGAAGGGCCGGAAGCCCGTCTCCGAAAGGACGTTGAACAGCATGTCACGGCGCTTGGTGTAGTGTGCCGCGAGGTCCTCGTAGAAGGCGCCGGAGAGAGAGAGCGCCAGAACCCCCGCCTGTTGTAGCGGCGCAGCGGCATTGACGGTAAGGAAGTCATGCACCTTCCGGAGGGAGTCGGATAGGTCAGGCGAGGCCAGCATCCAACCCACGCGCCAACCGGTGACCGAAAAAGTCTTGCTCATGCTGTTGACCAGGATGGTGCGTTCGCGCATGCCTGGCAGGGTCATGATAGGTACGTGCCTGGCGCCGTCATAGAGAATGTGCTCGTAGATCTCGTCGGTGATGGCAAGCACGTCAAACTCGCGGCACAGCGCGGCGATCTGTTCTAGTTCGCCAACCGAGAAAACTTTCCCGGTCGGGTTGTGCGGCGTGGTGATGATGATGGCTTTTGTGCGTGAACTGAAGGCGCGACGGAGCTGCTCGGGATCAAAGGTCCAATCGGGAGCGCGGAGCGGAACCAACCTGCGCTCGGCGCCGCAAAGCAAGGTGTCGGGCCCGTAGTTCTCATAATACGGTTCAAAGACGATGACCTCATCACCAGGGTTGGTGGTGGCCAGCAGCGAGGCGATCATGGCTTCTGTGGAACCGCAGCAGACAGTGATCTCCCTCTCCGGATCGAGAGAGAGCCCGTAGGTGCGCGCGTACTTGTCCGCAATCGCCTGACGGAGATTCCTGGCGCCCCAGGTGATGGTGTACTGATTGTGGTCCTCGGCAATGGCACGGTGCGCGGCTTCCTTGATCTCGGCGGGCGCGGCAAAATCCGGAAAACCCTGAGCAAGGTTGACGGCGTTATATTGTAGAGCCAGCCGCGTCATTTCGCGGATCACAGACTCTGTAAAATGCTGGGTGCGATGACTACGGAATCGGGCGCGGCCTGGCGTTTGGGCGCCCGGCTGAACGGACTGCTTGACTGGAGGAGTTCCCACCAGACGAGGGTACAGCAGCGGCGGTAGTTGAGTAAAGACGGCGGTAGATGTCGGCGTTCCGGAGCACCGTCTGAACGTAGTTGCGCGTTTCGGAAAACGGGATGGTTTCAATAAATTCCGATGGCTCCCGGAACTGCCCCCAAGTGAGCCAGTTGACAGCGCGCGTCTTACCGGCATTGTAGGCTGCGAGGGCGGCCTCCCAGCGTCCTCCGAGCGAATCCACCAGTCTCTTCAGATAAAAGGTGCCCAGTTGCAGGTTGGAATCCGCCTGATACAGCATCGACGCGCTATATCGTATGCCGAGCTTCCGGCTGATTTCGCGGCCCGTGCCGGGAAGCACTTGCGTAAGTCCCACCGCTCTGGCGGAAGAAACCGCCTTCGGGTCGAATTCAGACTCCTGCCGAACCAGCGCGGCCACCATGTTGGGGTCCAGGTCATTCTCCTTGCTGCGCTTCTCCAGCGATTGCTTGAAGGGCATGGGGAAGGCCAGCAGCCAAAAATCGGAAGGCGCCGATTCGAGATCCCAGTTCAAATAGCCCGGCGAAACCGACTTGATGTAGCGCAGGGATATGTCGACGGCTCCTCGCCGCGAAGCCGACTGTGCCAGCTCGATGGCGAGCAATGCTGGTTTGGAATCGGTCCTGGCGGCAAACCGAAGCTCTGTCTCGGCCAGATCCGGAAACCCGGCACTGGATAGCAGCCGCGCCCTGTCGATGCGAAGTTTGGTGGCGGAATCCTGCCCGAAATCGCCATAGCTGCCTGCCGGGGCCAGCCGCAGTGAAGAGAGAAATGCAATGACCGAAGGCGACACTCCGGCTGTGGAAACGGGTTTCTCAGACAGGCGCTCTCGCGCCAGCACCGCGTAGTAATAGTTTGGATAACGCGCCACGATCGCCTGCTGGTACGCTTTTGCCGCTGCCGCATCGCCGGAGGCTTCGCTTAAGCGTCCCAGGTAATAAAGTGCCGCCGCGGCCTGTTCGGATTCCGGAAAAAGTTCCAGGTGGCGTTTCAGCAAAGAGGAGGCGCTGGCCTGCCGGTCCAGGTAGCTTTTCCAGGTCACTTTCCAATGACAGTAGGCCGCTCTCGGCTCGGCTTGGAAGGAATCCGCGCAGGCCCTGTAAAGCGGCTCGTACTGTTCGGGTTCATTGATGAGCAGATAATAATTGCCAAGGGAGACCAGAGTCTCCATGCGCCATGGCGACTGAGCATGAAATTGATCGAGCAGGCTCAGTGCCTGGTGTGCTTCCTCCAGCCGGGCTGCGCGCCGGGCGGCGGCGGAGGCATAGTGGAGCCGCTCGGCGTCGGCTTCCGGCGATTTCACCTCAAGCGAGGTCAGGTAGCTAAGCGCGGGAAGTGTCTCCCCGGCACGCAACCGCGCCGCGCCGATGCGCACCTGTGCCAGATCCCGCTCCAGGCCGGCTAGCTTGGGAAGCATCTCATTGAGTTCCACGATCGCCTGTTTGTGTTTGCCGGCATCGGACAGTTTAGTGGCCCGGCCGAGCATCGCGGTGGCTGTCACCGGCGGATAGCCGGCGGCCATCCGCGATTCGAGTTGGGAAAGGATGAGGCTGGCAGTATTTGCTTCCTCCGAGA
>JAENWC010000406.1 GCA_016650235.1 Terriglobia bacterium
GGAATCTGGTCGGTCACCACCTGCAGCGTCACCAGATCAAGAGTATGTGAATCCACGAGAAAGTAGCCATGGAAGGCAACAATGGCTTCTCGTTCCGATGCCCGCACACGGTAGCCGCTCAGCATCTGCGGAACATCGTAGCCATAGCGAAACAGGCTCCGGCCCTTCTCCTCGACGGTGCCCTCGTAGCGGAACGTAGGCGCGTTCGACATGAATACGCTTCGGGAATGGATGGCGAAGTTGCCATTGCCGAATGTGCCGCTGCCCACCACATCATGTATGTCGCGGTCCTCAAACTTGCCTGAACCGGGCCATGAGAACAGTTCCTTGCCGGACACCAGCGCCACCTCCATGCGCAGGGTGTCATACAGTTCGAACTTGCGGCTGCGTGGACGGCGGCGGGAACGCTCAATGGTCTGCAGGCAGGTGTAGTTGGGAAGCCCGGACAGGTTGGCGGACATGTGCGAGCGGATTCTGGCCAGACGAATCGTATCGGCGCTCAGAGGCGCCAAAGCCTCGAATTGCGCGGCCAGTGCCAGCGCGAAGAAAGCCCAGACCAAGCCAGCGCAACGGGAAAACAAGCCCATCGGGATTCATTCTATCGCGGCTGGGTCTGTTAGCATCAAATATATGGCAACCAAGGTAACAGTCAACAACAACGGTCCACTGCGGCTGGAGGGCGAGTTCACGATTCACGATGCCACCGGCAAGGAGTTCGGGCTGGCCGGGCGTACGGTGATCAGTTTGTGCCGCTGCGGCCATTCGGCCAATAAGCCGTTCTGCGATGGCTCTCATAACCGGGTTGGATTTCAATGCACCCCGGTAGCGCGTGAGTTGCCGCCGCCAAAACCGAAGCTGTAGATAGCCACGAAGCAACGGCTCAGAACGCGATTTGACGGGCCGGCGGCCTGGCCGGTGGCCTGACAAGCCGGCACGGTTATTTCGTGATAAGCGCAAAGGGCCGCGCAGTGCGGCGATCAGGCGCCCAGTTCCAACGGAAGCGTCTTCAGCGCCTTGACGCGATCCCTGAGTTTGGCGGCTGTCTCGAATTCGAACTTGCGCGCGGCTTGCCGCATCTGCTCTTCCAGTTCGGCGATGAAGCGCTCGCGCTCCTCCGGCGAGAGATCGGCAGGTTCTTCGGGGCCCGGATCGAGGGGAACCGTAAAGTAATCAGCCTCGGCCACAGCCACCAGACTCATGTCGATGGGCTTGATGATGGACTGCGGCGTGATGTTATTTTCCTCGTTATAGCTCATCTGTATGAGGCGGCGGCGCTCCGTTTCGCCGATGGCCCGCGCCATGCTGTCAGTCATGCGGTCGGCATACAGGATGGCTTTACCGCTGAGATGGCGCGCCGCCCGGCCCATCGTTTGAATCAGGGAACCGGTGGAGCGGAGGAAACCCTCCTTGTCGGCGTCGAGAATAGCCACCAGGGAAACTTCCGGCAGGTCCAGACCCTCGCGGAGCAGGTTGATGCCGATGAGGACATCAATGTCGCCGCGGCGCAGGTTGCGCAGGATCTTGATGCGGTCCAGCGTGGCGATCTCCGAGTGTAGATAAGTACAGCGGACGCCGGCTTCGCTGTAGTACTGGGCGAGGTCCTCCGACATGCGCTTGGTGAGAGTGGTCACCAGCACGCGTTCATTCCGGGCGCTGCGCTCACGGATCTGGGCCAGCAGATCGTCCACTTGTCCCCGGACGGGCCTCACTTCCACTTCCGGGTCCAGCAACCCGGTGGGCCGGATCACCTGTTCCACCACGACACCGGCGCTTCGCGTCAGCTCGTATGGGCCGGGCGTGGCCGAGATATACATCACCTGATTAACGCGGTTCTCGAACTCCTCGAAGGTGAGCGGGCGGTTGTCGAGCGCGCTGGGCAAGCGGAAGCCGTGCGCCACCAGATTCTGCTTGCGGGAGCGATCCCCGTGGTACATGGCCTGCAACTGCGGGATCGTCTGGTGGCTCTCATCGAGAAAGACCAGCGCATTTTGAGGCAGATAGTCCAGTAGCGTAGGCGGCGCTTCGCCGGGAAGACGCGAGGTGAAGTGGCGCGAATAGTTTTCGATGCCGTGGCAGTAACCCACTTGCGCAATCATTTCCAGATCGAACATGGTGCGCTGGTAGAGGCGCTGTGCCTCAATCGCCTTGCCGTCCTCGCGCAATTTGCCGGCCCACCAGTGCAGCTCCTGCTCGATACTGTGCATGGCCTGCTCGCGTGTGCCGCTGCTCATCACGTAGTGCGTGCCGGGGTATATGGGCAGACGGACGTAAGTCTGCCGGATGGCGCTGGTGAGAGGATCGATCTGATAGAGGTTTTCTACCTCGTCGCCCCACATTTCGATGCGGAACGCATGGTCGTCGTATGTGGGAAACACTTCGATGACGTCGCCGCGCACGCGAAACGTGCCGCTCTTGAAGTCGCCTTCGGTGCGGGTGTAGAGTATCTCGACCAGTTTCTCCGTGATCTGCTTGCGTTGGATCTTCTGGCCTTTCTCCAGCATGAGCATCATGCCGTAATAGGCCTCCGGCGACCCGAGTCCGTAAATGCAGCTCACGCTGGCAACCACTATGCATTCGGGGCTCTCGAATAGAGAGCGCGTGGCCGACATGCGGAGCTTGTTGAGTTCGTCGTTAATGGTGGATTCCTTCTCGATGTAGGTGTCCGACGACGGCAGATAGGCTTCCGGCTGATAGTAGTCGTAGTAGCTGACAAAGTATTCGACGGCATTCGACGGGAAGAAGGCCTTGAACTCGTGGTAGAGCTGGGCGGCGAGAGTCTTGTTGTGCGCCAGGATGAGGGCCGGGCGTGAGGTCTGCTCAATCACCTTGGCCATCGTGAAGGTCTTGCCCGAGCCGGTGACCCCCAGCAGGACCTGGTGCTGCTCGCCATCAGCCAGACCACGCGTAAGCTCCGCAATGGCGGTGATCTGGTCGCCACATGGTTGATAGTTGATGCCGAGCTGAAAGGCCACTTACACCCAGTATGACAGTGCAGAAGCTTTCCGGCCCATCCTCGCCGCAGTTCAGTTGTTACGACGGAAGATTCATGAACCTGCCCAACGGCGCGCGCCATCACACGCGCGGTCGTAACAAGGCTCGGGTATTTGCATCCGTTGGAGTGCCGTGGTCGAGGACTCGGCCCCGGGTGTCTACGAAGTGGAGTTCTGCGACGATTACGGAACGCACCGGAACCGCTTGCCGGCGCGCGCGACTCCACTTGACGATCGGCCGCGCATTTGGGACGTTAGCAGTGTCACTATGCCGGATCACCAACAACCTCCTCCCCATCAAACTCACCTTCCTCTTGTTAGCACGCGCGAACGAGCTGAACCGGCTTCGAGCGGCCTTTCCGGCTGGTTGCACGCCGGCGGACGTCTCGATGAGGAGGTCTCGCACGGGCATAAGACTCACCCCTGGTACATGGTGCTGTGGCTAACCGGCGTCGACTATTTTTCAACCCTCGGCTATCAGCCGGGCATTGCGCTGTTGGCCGCCGGCGCGCTTGCACCTGTGGCGACCGGCATTCTCGTGCTGGTCACATTGTTCTGCGCCTATCCCATCTATGCGCAAGTGGCGAGCCGCTCCTACGCCGGCCAAGGCTCCATCGCGCTGCTCGAGAACCTCTTACCGGGTTGGCTCGGCAAACTGATCGTCCTGATTCTGCTCGGCTTTGCCGCCACCGATTTCGTCATCACAATGACTTTATCGGCAGCCGACGCCGCCGAGCATGCCATTCACAACCCCTACCTCCACCAACTGCTGGGTGACCATCTGATCCCTGTCACGCTCGTATTACTTGCGGCTCTGGCCCTCGTCTTTCTCAAGGGATTCAACGAGGCCATCGGACTGGCTGCCGTGGCCGCGGTTCCGTTCTTGATCTTGAATCTGATTGTTCTGATCCGCGGCATTGTCGAAATCGCCAATCACCCCAGCTATTTCTATCGTTGGCGCGATGCGCTGTTTGCCAGCGGCGGCGATTGGTCCCACATCCTTCTGGTGGCCGTATTGATCTTTCCGCGCCTGGCCCTGGGACTGAGCGGCTTTGAAACAGGTGTTTCGGTGATGCCCCTGGTCAGCGAAGGTGGCATTGCTCGCTCGTCCGGCGGAGTCCCAATCGGCCGCACCAGGAACACGAAAAAGCTGCTGCTGGCCGCGGCCCTCATCATGAGCCTGATGCTGATTCTGTCCAGCTTCGTCACCGCGCTGCTGGTGAGCCCGGACGAGTACAAGATTGGCGGACCGGCCAGCGGGCGCGCCATAGCCTACCTCGCCCACGGCATGCTCGGGAGCGTGTTCGGAACCATTTACGATCTCTCCACCATCTTCATTCTCAGCTTTGCCGGCGCTTCGGCGATGGCCGGGTTGCTGCACCTGATCCCGCGCTACCTGCCGCGTTTCGGCATGGCTCCTCTTTGGGTCGCCTTCTCACGGCCGCTTGTGCTCGTGCTGTTCGCAATCAATATCATCGTGACGTTGGCCTTCAAGGCTGACGTCAATGCGCAGGGCGGCGCTTATGCCACTGGAGTCCTCGTGCTCATGTTTTCCGCCGCCATCGCCGCCGCCATCGCCCTATGGCGCGAGCGCGCCCGCACATTCAGCATTTATGCCTGGGGCATTGTCGCCGTCTTCGCCTACACTCTGTTTGAGAACATCAAGGATCGTCCTGACGGTATCGTCATCGCCAGCGTGTTCATCGGGATTGTGGTTGGCGTAGGCGCCATCAGCCGCTGGTTGCGCTCCACCGAACTGCGCGTGGCCAATGTCGCATTCCTCGATGAGGAATCCGCAAGGCTGTGGCAAGGCATTACCGGCAGGAAAGTGAATTTGGTGGCGGTGCGTTCCTTCGAACCCGCTGTCTGCAAGCGCAAGGCCGAGGAGATCCGCCGGCATTACAACCTGGATGGCCCCATCGCGCTGCTCAACGTCGAACTGCTGGACAATCGCTCCGAGTTTCTCGCCGAACTCAAGGTCGCGGTGCGCGAGGAAGATGGCAATTACCACATCAGGGTCACCCAGGCCACGGCCATCGCCAACACCATAGCCTACATCAGCGAGCTGGTAGATCCGGTGCGGCTGTTCCTGGGTCTGTCGCGGCGCAATCTGATGAGCGAGGCGCTGCGCTACCTGCTCTTTGGCGAAGGCGAAACAGGCGTGATGGTCTACACCATCCTGGTCAAGTATTGGGAATGGACCCCGGAGGACGACGTGCGCCCGTTGATTTTCTTGATGAGCGATTAGACAAAGTTGATCAGCCGTGTGGGGCGGGCAATCGTGCCCGGGGCCGGCTTTCCCAGCCGGCCCCGGGAGGCCGCCTAAACGCTACTGTACAGCGATGGTCGTCCGAATCTGGTTGGGATTCTGCGGGTTGTTGCTGGGGATGTCGTTCATCGTGAGGACTACCAGCGCCGCATCGTTGGGCGCGGTCTGATCCGGAATGGTGACATTCACCTGCCACACACCCACCAGGCCGGGAGCAAGGCCGGAGTAGGCGACACTGACCTCACGGCTTTGAATGAAGACGCGTGGATTGCCCTGCGTCGGAGTCAGGCCTTCGGCGAGGCTGCCATCCGGCGGTGCGTTGGGAATAAAACCCGGTCCGGTGCCAAATAATTGAATTACCTCCCCGCGCCTGGCCTGGTTGTTGGTGGAGTTGATGGTGCCGTCCTGATTGAGGGCCGCGATCTGACCTGTGCCCGTGGATCCGATGGTGAAGAAGGCGGGCGAAGACACATCCATGCGCAGTTGTGTCGCTGCCACCACGCGCCCTATGGATTTCTCAACCACTTGGACATCGACGGTTCCAGAACTGGGCGCGCCGTTCGGCATCAGAAAATTGATCTGCTCCGGAGAGACGAAGTAGAGTGGCGCGGGAACATCATCAATCAGAACTTCCAAATTGCCCAGTTCCCGTGGCAGAGGCAGCGGATTGGGAAGTTCGTTAAATACCTTGGTCACGTCCGTGAAGTTGTAGTTGAGGTTGCGGGACAGCAAGGTGGTGACCATTCCCGGCGCGGCGCGCGTCAGATAGTTGGCTCCGTTCGTGGCGTTTACTCCCGGGTAGTAAACGGCGACCCGATTGAGCAGGTCGGCAACGTAGAGGCTGCCGAGATTGTCTTGCGCGATGGCGATGGGAGCCGATGATGGGATGGAGTAGTTCGGGCTGTCGCCGCCGGGACCGCTCGTCAGTACGTCAAAACTTGGATAACGGACCGCGGCGGAGCCTCCCGCGCTCGCCACCCAGATTTCGCCGGTCTGCGGACTCACGTAAACGCCGTGAGGATTGTTGAGATTGCGCTCCAGCCGGAAAGCGGATTGAGGATCAACTCCGGCCAGCGGCGCGCGGCTGAAGATCAGCACCCGGCCATTGCCGGCGTCGGCGGCATACAGGCGGTCGTCGCTGTCCACCGAAATATGCCGCGGACCGTTGAACCGGTTGTTGGCCGAACCGGCCGCGCTGCTTTCAAAATCCGGCTGGCCGAAGGCCCGGGTGGAGGCCATGCCATTGGAAAACGGAGCATTGAAAAGCAGAACGCGGTTGTGCGTCGAATCGGAGACTAAGAGATGGCCCCCGGACGTGAAGGCGAGTCCGTAGGGCGCCGCCATGGTCCGGGAGGTGGCATCGATGACCGAACTGGTGAAGTCGCGCTGGCCGATGACAAGGTCGGCCCGCTGCTGTGCGGTTCGGAACGGGGAAGGGAAGCGCAACACGCGTCCATTGCCAGTGTCGGCCACCCAGAGGTTGCCGCCTGCGTCGACGGCTACACCAACGGGAGCGAATAGCCCTACGTTGTTGCGAATCGTGGCGGAGTTGGAGGGAAAGTTGACCAGGGAGCGGAGAAAATCCGGCTGGCCGATGACGAGGTCGGCGCGATCGCCAGGTTTGATTTTGCGCGCATCGGCAAAGCCGAGGATGCGGTTGTTGTTGGGGTCCGAGACGTAGAGCCGCGGCGGATCGGAGGTGTTGTCTATAGCGATACCTGCCGCGGTGATGCCCGCACCGGGCCCACCGAAGTAGAATTCGCGGCCGTCGATCTGGTTGGGAGAACGGTACAGAAAACTCGCCTGTCCCAGCACGCGCTTGCCGGAATAGGGTGTGTTGGCCGTTAACGCCGGCCCCGATGCGAGGTTGGGCAGGACGAGGATGCGGTGGTTGCCGGAATCGGCCAGGAAGAGTTCGTTGCCGGTCCAAGACGCTTGCGTCGGGAAGTTCAAAGTATTCTCGGTGGGATCCGATAAGCCCCGGTTGGCCACAGGCTGGTCCTGCACGGACGTATCCTGGCCAATCGTGGCCTCGGCTTCCGGAGAGAATTGAGCCGGGCTCTCGGGTGGCCAATCGGTAAAGGCCGCGAAGCGCTGAATGCGGTGGGCCGGAGAATCGGAAACGAATACCTTATTGCCGATCGTGAACACTCCTTCGGGTGGTAAAATTCCGCTGGTCGTGTTCAGACCGAGGCTGATCTTGTTGATCAATGGCAAAGGCGTCTGTCCTTGCAACGTAACCACAATTCCCAGGATGCGCGCCGCATCTTGGGAACTGGTGAGAGGGGCCGTATAGGCCAGTACGCGGCCCAACGCATCAGCCACAAAGAGCCGGCCCTCCTGGTCCAAAGCGATGCCGGAGGGCAATCGCAGAACCTGTTTGTTGATCCGGCTTTCTTGGCTGGTATCGGGCGCGTTGGTCCGGAAATTTTGTTGCCCCAGCACAAGATTGGCTGCCGGTCCGCTGGGAGCGCCGGCGCCCAATGCGTTGGCAGGGTAGCGTAGGACACGATTGTTGCCCGAATCGCTCACCAGCAGGTTGCC
>JAENWC010000407.1 GCA_016650235.1 Terriglobia bacterium
ACGTTCAGGGCGTCGGTCAGCGTGAACCGGGGCGTGGTTCCACTACCAACCGCAGTGGGCTGAGGCGGGCTGTTGCCTCCCGTTGATACAGTGCCAACCGTATTGGCGGCGCCCGTACTGAACAGGTTCATGCCCAGGTCCTGCGATGCGCCGCGGTCGACATCGGCGAACCGGACCTTCAGCAGAATTTGCGGTTCCACCTGCGGCACCTTCACGTTTAGCAGGTTGACTGGCTTGCCCAGGGTGCCCGCGATCGTGAGGGCGCGCTCGGCCGTGTACATATCCTTCACCGTGCCACGCAGGAAAATGTCGCTTCCTTGAACGTCCATGTTGACGTCCGGTCCGAACTCTTTGGCCATTTCCTGCTTGATCGCGACTTCACGAGCGGTGATGGGCAGAATGATGGGCAGAACTTTCATGTCGAAAATCAGCCGGTTCCCACCCTCCTGCCAGATGATCAGGCTCGTCTCGCCGGCCGCTATCCCGTTGACAACCACCTCGCGCGGAGTAATGGCAACCGCTTCGGCCAGAGCTCCATTGGCAACAGAAATGCGTTGAATGTTCACCGGGCTGTCGACGATCACCGACTTGCTGACGGTAACCGACAACTCCCGATTGCCCGCCTCCTGGGGCCGCGCTGCTGTCCCGACAAGCGCCAGGGCCAGGGCAATCCGGCCCATAGTTTGAAATACGGGTCGATGGTTCACTTCTCCTCCTTCTTGGTTTCCTGGGGCTTGGTGTCCTGGGGCTTGGTTTCCTGGGGAAACTTTGTCTCCGCTTTGCGGGAACCGTGTATGATCTCCACTACGAGCGGAACCGGAACCGGGACCGGCTTCGCCACGGCTGGCGGGCGAGGCGGAACCGGTTTCGCCCTGGGACGCGGCTGGGCAGCCTGCGGTGTTGCGGTTGTGGCAGGCAAAGCCTGCGACCCGCTGAACAGGCTCGCGAAGGCGACCCCTGTCGTCTTCGAGTCCTCCTTGTCCATCGGGTTACGGAGGATCAACTGGATCCTTGCCTGGCTGCTGGCTAAGCTCAGGATCTCAGCCTGCTCGGGAGTCACGAGCAGATTCACCACCGGCACCGAAATCGGTTTGCCCTCCGTGTCCTTCTGAACCTGTTGTCCGGCCGAGAGGACTTCGATATTTTGCAGAAGAGTCTTGGAGAGCGTACCGAGGGCAGGGGACCAGTTTGGCGGAGCCCCCATGATCAATACATCCACTCGCTGGCCGGGCGTCACGAAGCCCGCCACTCCGGCCACATCGTCGACGCGCATTGCCACCGCCCGCATGCCCATGGGGATGGTGGCCGCCATGCCCGCCCCCGCCCCCTTGGCCGCCAGGCGATGTTCCAGAATCGGCTCTCCTTCGTATATTGCGGCCACCACGCCGCGCCCGGCCGCGTCTTCCAGCTTTTTGACCGCATTGGGCGGAGGAGGCGAGTTCAGGGTGATGGCCTTCACATCGATGTCCTTGATCAATGTCCCTACCCCCAAGTCTTTCGCCGCCACGATTGCCTCGTGCGTCGCTCCGGCTTGCGTAGATCCGAGGCGCGCATTGATCACCTTGTAGAGAAAAAAGCTCGCTCCCGCCGAAACGACTAAAGCAAACGCCAAAACTACTGCCAATCTTTTATTCATCGTTCCCTCTTTATGAAGCCTGATTCGCGTTCGAAACCCGGGAGTTCACAATCGCCCAGATATCACTCGTCGTCGAACTCATTCCAATAAACAAAGCCGCGCCCACAAGTCCTATGAAAGCCAGCAGCAGCGTGTATTCGACGAGATCCTGCCCTGTTTCTTCGATCCATAATCTTTTGAAGAACACGCGCAAAACGGAGCCTCGGCGCGGCTGCGCACACCTGTTGCTGTCCACCTTGGCGGACCGCGCCGGGCCCTTTGCGCTTCTGAGGAACACGCGCAAAACGGAGCCTGCTCCGCGCGGTCTAAGTCGAAGTTCCTCATCTGTTTGGTGCCGCGCTCCGCGGCCCTTTGCGTTCTTCATACAAACTCCATTTCTGCACGGCGGGAGAGATTCCTCCCGAATCGGGGACAGCCGCGCATTAGGACGCGGCAGTACTCACATTTGCAAGATGACTGCCGACAATCGTCCAGATACCGCTTGCGCTCTGACCGGCGCCGATGAAAACCGCGGCGGCCACCAATGCCACAAACGCCAATAGCAGCGTGTACTCAATCAGGTCCTGGCCCTCTTCTTCCAGCCAAAATCGGCGGATACTTGTCATCACTATTTTCAATCTCCAATTAGGAAAACTACCTTTGGAAGCGGTGACAGTGAATTGGCGGACCAACCCACTGTCACCGGTTCCTGGACCAGGACTAGTTCGCCGCCGACTTGGCGTTCAGGAGGGTACTGTTGGCAATATCCCAGATGCTGCTTGCGCTCTGACCGGCCCCGATAAAAATCGCGGCGGCTACCAGAGCCACAAACGCCAGAAGTAGCGTGTATTCAATCAGATCCTGGCCGTCTTCTTCCAGCCAGAAGTTTTTCATCATTTTGTTCATAGTGTGTCATTCCTTCTTTTGTTGATTCGAGTGGCTGAGTCGCCACTCCTTTTCCCGTCGTGGCTAACCACGACAGAACTTTTTTCTCCCTTTTGCCGGAACATGATCGATACGCCATCGTCGTAGATGGTGTTCCAGCGGGAGGATTCCTTTAGTGCGGCCGTAAGAGGCGTCGCTATGGGCAGCAGCACAAACCGGATGCGGTAGTCATCCAGCGTCTTCGCCCAGTCATATTTTGCTTCCACGAGGTCCAGATACTTCACGGTGAATTTCTCGCCGTAGAAGTCGAACCGTCCGTCGATGAATACCCTGGTCTTGGGAGCCAGCGTCCAGATGAGATAATCGCCCCACTCATCCGTCGTAAAGATACGTTCGGAGCGCGCCTCGGCGGTCAGCTTTTGGACCGCCTGGACAGGGTACTTCTTGGGGTCGTAATCCGACTGGAACCGGCTTGGAGCCCCGGGTATGTACAGCAGAAGGGCGATTGCCGCGAAGGTGAGCACGCTCACGGCGTGGATGCGGCGAATCCGCTCGAGAGCGCCAATCTCCTCCGAGATTTCGTTCAGTGTCCCGATGGCGTTTCGCGCCCACCGTGCCAGCTCCGTATTGGAGGCCAGGAGGTGCAATACTTCGGCCCCGGCCTGTGCCACGGGGACGACGGCGAAAATGGCAAATAGCGGGATGTTCCGCCCCATGCCAAGGGCAAAATGCAGCCAGCTCAAAATCAGGAGCGGCTCGATGAACCGGCGCCGCGACGCGTGCCAAGCCGCCGAGGCCCCCGCCAGTATGAGCATCACCTCAAAGAACCGCGCTGCGGGGGCATGAAAACTTAACGTCTGCCATTCCCCGACAAAACGGAAGAAGGGCGAATCCGGGTTGGCCAGGTACCGCGCGATGTGGACGTGCAGATGGTAGGTGAACGGATTGCAAAGGCTCGCCAACAGGCAGCCGGCGGCCGTCACCAGGTAGGGGCGGCTTCGCAACAGCGCCTGCTTGCGCGCGGCGCCGTCCGCGGCAAACAGCGCCGAGGCGATTTCGCCCGCCGCGTAAGTCCCCAGCAGAACGATGCCGACCATGAACCCGCCGTGTAGGTTGGTCCACAACACGGTGATGGGGGGCAGCAGCCAGAGTAAGTTCCTTCTCCCCTCCCGTTTGTCCTCGAGAATGTATAGCGCAATGACAATGAACAGCCATGTGAACACGTGTGGCCGCGCCCACCAGTGGACCGAGGACGCCGCCAGCGCGAGCAACGTCACCGCCGCCGAAATGAGGACATTGCCACTCCGCCGCGCCGCGAGCCTGTAGAGCAGAGCGAACGTCAGCGAGATGACGACGATGCTCACCAGCACCACCGCGCCCATTCCGCCTCGCCCGAAAATCCAGGCGAATACGACGTCCCAGAGCCACTCCCAGGCGTACCAGGGCTCGCCGGGCCGGCTGTAGGAGAAAATATCATGGTAGGGAATCCGCCCATTCGCGATGATCCACTCTCCTGTGCGGAGATGCCAACCCGTATCGCCCTCGAGAATCTGCGACGCCCCGTCAAGGCGCGCAAACAGATAGACGAACGGCATCAGGAACGCCAGGTCGGTGAAGGACGGCAGCAGGCGGATGATCGGGTTGGGTTTCTGGTTCGTCATTTCTATTCGATCAGCGTCGCGATGTTGACGGTTGTGACGTTCTGGGGAATTCGCAAGTCGAGCGTGGCATTGGCCTTCACCTCAATGGCGCCCGTAATAAGCTGGATGGGTCCCGAATAGCCGCCGCCCGCGAGCGTGGACGTCCAGGTTCCCCGAGGCTGGTAGACCACTCCATACAAACTAAGGGAAGGAGAGGCCTGCAGCTTTAACTCCGGGGATCCGTTATCAAGCAAGGTATTCGTGCATGGCTGGTTCTCGGACGACCCGCCGCACGCCGATGAAAAGTCGACGTGACCGTCAGCGGTGTGCTTGACACTGCTGTTGTCGCGATCCCACCACATCAGGGTCGGTGCATAAGCATCCAAGCCAGCGTCGAGGACATCTTGGTGGTCCGGATTCAGTCCGTGAAGATTGACCCTGGTGCCGTTGTTGCCGGATTGGAAGTTCGCGGTACCGAATGGCAGATTGGATGCTGCCGCGGTGGTATCGAACACGAGGGGCAGGCAGTTAGTGTTGTTGTTTCCGATCCCAACCCCATCTGCCAATGGGAAAGGGATGCGGCCGCCATAAGTCCCGTCGGTCATGATGAAAAGTTCTCCGGCGTCGCTATTGGGTCCCGGAGCGATAGTCGCGTCCAGCATGTTGAAGTTTGTGCTGGTATCGATTAAGGACCCTGGCGCGTTTGACAGTGGGCGTACTCCGGCATAGACATAGACGCCCGGATTAAAGCGCGCCGTATTCCCATTCCCGCTGCCGCTTTTGAGGCCGCCGTAGAAAACGTACTTGCCAAGACCGGATCCCGAGAAGGTGATGTCGCCGCTGATTTGCAGCGGATCAAAGGAGGCCCTTTGGCGGATGGTGGCGCCACAACTATCCGTATTCACCGCAAAGTATCGACCGGGAGTGCAGGTGCCGGTGGGGCAGACCGTGCTGTTGATGATCCCACCCGGCACCGGCTTGAGGGGAAGCGTTTGATCAAAGCCAGCCATCATAGGTTGGTTCTTGCCTTCCATCGGATCCCCAAACCCCGTGGAGGTGCCATTTGTCGGCGCAGCCGTCCAAACGCCGCCGTTCGACATGTCATACCAGCCGCCAAGACGGATTCTAGTGCTTGGACTGCTAACGGTGCCGTTCCCCCAGTTAGTGCCAGCCTTGATATTCTTATTGCCGCCATTACTGCAGTGATCGTTACCGTACCCCAGGGTAGCATCCCCGCATTCGGAGGCCATACGAATGCCCCCCCGCGTCTGTAACGCCTTGAGGCCGCCGTTGTCGTTCGCCTGCACCCAAACGTTGATCCCATACTGCAATCCTCCTCCAGGCGGCGATTTCATCGCGGTGCGATCATATTGTCTGCCCAGTAGAATCAGCGACCCTGGCACCTCTACCTGGACGATGGCGGCCGTTGCGGTCACGCGCACAGTAGCGGTGGGGTTCCCGAGGACAGCGGAAAATAGCTGCGGGATCGTCTGGCTGGCTTCGGCGGTGACCCAATACTGAACAGCGACATTTCCGGTAGCGGTTGGGAAAGGTGTGGTATCGTTTGCCGTCAAAGAGACGTGCTGGGAGCCGGCATTGCCTCCCTCGTAGAAGCCGTTCTGGACTGCGTACTGGCAGCCCACGGTAAGATTGTCCGTGCCGGAAGGGCTGGCCGGGCAGGTGATTGGCGTTGGCGCGCAGGTGACTCCGGTGGCGCCGCATGTATAAGGTCCGGTGGTGCCCGCCACATTGAAGGCTGCTCTCACCGCCGACAGCGCCGCGGCGTCGGCCGCCGTGCGCGCGGCTTTCCGGACGAAGAAGGAGTAGCCCAAATCCACGGCCAGCCCCAGAATGCCGAACATCGCGATGAGAGCGAGTGTAACCATCAGGATGGCTTGGCCTCGACGCTTATTGACTATGTTTCTGATCAGCATGGTAATCCTCAAAACTGGATGGTCTCCCGGGATGAAGCTCCCAACAGAAAGACGCCGAAGCTTTGCGGGCCGCTCCCCGGCCAGAACAGGCTGATCGCCGATTTAAACGGGTAGGTTCCGGTGATGACGATGTCATTTCCCCGATAGCTCCCGGGATCAGCCGGGATCCCCAGCGTGGGCCAGGGCGTTGTACTGCTGGTACAACTTGTGAGCGGAGCGCAGGTTTGAGTGCTGATCGCACAGACGCTGAGCGGAGAGCACGTCACTGTACCACCGACCGTACTGAGCGTGACATTCAACTCGCCGGGCAGCAACCCGACGCCACGGTCTTGAATGGCGGTGGCGACCTGCGCCACCGTGACGCCGCAACTGTTTCCAGTGGCGATGCAGTTGGACCCCTTCACGATCACGAATCGCGTCGCTTCCTTCATTGCGTAAGCCAAGGTGTGATAGACCCACATCCCGCGGGCTACTTCAAAAATGGAAATCAGCACGAACAGCAATGGAATCCCCACCAGGGTGAATTCCACCAGTGAGTTGCCGCGGCGCAGGATAGATTTTTTCATGCAATCCTCATTGCTTCATCACCGCCGTGCGGGTGAGGGTCAGCAGTCCCGTCATACCCGGAATTGGGAATAGTTGCGGTGATGTGTAGGTCACCGACACTTGAGCGGCGGGCGCGCCGTCGGGGCCGTTCGGGGCAGTAGTATCGAGAGAAATTGGTCCGGCGGTACAATTTGTTCCTGAGCACACACAACTCGTGGAACTGCCAACATTGGGCATCATCCGCAACTCTTCCAGCACATATACGCAGGCGAAGTTGGCCTTGAGCGCCAACCCCGACCCTGCGCCGCCAGAGGAGGTGTACAGCGCCGCAGACCGGGCGGCATTGGTGACCGAGACCATCGCGTATGCGTAGAAACCGAAATCGAATACGCCCATGAACAGGAAAAAAATCCACGGCGCCATCAGCGCCACTTCGATTACGGCGTGACCTCGCTTTCCGGATTTGTTTCGCATGATGCGTTTCTCCATC
>JAENWC010000408.1 GCA_016650235.1 Terriglobia bacterium
GTTAGGGGAGATCTTTGAGCGGCCCCGCAAGATGCTGCCAAAACGGGAAGGGTCAACTGAACCCACGACACACACTGACCCGGTATTGCAGGCTCCCGGGCCCGGACCGGCAGCGCCTGCGACTTTGGGCAATTTCGAAGGCATCCCGAACGTGAATGGAGTGCTGCCACCGGACACGGTAGGCGACATCGGCCCAAACCATTACGTGCAGATGGTTAACCTCGCTTACGCGGTTTACGACCGCAACGGAGTCAAGCTCTACGGGCCGGTGAATACCAGTACGCTCTGGCAAGGATTTGGAGGCGCCTGCGAGGGCAACAACGACGGCGACCCCATCGTGCTCTACGACCCTCTGGCGGATCGCTGGTTTCTGAGCCAGTTCGCGATGCCCAATTTTCCGAGCGGCCCCTTTTATCAGTGCATCGCCGTGTCGCAAACAGGGAACCCCCTGGGGGCCTACCACCGCTATCAATTCCTCGTCAGCAACGTCAAAATGAACGACTATCCCAAGTTTGGAGTCTGGCCGGACGGCTACTACATGTCGATCAACCAATACACCTGCAACGTTTTTTCGTGCAGTTGGGGCGGCGCTGGCACGGCGGTTTTCGAGCGGGCGGCAATGCTGGCGGGTGGACCGGCCAGGATGGTCTATTTCGACCTCTTCAACGTGGATCCGAACCTGGGAGGGTTCCTTCCCTCTGATCTGGACGGGCTGGCGCCGCCGGCGGGAACACCGAACTTCTTTGCGGAGATCGACGATGATGCCTGGGGCTACTCTCCCGACCAAGTCCAGATCTGGGCTTTGACCGCCAATTGGACTAATCCTCTCAGCTCGACCTTTTCGCCTCACACGATCCTTGGAGTGAGTTCCTTTGACTCGAATATGTGCGGTTACGCAAGAGACTGCATCCCGCAGTCGGGGACGTCCCGCAAACTGGATGCGATTTCCGACAGGGCCATGTTCCGGCTACAGTTCCGGAACTTCGGTACGTACCAGACATTGGTCACCAATCACACGGTTGATGTGAACAGCGCGGACCGGGCTGGGCTACGGTGGTACGAATTGCGCAGGACAACTGGGGACTGGGGTATACACCAAGAAGGGACTTTTTCTCCGGATTCCAACCACCGGTGGATGGCCAGCGCGGCGATGAACGGCGCGGGGCAGATTGCACTCGGCTACTCGATCAGTTCGACCGGGATGAAGCCTTCGATCCGGGCTACGGGGCGCGTCAGTTCCGACCCTCTTGGAACGCTGCCTCAGGGCGAGACGACGATTCAAGTGGGAGGGGGATATCAGTCACATAGTTCGTCGCGGTGGGGCGATTACAGCGCGATGAGCGTCGATCCAACCGACGACTGCACGTTTTGGTACACGACCGAGTATCACGACGTGAACAGTTCGGCGAGTTGGAACACGAGGATCGCCAGCTTCAAGATCGCTTCCTGCGGGCCTGTGGATAACCCGCCCACCGTGGACCTCACTGCTCCGCCGAATGGTGCGACGGTGATGGGAACAGCAGTGCAATTGGCAGCCACCGCGAGCGACGACAGCGGAGTGACCAAAGTGGAGTTCAAGGTTGATGGCGCGATTATTTGCACCGACACCGGGGCACCGTACCAATGCTCCTGGGACACAACCACCGGTTATGCGGAAGGCTCGCATACGGTATCGGCGGTGGCAACGGACACGAACAGCCAGACCGCAACGGACACCCATAGCGTAACGGTGGACAATGTGCCGGATCCCAAAATGCACATCGGTGACCTTGACGGCTCGAAATCGAATCAAAGGAACAAGTGGCAGGCAACGGTGACGATCGCTGTCCACGACGGCGGCGTTTCGCACGCGGCCGTTTCCAGCGCCACGGTTACCGGAACCTGGAGCAACGGAGGAACATCGAACTGCACGACGGGAATAGCCGGGACGTGCAGCGTGACGAAGAGCAACATCTCCAACGGCACCGCGAGCGTGACGTTTAACGTGACTAATGTGACTCACGCATCGATGGCGTATGACGCGGCTGTAAACCACGATGTCGATGGTGGCACGAACGGCACATCCATTGTGGTGAACAAATAAGGGAGACCAGCGGAGCTTTCACCAGCCGGAGTTCGTTTTGTAAGAGCAATGATTTCAGCCTCTTGACTCTCACTTGGGGATTTGTGGGTCCTCTCATTTGCTACTCTGGACTCAGCATGGAAAAGCCCGGATTCAAAGAGGCCAGCCGCCAGCAGACGAGTTTGCTTTCCGGCTTGGAGAAAAAGACGCTGCTATGGCTGGCGGCGCGGATGCCGGCCGCGGTGAATTCGGACCATCTCACGTTGATTGGCCTGCTTTCCACGGTTGGGGCCGGGCTTAGTTATTGGTATGCGCGGTACCAGCCTGTAGCGGGATTGCTGCTGGTGTGCGCGTTCCTGGTCATCAACTGGTTTGGCGACAGTCTGGACGGGACGCTGGCGCGCTACCGGAACAAGCAGCGGCCGCGGTACGGCTTCTACGTGGACCATATTGTGGATGCCTTTGGGACATCGTTTCTGCTGGGCGGGCTGGCCCTGTCCAGCTATATGAGTGTCACCATCGCCTTGCCGCTGCTGGTGATTTATTTGATCCTCTCGATTGAGAGCTATCTCACCACCTACACGATGGGAAAGTTTCAGATCTCCTATTACAAGTTCAGTCCAACGGAGCTGCGGATATTGCTCTGCATTGGGAACCTGTATCTGATCTACGATCCTTACGGCGAGATTCTTGGCCGGAGGGTGCTGGTGTTTGACGCCGGGGGACTGTTGGGGATCGCGGGAATGAGTCTCATGCTGGTGGTCACCGTGATCCGGCATACCATTGAGTTGTACAAGGCTGAGCCGCTGCCGTGAACCTGGCGCTGCGCTGGATGAAGTTCAACGCGGTGGGCGGGTTGGGGATCGGGGTACAACTGGGGGCGCTGGCCGTACTGAAAAGCCTGTTTGGGGTGAACTATCTGTGGGCCACGGGATGGGCGGTGGAGATGGCCGTCTTGCACAACTTCTTTTGGCACATGCACTGGACCTGGGGGGACCGGAAAGCGGGTTGGCGGGTGGCGCTCCTGCGTTTGGTGCGCTTTAATCTTACGACTGGGGCGCTGTCGATCTTCTCGAACCTGGTACTGATGAGGTGGCTGGTGGGGCAGTGGAAACTGCACTACCTGTGGGCGAACCTGATTGCCATTGCGGCTACCTCGATTGCCAACTTTCTGATGAGCGAATGGTTTGTGTTCCGGCGTCGGGATTCGTGATCGACAGTACGAATCAGCGGCAAGGCGCCGTCAATACATTACTGGCCTCTGCCGCGCTCCTCACCAGGGACCCACGTCACGAAAGTGACGACTTTGTGCCCGCCGCCAAAGTCCTGCTCGTAGACTTCATGCTTGCCACCGCGGGAAGACTTGACGAGTTTGCCCCACTGGCCGGGCCCATCGAGGTCCATGTTCATCGCTGGCGGCATCGGCGTTGAAGCGCTCAGAGTGGTGAAGGCGTCCAGATGCGCGTAGATGGACTCCAGCATATAGTAGTCGTGATTATTCGGGTGCTGGTTCGGACCCGGAATGTTGGAATAATCCATGCAGGTACCCAAAGGATCATTGCTGAAGTTTTCATCCTGGTGGTCCAGGCCGAAAGTGTGGCCTACTTCCTGGCACATCACGAGATTCCGCCATTCCGGCTTGTTGTAGGTGGGCGTGTTGAAGTAGGTGTCGTTTACTTTGACGATGCCCTGAGCAATGTGTACGCCGCCGGTGATCCAGATTTGCGCCACCCCCAACCAGCCAGTTCCGCCGTACTTGGAGTTACAGATCTCCACGCGCCCGCTGGTGGCCCGGCAAGGTTTCGGGGTCGTGCTTCCCGCTACGACAGTTGTGTCAAGCACGATTGACTGAGACCAGTCCGACGAAGTAGTCGCCAGATACAGCTCCCATGCCGTCGTGACGTTGTCGCCCAGTTTTAGCGTGAACGGGTTGGCCGTCCGGGCCCAGTGATAGCCGCCCCAGGAATGGGACGCCAAGCCAACCCCGACGGCAAGAACCCCAACTACCGCCAGCAGCAAGAATCTCCGATGTTTCATAGTTGCACCTCCAATGAGCAAACCAGGGCTTCCATTTGGGCTTGAAAGCCATTTTTGATTATACACTCAACCGTGCGTTGGGGCTCATCCCTAAGGTGCTTTTTCTCTCTCTAGGGTATTTTTGCTTCGTGGGCGGCTGGCGCAACAGCCGCCTATCGGAGAGTACGCTCCACGAGTTTCGGCGCACGCGCGATCAGGCGCAGAAGCGTGCGAGCGGCTTGGTCGGGTTGGTAGCGTCGCTGTTCCCAGTCGCGAACGGTGGGAAGCGACAAGTGATAAAGGCTTGCAAACTCCCGCTGCGACAGGCCGAGCTTTTCACGGATGGCTTTGACGTCCGGGATCGGTTCCAGGTGGGCGATTTCCTCATCTGTTAGAGGAGGGTTGTCCGGATCGGCGGCGGCGGCCGCCCGCACCTCGCCGTCACTCATCAATCGAAGGCGATCCCAGTCGGTGTTCCCCGTCAAGGGGGTCTCAGTGTCTAAGATGACCTTGGTGATACTCTTTTCGCTCATTTGGTTCGGCCCGCGACCTGTATGAACGACTAAACAGCCTCGCGGAAATCCACACTTTGGTTTACGAGATTAACGGCGGACTTTGCGTCGTCCAAGTCGAACTCCACCTGCATATACCATACGGGATTCCCGTATGTGGGGATTCCGGGGCAAGGCGAAAAGGATTCCGGGGTAAACGCGAAAACGATTCCGGGCTGAAGGCGAAAGGGATTCCGGGCTGAAGGCGAACAGTGATTCCGGCGGGAAGCCGAACGGTTTTTCGCCCGAGCCCGGAA
>JAENWC010000409.1 GCA_016650235.1 Terriglobia bacterium
ATGGCCGCATCGAACTCGTCTCCTTCATAATCGGTCAACCGTTCCGTCCGGGCATCGGCGAGGGGGTTTGTCCAGAAGTAGTCCCTCCGCAAAAGCTGCCAGTACACCACTAAGGCCGCGAGCAGCAGAGCGGCGGCCACGCCCAACGGCAGTTTCCAACCACGCCTCCGGGCTGCGGAACCGGCGGCCGCGAACTCCGAAGATCGCCGTTGCAGACCTCGCAAATCCACCAGCAAGTCCGCGGCGTGCTGGTAACGCTCCTCGGGAGCCTTGGCCAGCAGCTTCGCTACGACGCGGTCCAACTCCAGGGGCAGGCCCGCGCGCACCGCCGTGAGGGGCTCGTGCGAGTCGTGGACGATTCCCCGTGTTACCGCAGCCTCGTTCTCGCCGCGAAACGGAAGCCTTCCGCTTATCATTTCGTACAACACCACGCCCACCGACCACAGATCGGTCCGCTTGTCGGTGGGAGTACCGGAGGCTTGCTCCGGCGACATGTACGCCGGCGTGCCCAGCCTCGTTTCGGTCTTGGTCAGCCGAATGGAATCGACTACGGCCGCCAGCCCGAAGTCGGTGATCTTGACCTGGCCCTCTGGTGTCAGCAGCAGGTTGCCCGGCTTGATGTCCCGATGCACCACACCTTTTTCATGCGCTGCCTGCAACCCCTGGACCACCTGCACCGCAATATCGAGAGCCGCGTCCATTGGCAGAGGCCGTTCCTCGATTTTCTGCTTGACGGTAGGGCCATCGACCAGCTCCATGGCCAGGAACCAGTGCTCTTCGTCCACCGCGTACACGGTACAGACGTTCGGGTGATTCAACGCGGCGGCGGCCCGCACCTCGCGCAGGAAGCGCTCTTGATGCTCGGCGTGCTGGCCGGTCAGGAACTTCAGCGCAACCTTGCGGCCCAGCTTGAGGTCTTCCGCACGGTACACGGCTCCCATGCCACCCTCGCCGAGCTTGTCCAGAATGCGGTAGTGGGAGATGGTCTGGCCGGACATGCTCACCTCAATTGTTTGAAGAAATTATACCGCTTAATCGCCGGCCGCGCGGAGCCAGAACGGGACTTCGGGATAGGCTCCGGAGGTAGGTGGTCCTCGGGATAACAACGGTGAATCGTAGGGAGTTAGACTGTTTTTAACGGCAATGGTTTTCACGAAACGTCTTCGGGAAGGTGTGCGGCGCGGGTTCATAACGTGCAGCGTCCGGATCTGGAAGCGCCCGCATGTCAAGGTCGGGGGGCGATACCGCATGGATGACGGTGAAATCTTGATCGATTCCATCGAACTTATCTCGCTGCAAGACATCACCTATGATTTAGCGATCGAATCAGGCTTCGAGAGCCGGGCGGATTTGCTGACGGTAGCAAGGCACGGCTCTGGCGACAACGTCTATCTGATACGTTTTCACTATATTCTTCCTATCGCAAAGCCTCCGCTCAACAGTTCCAAAACACGCTCGACGAACTCGTGGCAATCCTGAGCGAAGGACCCCGTGGACTAATGAGCCGCCCTGGTTCGTAAACGCACGCCGTACACAGGATCTGGCGGCTCGCGGCCAAGCCTTGGAGCCTCGGGAACGGCCGCCGTGCGGCCCAAAATCCACTCCCATCAAGGGGCTACTGAGGCCCTGGGCCCATAGCGAGTGACATCGGTTGTTCCCGGCAGTTATCGCGCGGCGGTATAATTTAGCCGTCGATGACCGGCCAGACCGCAACACAAGGAGTTTTTACATGGCTGAAAATCACCGTATGGGGTCGAACCCACTCTTCACCCGGCGTGAAATGCTGGGAATGTCCGGTTTAGCCGGCATCGCAGCCGGTACTGTTTCGAATGCTGCTGAAACACGGCCTCGTATCGCCTGTCTCGTCAGCTTTTGGGGTGCTCCGGGATCACATGCGGACTGGATCATAACCAAACTGATGGACGGCTATTGGTGGCAGGGCGCCCACACTCCTTCGCGGGTGGACGTTGTGTCCGTTTACATCAATCAGTTTGAAACAAGCGGACTGGGTCAGAAAATATGCAAATCGAAAGGCATTCCGATCTTTAAGACAGTAGGTGAAGCCGTCACGCTTGGGGGTCAGGAACTTGCGGTGGATGGTGTTGTCATAGTCGGAGAACACGGGAATTATCCAACCAATCTCAAAGGGCAGTGGCAATTGCCGCGCTGGTGGATCTACCAGCAGGTTATCCGGGTATTCGAGCAGAGCAAGCGCTCGGTACCAGTCTTTAACGACAAGCACCTCTCCTACAGTTGGGACGAAGCCAAGTGGATGTTTGACAAATCCCGTGAGCTGAACTTTCCCCTGACCGGGGGTTCCTCCATACCGATCTACTTCCGCAAGCCCGAGATAGAACTCGATATCGATACGCCCATAAAGGCATCGGTCGTAGTTGGAGGCGCTGCCGATGAGGGAGCCTTTTTCCATTGTGTCGACGTGCTCCAGGCCTTTGTAGAACGCCGCAAGGGCGGTGAGACAGGTGTCAAAGCGGTGCAGTGCATTAAAGGGCCTGAAACATGGAAGTGGACCGAACGCAATCCCTGGGCAGGCAAGCTGCTTGAATCAGTGCGGAAAAGTTTTGACCTGAAGCCGGGATACTTTCAGGAGATCGCCCAACCAAACGTCAGTATCGTGGAGTATCGTGATGGAACGAAAGCAGCGGTATATTCGGGCCGGGGTGTGGGATGGACCTACGCCGGCGAAATCCAAGGGCGTAAAGACCCTACGATCGTCTCAATGCTTGACTGGCCCGGCCCCTACTCGCAGTACCACGCCTCGAACGCCCAACCGCACTGGATCACCGAGATGATGCTGACCAAAAAGGAACCATTCAATGCGGAACGGCTGCTTCTGTCCACCGGGATTGTGTCGTACAGAATGGATTCAAACTGGGAGAACGGACGTTACTCTGCCATCGGGCGCCGCATCGAGACGCCGTTCATGAACATGACCTACCGCCCGGCACGGGGACCGCAATTTAGCACGGGGGAGCGGCCGCCGAACATCCCCTACATACGGGGTTTTGAAAAATAG
>JAENWC010000410.1 GCA_016650235.1 Terriglobia bacterium
CCCTCTTCCCCGGCGTTCTGAAGCACACACGTCACGCCGGACGCATTCCAGGCGCCCAGGTACTCCCGCAGTTGCGAAGGGTCGTCGGCGACGCGCATGAGCTGCATCTCCGTGTAAAGGTCTTCGACTTCCAGGCTGTTCGCGCCCGCCTCGATCGCCTCGCGCATCTTGCCGCCGTCAATCGCCGACCGTGGCGCGAACCCATACGATTCCACAACCAGCGATTTCGAATGCAACTGCAGCGCGTGGCCCAGGTCCTTTTGACTCGGCTTCAGCACCGCGATTGCGGCCTCCCGTGCTTCCCGGATCTTCGGGTTTGTTTCGGCCGCCTGGAGCAGCGGAGCGAATGAAGCGCCCATGAACTCGCGCCGGCTCGTCATGACTGCCTGCCTTCGACACGGCGGCTGGTCCAGCCGGCTATCTCCTGTTTCTGCTCGCCGTCGTACGCGGGGCAGTTCACGGGGTGGACGAACGTCCAGAAGGACTCGGGTTTAACCAGAACGATTCACATAGAAAAAGCGTACGCCCTCGGAGCTGTTGTTCGCGGGCGGAGTTCAGCAACTCCTGATCGAGAGTTGCCCTTGAGGGGCCGGCGGATGTTTGGTCACCAGGCATCCGTCTGCTCTTGAGGAGGAAGGACGTCCCAATACTGGATGCGCGCTCGGCGCAGCCGGCGGGACGAGCCGCAGAACTCGGATAAGATGAAGGCCATGATGACCAGGCGAGATTTGCTTCCCTCGATTCCCGCTCTCATGGCTGTCCGCTCTCTGAAGGGGGCCGATGTCGTCTACCAAAGGTTCGACACTCACACTCACATACACAACTATTTCCCCGACATGATTGACGCCTTGGAGAAATCCAACTTCAAGTGCTTGAGTATTTGCGATTCTCGGGAAATAGGAGATGAAAAGTCCACTCTTCCAGAGATGACTGAGGGCACGATCGCCGCAGTCAAACAGAGCCGCGGCCGTCTCGCCTGGGGTACGACCTTCGATCCCCGCAATTTCGAGGACAAAGATTTCACCAGCCGGGCGATAGCCAGGGTCAAAGAACATTTCGGCCAGGGAGCGATCGCGGTCAAGATTTGGAAAAACATCGGGATGGCGATACGGTCCCAGAAGGGCGCCTATCTACTGCCGGACAATCCAAGGCTTCTGCCGATTTACGAAACGATCCAGCGGGAAGGGAAGACACTGATTTCCCATTTGGCGGACCTGAATGCGGCGTGGATGGATCCCACCGGTAACCCGGTCGGAGGCAAATACTATCAAGACCATCCGGAATGGCGGATGTTTGGAAAAGCCGGCGCGCCCTCGAAGGAAGCGATATTGAACGCCAGAGATCGCGTAATGACAAAATATCCCAAGCTGCGCGTAGTCGGCTGCCATATCGGCAGCAACGAGCAGGATCTGGATCTTGTGGCCAGGCGTTTAGATACTTACCCCAATTTCGCCGTGGACTTGGCTTCCCGTATCCGATACCTCACTCCGGATTCGCAGAGAGCGAAGGCCAGGGAGTTCCTCATTAAATATCAGGACCGGATTATTTACGGCACCGATTTCAATATGGTTGCAGGAGACAAAGCTCCAGGACTCCCAGGCAAACATGAACAAGAGTGGAAGATTCTTGCAACCAACGGCGCCGTGCCTGAGAAGAAGGGTTCGACGCGAGGATTAGACCTACCTGACAGCGTCTTGAAGAAAATCTTCCACGACAACGCCGCGCGTTGGATTCAGGGGATCGAAAGCTAAGCGTTCTTAATTCTTAAGGAGCCATATCGCCATGCCGAACGCCACTTCCGCAGATCTTTCCTGCTTATCCTGCTTATATAGCTGCCTCGCCTAGTCTCCCATTGTATCGAGCACCCCAGTTCCGAGTTTCGGCTTTAGCAAAAGGAGCAGAGCAACCTTTCCTGGTCGCCCAGAGGAGCGGCCTGGAGTGAAAAATGGGTTGGAGACCCACGCGGAGTCGGTCAGGTGTATACTGATGGCGATCGGGGGACTCAAAATGGAAATTGCGGTCCAATTGGAAGAAAGTCCAACACATCCGAAACGGCAATGGAAGCCTTTGAACGCGATTCTAAACGGATTGTCGCGATGTCCGAATTGCATTCGCTTACGGTGGTAAATTGTTGGAACACCCCCTTTATGCGAATCTTGTTATTCGGCTTCGGGATGATCTTCGCGGCGCCTCTTTGGGTGGATGCGCAAGTTACGGCGACGATGTCGCAGTACAATTACGAGCGCACCGGCGCCAACCTGGAGGAGTGGATTCTCACCCCATCCAACGTGGATTCTACGCACTTCGGCAGGCTCTTCTCGAGAAATGTGGATGACAGCGTTTATGCGCTTCCGTTACTTGTCCCCAACCTGAATATTGCGGGACAGCGCCGCAACGTTTTGTTCGTGGCGACCATGGGCAACACCGTTTACGCGTTTGACGCTGACGATCCCGCGCGAGCACAGCCGTATTGGTCGCGGAATCTGGGCAATCCAGCGCCAGGCGACAACTGGATCGGGCCCGTTCATCATGGCATCCTCGGGACGCCGTTTATCGATGTTCCGACGGGCGCTCTGTATGTGGTCGCGATGGTGCAGAGAGGCGGCGAGTACAACCTTTGGGTGCACGCGCTCGATATCTATACTGGTGCGGCAAAATACAACTCCCCGCAATTGCTGTCATTTCCCTTCTCCGGGGCCGCGACACTCACCAACGTGAAGGGAGGGCTTCAACGCGCCGGGCTGTTGATGATCAACGATATCCTCTATATTGCGTTCGCCAATATTGTGCCCGATCCGAAGGACCAGCACTGGTCACAGGAGGGGTTCATCGAAACATTTAATGCGCGCGATCTCAGGCAACGGCTGGCGGTCTTCCAAACTACTCCCGCTGGGCGGAAAGGGGGGATCTGGCAGGGCGGCCGTGGGATCGCGGCTGACGAGCTCGGCAACGTTTACATCGCCACGGCCGGCGGCAGCTACGACGGCGTTACCGATTTTGGAAGCAGCGTGCTGAAGTTTGCCGGCGGCAATCTGAAGCTTGCCGACTGGTTCACTCCCAAGAACCATGAGTATCTTTTCCTCCAAAATATCGACTTGAGCGCAGGCGGCGTGACTTTGATTCCCAATTCCCAGCTCCTGTTTGCGGGCGGCAAGGAAGGCGTGATTTTCCTGCTGAATCGGAACGCCATGGGTAAACTCGAAAGCGCGCAAAACGAACCTTTGCAGCGATTTCAGGCGTCGACTGGCTGCGGCTTAAAGGACTGTGCGCAAACGCTCGGAACAGCATTTTGGGGACGCCAGCGCGATGGCGTCCTTTATGTCTGGGATCGCAATGACTTCCTCCGAGCCTATGATTTCGTAAACGAGCGCTTCGTCACGACGGCGTCGGCGGTGAGCGCGGAGAAACGGGCGATGACCGGCGGTCCTACCGTGTCGGCAAACGGGTCGGACGCCGCAAGCGGCATTGTGTGGGCCGCTACCACCGAATCGAAAAAGAGCGGCGGTCTCGCTGCCGGGACGCTACGCGCTTTTCGCGCTTCCGATATTAAGCAGGAAATCTACAATACCGACATGAATAGCGCGCGCGACGCCCTCGGCGATTTCACCAAGTTTGCGCCGCCCGTGGTGACGAACGGGAAGGTATTCGTGGCCACGCAGTCAAAGACCGTGAATGTCTACGGCTTGCTTTGTGGCTACGATGTTTCGTCTCTCGTGAGTATCGATCGCGGAAGACAGAATTTTCGCGCGAAGAACATGTACACGCAATCGATCACCGTCAAGAACACTTCCTCGCACGGAATTGGCGCGCCATTCGACTTTGTGCTCGACAACCTCACCTCCGGCGCCAGCTTAACCAACCAGACGGGCGCGACATCGTGCGCGGCGCCAGCCGGGAGTCCTTTGATTCGAGCGACGAACGCGCCGCTATGGCTGGCCCCGAATACTTCGTTTACCGTCACGCTTGAGTTCGCGGCGCCCTCGATCGCCATCGACTTCAAGGCGCGCGTTCTCACGGGCGCTAGCGGCCGCTAAGCGGGAGGCGCGAAGTTTCACTCACTGATCACCCGTGTCTGGTGCTCATAGCCCAATGTGTTGAAGCTCGCGGTATCAAGCACCAGCAGGCGCCCGCCG
>JAENWC010000411.1 GCA_016650235.1 Terriglobia bacterium
CGGACTGCTGGTGGAGAAGTTGCGCCGAACCAGGATCGGGCCATTGTATCTGGGGGTGCTGAAGCCGTGTGAATTCCGGCTGCTGAAGCCGGAAGAGGTGAAACGGTTCCGGCACGAATTGGGGCTGGACAAGAAGGACGGACCGGTCAGGAAATGAGCATCGCGAATCTACTTGCAAGCGCGCGGACGATCGCGGTGGTGGGGCTATCGGATTCGCGGTTTCGAACCAGCTACGGGGTGTCGCAGTACATGCAGGCGCAGGGGTACCGCATCATTCCGGTGAATCCGAATATTGCCGAGTCGTTGGGGGAGAAGGCGTACGCGGATCTCAGCTCGATTGGCGAGCCCGTGGACATTGTGAACATTTTCCGGCGGTCAGAGCATGTGGGGCCTGTGGTGGACGAGGCCATACGTATTGGCGCGAAAGCGATCTGGATGCAGGAAGGCGTGGTCGACGAGTCCGCCGCGGAGCGGGCGCGCCGGGCCGGCCTGGAGGTTGTGATGGATCGCTGCATTCTGAAAGATCATCAACGGCTGCGGCCATCCTTCTGAACCTTGTCCAGCAGCGATGTGAGGCTGGCCACCACTTCCGGCCGCCGGAGGTATTGGTTGTCCTGTTCGGTTGGATCCGTGGCGATGTTGTAGAGCTGGCCTTGCGGTCCGCCCGCAACGGGTTGATCTGTTTTGGGGTCGCTGAATCCTCCTGAGCCCAATCCTGCTTCGAGTTTCCAATCCCCTTTGCGGAGGGAGAACATGCCGAGCGATGAGTGGTGTACGACGGCCTCGCGCTTTCCCTTTCCGCCATTGAGGCAGGGGAGCCAGGAGTAGCTGTCCTCCCCGGCATTGTCCGCGAGTGTTACGCCATGCAACTCCGCCATGGTGGCCATGAGGTCTGTGAGGCATCCGAGTTGATTGCTGACTGAGCCTGCCTTCGCTTTGCCGGGATAGCGCACCAGGAAGGGGATGCGATGACCGGCGTCCCAAATGTCGGCCTTCTGGCCGCGCCAGTGCGCGTTGGCGCGATGCGGGAACTTGGCCTTGTCCTCCGGGGTCCAGTGGGCGCCGTTGTCGGAGGTGAACACGAGCATTGTGTTGGCCGTCATCTTATGTTCATCGAGCGCGCGCATGATCTGGCCGAGCGTGTCGTCCACCTGCGTGACAAAGTCTCCATAGATGCCGGCTTTGCTGCGGCCCTGAAACTCCGGCGTGGGAACCCAGGGAGTGTGCGGGCCTGTGAGCGGAAGATAGAGGAAAAAAGGCTTTTCGGGTTGGCGGGCGCGCTCGCGCAAAAAGCTTGTGGCGCGGCGCGTGAGGGTGGGCAACACGTCTTCGATCTTCAACGACGGAGCGATGCCGCCTTCGCGCCAGAACACGCCGCGCGGTTGATTGCGCCCCGGCGTGTGGGCAGTGGGCGGTTCCACGGCGCGATCGTTTTCGACATAGACGTAGGGCGCCATATCGAGCGAGGCGGGGATGCCAAAGTAGGAGTCGAATCCATGATCGGTGGGCGCGGGGTGGAATGGTTTCGAGTAGTCCACCGGTTGTGTGTCTCCGAGCCCGAGGTGCCACTTGCCGATGCCGCCTGTGTAGTAGCCTTGCGAGCGGAGGAGGCGGGCCACGGTGGAGCGGCCAGGCTCAATCAGGTTGGGGGAGTAACCGTCGAGCACGCCCTTCTTGAGACGGGAGCGCCAACAGTAGCGGCCGGTGAGGATTCCGTAACGAGTGGGGGTGCAGACCGAGGAAGGCGAGTGCATGTCGGTGAAGCGGACGCCTTGCGAGGCGAGCCTGTCCGCGTTGGGGGTGGGAATGGCGGAGTCTTTGTTATAGCAACCGAGGTCGCCCCAGCCCAGGTCGTCGGAGAGTATATAAACGATGTTCGGTTTGGAGGGAGCGGCGGAGACGAAGCCGGCTGCGGTGGTTGCGAGATTGCCTAAAAACTGGCGGCGGTTGTTCATGGGGTTCTACTTTCCAGGCGAGAGGATTGCAAGATCCTTGTAAAAGACTTCGAGATCGTTGCGCGGGTTGAGTTGCAGGGCGAGGCGGCCCGACAGCGGTCCAGGGTCATTGACCACTTCCGACATCTTAACGCCGTTGACGTGTACGACGATGCGGCGGCCATGAGCCGAGATGGTCATCGTGTTCCAATCGGTGGGTTTGACATGAGGAGTTTCCGCGACAGGGCCGGTGTGCACCAGCCAGCCGCGTGCGCCGGGGTGTTGCAAGCCGCCCGGATCGCGCGTGGGGTCCACCTCCACTTCATAGCCGAGAGAACCTCGGATGGACCAGGGTGGCTCACCCATACGGAAGAAGACGCCGCTGTTTCCTCTTACGGCCTTGTACTGGAGGCGCAGGGTGAAGTTAGAGTAATCGTCCGCGGAGATCAGGAAACCACGTTCGGTGGAGCCGGTGGCTTGCGCGCCGTGGAGGGCGCCATCGGTGATCTTCCATTCCCCGCCTCCGTTTCCGTTCCAACCGTTGAGGGATTTGCCATCGAAGATCGGCTTCCAGGAATGGCGTCCGAGTTCGGCGATGCGGAGGTTGCGCCAACGCACCTCGGCGGGCGAGCCGCCTTGGAACTGGTGCACTTGCAGGCCGATGAAACCATCGAGGTCGAGCGAGTCAACGACATCGGCGCAAGGGATGTGGTTGACCCAGGTGCGAATGCGATCGCGGCGCGCCTCGACGTAGTAGTGATTCCACTGATTGTCTTTGAAGGCGGCCTTGCAACCGGGGTCGTTGCTGGTGTTGTGGATCCAGCCGCGGCGCGCCTCGTCGTAGATGCCGCCCGAGGCGCCGGACTTTTCGGTGGCCACCTCCACCTGATAGCCATACACGCGGCCTGGTTGGTGTGTGACGCGGCGCGCGCCCTGGTTCATGGTGACCACCTCGGCCGGTTTATCGTAGGCGTGACTGCGGAGTTGCACGCCGGAATTGAGGCGCGGGTCGGTCTTGACTTCGAATGCAAGGAGAAAGTCGCCGTAGGTTTTGCGCGTGCAAAGGAATGTGTTCGGGCTGCCTTCCACCGTAGTGCCGACGATCTCGCCGTTGTCGAGTTTGTAGGCGGCCTTACCGCTACGGATTTCGAATTCGTCGAGGTTGACGCCGTTGAAGAGGGGGAGCCAATTTTCGGCGGCGGGAAGGGAAGCGGCGATGAGCAAAACGATGGGGAGGCGCATAGAGTAGCAGTGTACCGCAAGGGGACTAAGGGCGAATGGCCATCGTCACCTCAGGGGAGGTAATATCGCCGGAAGTAATCAGCACCGGTACAGCATCGCCGGATGGGGCATTTTCGGGGACGACGGCGTTGATTTGGTAGACCACGCCGCCGATCGCGACCAAAACCGGAGCGGCGACTCTACTGAGAGGCGAGGCAGGGACCTCAGCACCGTTGGTAAGTTTCTGGTCCACCGGGCCGAGGCCGGAGCAATAGATGACAATGGCCGCCCCCGGGCGGGCCGGCGATGCGGGCGCCGCCAACGTGGCGCCGGACGCTGTGACTGCGTAGATATGCCCCTGTCCGGAACCGGCGCCGGCGGTGGAAAAGACGGCCGGTCCGGCGGCTGTAGCGGGAGAGGGGCGAGGAGTGACGATGGTGAGCAGCGATACCGTAGCTGGGGGAACTGTAATGCGCCGCAGTCGTTCCCCCTGGCATTCTCACGATAATCTCTGGCTGGTTTCTCAGATTCCCGGCCGCGTAGCGCCTTGAAGCTGCCGGCAGATGGTGCAGGCATGGGTTTTCGTATGCGTGTGCCGTTGAGCCGGACGATTCCCACCCTGCCCGTGAGGAACGCGGCCTTTGCCCGTGGTCGCGCCAGAAATAGGCTCATTCTGGGAGACTCCCGAGAAGATAACTCATTGACACGGGCTCGCCAACCCCATACAGGGTGAATCAATGAGAAGCGAAGGGTTCAGCACCGGCGAGGTTGCACGGCTGTGCTCCGTCAACCCGGATACCGTCCTCAAGTGGATCAAGAAGGGCCGCCTGGCGGCAACCCGCACTGCCGGGGGCCACTATCGGATCGAGAAACATGATCTTGCCGCCCTGGTTCCCCTGCCGCCACTCTCTGACGTGCTGGGACCTGAACCGCTCGCGAGCGACCGTGAGGTCTCTGCGCTGTTGGGAATACCTCAACAGGTCTGGCCCGGTCAGGGATGAGTGCCGGAAATGCGTTGTATACCAGATTCGTGCCGCATGGTGCTTTCGGGTCGCTACCAGCCTCGGGTGTGAACTTGGACAGAAGCAGAGTTTTTGCTCGACGTCGTGCGAGGATTGCGCGTACTATCGGCGGGCGACCGGACAGGCAACGAACGTGCTGGTGATCACATTCGACAACGAACTGATCGCTGACCTGGGTGTGAGCGACGACACGCTCGCGCTCCGCTTTGCGCGAAACGCATATGAAGCGTCTGCACTGATCTGCACTTTTCACCCCGCTTTTGTCGTTGTCGATCAGGAAGTGATCGCGAACAGCCAACCCGACTTGCTCGACTGTCTGCACGCTGATCCACGCCTTCCTGGAGTACGGATCGTCCTCGCGGTATCGAAGGGTAAAGGTGGTCGAATTTCGGTTCCACTTGAGAAGGCGGTCGTCAGCGCCATCGAGAAACCATTTGGTCGAGACCGGATCGCCGAAGTCGTTAACAGATTCCCGGTTGAGCTGGTTCCAGCAGACAGGCCATAGCCACGATCTGGGAATTCTGGACTACAGGGCCAGCCAACTCATAAAATCCCGAATAATCCCAACACGCTTTGATGTTCTCGGCTTTTTCGTAACAATTTCCTTGACATCGCCGGAATTGGGAGTACAGTCTGTCTATACAGCACCGAGAAACGGCGGGCTTTGTGTGCCGCAGCCCCTGCGGTGGCTGTCTAGGAGATACTTTCAATGCAACTGAAATTCGTGTGTGTATTTGTGCTTCTTGCCGCCGCGACTCCGGGCTGGTCCGAAGTCTGGTTGAGTTCGTGGGTTTCGGTACCTAACGTGGTGACGTATCCGCCGCCGGAGCCGCTACAACAAGCTATCATCAGCTACGACAATCTGCCCATATCCGTTTCGTCCACCTCGGGGGATCTCTACGCTTCGGCGTTCGCCCAGAGTAACTATGGCGTACTCCGCGCGTCAGTTTCCAACTATACCGGATTAGGAACCATCATTTACCGGTATGAATCACACGCCCAGTCGCTATTCATGGATGACATCTTCCTCGACGTTCCCGTAGACCAGCAATGGGCTCGGGTCGTGTTCAGCTACAACCTCTCGCAAACACACGCGACGGACGTCAATAGTTGGGAACAAGTGTCTTTCGTTTCTATGATCAACAGCAGGCGGGTGAGTCCGGTGGGCTCCCTGGGAATCGCCCACTGTGGCACCGGTCCTGGCGGAATTGGATACGGCGAAGGCTATGGTGCTCCACTGAATGGCTTGGACATTCCCCTCTCGGCGACCTGCACGCTGGATGCGCCCGTGAACGCGGGAGAGCAGGTGAAACTCGAATTGTATTCCCACATCGTCCTCACTTCTATTGGCTACGCATCCCCGTCCGGTCTGGATGCCACTCACACGGTCAAAGTTGTTTCCACCGGCTGGGTGAATAGCGCTGGCACTTTTACGGCAGCTCCGTTCACGGGTGCTTCTGGAGCGACATACCCCCCGGCTGGACAGACGCCGCTTTACAACATTTGCCTACTGTACGACCCAACAAAAGCGGTGAAGAGTGGAAGCACCATACCCATCAAGCTTCAGCTCTGCGATGGGACTGGAAACAACCGATCTGGTGCTAACATTGCCGTTCATGCAATCAGTCTTACGCGAGTTTCCGATTCGAGTCTTGGAGATGTTCAAGACTCCGGCAACGCCAACCCGGATAACGACTTTCACTTCGACTCCGCGTTGGGTGGCACAGGTGGATACATCTTCAACCTGAGCACAAAAGGCTTGGCCGCTGGCACCTATAAGCTCACTTTTACGGTGACTGGCGATTCGCTGAGCTATGCCGTGCAGTTTCAAGTTAAGTGAAAACAGGTTGGCGTCCCTGACACGTCGGGGAAAGTTGGTCGTCGGTAGGGTCGAGGACTGGCGCCGTTGCTCCGTAGGTGCGGGCCTATCCCGTACGGTCAAAATACTCAGCGGACCTCAGGGGCGTAGCCAAACCGTGTAATGCTCCGCAATCCTCGCCCGCGGCATTCTCACGATAATCCCCGGCTGGTTTCTCAGATTCCTGACGGCTTGACGCTCTGAGGCTGGCAACGGCTGGTGCAGGCGCGGGATTCACGGATACGCCGAGCCCGGGCTCAGCGCCGTCGCAACATTCGACCCGCTCGGGGCCAAATCCCGACCCCAGAATTGACACGCGGGAACCGGCAGCGAATCTTGTGGATCCGGCTGGATCCGAAGAGACTTTTATGATGCCGGGTGTTTGCGCGGAAACAGACGGCAGCAGCAGAAGCGGAGCCAGAATCCCAAGTGCAAAAATGGAGCGGCTCCGATGCATAGCTGTCTTCCAAGAATAAGAGGATACGTCCGATGGAGGCAAGCCGGATTGTCTGATTAACGCCCGGATGGCGTGATCGCCACAGTGGTATTGAACTCGATGTAGCCTGGAGGACCATTGGTTCCCTGAACCGAGGCGCGCCACTGTCCGGCCTCCGGTTTGGCGGTTTGGAAGCGGCGGGAAAGGCTCTTGTTTCCCTCGAATGGGCCGTGCTGGACTCCGGTGGGACTCACCAGATACAGCTCAAGGGCGCGCCCCTCGGCGGACCAATCGAGGTTGACCGCAAGCTCTCTTGCTCCCTTGGGAACGGTGAACAGGTCCGACCACCATTCCTCCACCGCCACTTTGGAGTGAAAGCTGCGCTGGACCAATTCATGGTTGCCGGGTTTCAGGGATGAGGCGGGGAATCCGCCGACGGCCAGCGTAGTTTGGGCAAAGCCGCCGCTGGGAGGTGTGTTGGAAGAGACCACAGACTGAGAACTCCGAACAGGCGCTGGCAGATCCTCGAAATGGATGGGAATGCTTTGGGACGAGATGGGCAAGGCCCGGGTCACGTGAACATGCAGGTGTGTGCCGAAGGAGTAACCACTAGTGCCGGCGGTGGCAAGCGACTGCCCCTGCTGCACGGTTTGGCCATTGGCCACCAGGAAAGTTCCCGTGGCCAAATGCGCGTAGTGGCTGTAGTGCCCGTCGCCATGGTCAATGGTGATGTAGTTGCCGAAGCTGCGCGAATGCAGAGTTTGACGGAGCCCTTGATCGTGCGTATAGGCGATGCCGGGGCGCATGGCCACCACCCGGCGCCCGGTGCGAGGCGCGATGTCGTAGGCCTGTGTGCTGTTGCCCCAGTGAGAAAAACCCCCATGCGGACCTTGGGTGATGACCCAGGGTTCGCCGGCCGTTGTGGGCAATTTGTAGCCGCCCGTATGGATGATCAAGCGGTGCGGCAGACTCGCCGAGGAGTCCGGATTGAGAACGACGACAAGATATTCGGCCGCGGGAAGCAATGGATAGCTCACCACAATCCGGCCGTCCTCCATCGTCTCCGGGAGCAGGTGCAGAAAGTATTGCCATCCACCCGGTGTATAGCGCGCAATGTTCACCACGGATTCTCCGGTGAAGCCGGCGCCGGAGATGGTCAACCGTGCTCTTTCGGCGTTCTGCGTTTGTGACAGCGTGGTGAGCCTGGGCCCGGAAGGAGTAATCTGTCCCTCCATCTGGAAGGGGCGTTCCAGCGCGGGCCGCGCATTGATTGAGACGCGAACCCTCCAGTCCCCCTGCAAAGACGCCGCGCCAAAGCCGGCCACCGGCATTTGAGTGAGGAAACACAAACCGCCGCCTTGGGGCAGGGCAGGGTAGGGTGTGGACAGATGCAGCGAGCCATCCGGAGCAATCCAATCCACCTGCACCCTATCGCCTTTGCGGAGGCTGTGTGCATGGAATCGCAGGAAGATCTGTGCCACCGACGGATCAAATGCAGTTGAGGCCCGGGGGACGGCGCAAGCCTGTTCGGAGGCCTGGGAGCCTGTGGCAACACCAGAGAAGGTGGCTGCCGGGAGCGCTGCCGCGGCAAATAGGGTTATGAGGGCGAAGCGTCTAGCGGCGGGCATGTTTGGTTTCCGGCGGCTCCACTCTGAAGATGGAGGCGCTAGCAGTTTCGAAGACCGGCTGGAACGACGCGTCGGCGGCGATATCCTCGCGCAGGACCCGCCGCAGTTGGCCCGGAATGGGATCGCGTTCAAAGTCACGCGAGGTCAGCAGAATGTAGCCCAGGCCCTGCTGCTGGACAAATCGGTGGAAGTTGTGGAATTGGCTTAGAATCCGCTGATTGTCTCCGCGATAAAAGTGCGTGCTCGGAATAGGCGCCATACAACCGGGCGAACCGGAGTTGAGATATAACATCGGATCACGGTCCGCGTAAAAAGCGGAACCGGCCGGAACATGATCACTGATCCATTGATAGGCCGGACGCATCTGGGCGCGGAAATCGCGATGGCCTTGAGCTGCCAGTTCCATTTGCCGCCATCCATCCAGATTGATCCAAACGGCCCCGCACAGGAATATTCCCAAGACGGCCCAGGCGATGCGCGCGGCGGCGCGTTGGCTTGCTTCGCGATGCTTGGCCGCGGCTTGGATGATCGCGGCAATGTGGACCAGTTCGATCCAGAGTCCATAATAGAAAACAGGGAAAAGAGCCAGAAGAAGCCGGGGATTGGCAGGGAAGTTCCAGATGAGCAGCAGCGCGATTTGTCCGGCGGCAAAGAAAGGATAGTGGAGATGCGCTCGCCGCCGTGCAATGCGAATGCAACCCATGATGGAACCAATGGCTATAAGCCAGGCCAACTGCCGTCCCATGAACAGGTCGCTCATCTGGAACAGCATCATGTCTCCGATGCTGGTTAGGATGGAATCCACGTTCCGGTATATGAAGAGGGGCAGATCCTGTAACGAGACGTCTTGCAGATAGTAGCCGACGTAGTCCAGATAGTACAGTGACACCCAGTCCGTGCCGGGTTTGCGATGTGCCGCGCTCCACATGCTCCAGGCAGCTACTGCCGGGAGCAGGGCTCCGGTGAAGGCCGCTGCCGAGCGGATGCGCCTTCCCAGAAGGAAAACCAGCGGAGTGGTGACCAGCATCGGCAGGGCAGCCGTGCGAGTTAGAAACGCACACGCGGCCCACACCCCGGCAAGGGCCGGGGCCCACAAAGTTTCCTCTCTCCTCTGTGCCTGTTCACAGGTAAGCACCGCGGCAAGAACAAAAAGTGTAAGCCACGTTTCCGCAAGGAGGGTGGTGGAAAAGTAAGTCCACCAGGGACTCAGTGCGAAAACCGCGGTGAGAGCCAATGCCGTCCGGGCTGAGGATCCGTATTCACGGAATAGAAAATAGCAAAGCGACAGGATGAGGGGCAGCGGCAACCACGTGAGCGCGACGGCCACGGGTAGATTGGCCGGGTAGGCCGGGGCCCAACGCCAGGCCGCCGACAGAATGAGGGGGAATAAGGGAGGATACTTCGTCTGATACGGCTGGCCTGGAAGACTGAGCGCCCGATAGCCATTGTCTTCCGCCAGAGACTTGCCCGAGAGCAGGTAGAAAGCATCATCGTGGAAGAAGCCGAGCGTGGGCACGTCCAGCGAACGGCTGAGGAAATACAGCGAGGGCAGGAGCGCAAGCGCAAGAATAGCTCCGACCGTAGCGGCACGTCTCATGTAACCATGAATATCATCTATGCGTTGAGAACCCCATCGGGTGTAAGCCTTAGGGTGGTTGATGAGTTTCCCCTTAGATTGCGTATACTTTCTCTTGTCATGCAAAGACGCAACTTCATCGCAAACTCGATCACGGCCGCGGGGGCAGCGGGGGCGCCGGCCGCGGCGCAGCAGGCAAATGCGGGCCAGCCTCGAAGCCAGGCTCTGCCCGCCGGGATCACTCCCGCGGCTTTCGCCAACACATCCACCGGCTACAGCCCATTCACGACGCCCGACTATTACACCTACGCGGACGATCTCGCCATCGAACGCGACCGCCCGGGCAAGCCGCACCAGGGTAAAGTTTTTGCGGCCGTGCAGGCACACTCGGACGATATACCGCTCTTCGCCGGCGGCCTGGTGGCCAAGCTGGTGGACGAAGGCTACACCGGCTACCTGATCCGCATCTCGAACGACGAGGCGGCGGGACGGACGCTGGGATATGGCGTGGTGCAGAACGAGATCGACAACCAGGAAGTAGCCAAAGGGCTCGGCTGCAAGAAAGCCTACTCCTTCTACTATCGCAATCACCGTATGGACGACTGTGCTGAGATCGAGATTCGCGCGCGGTTGATCTTTCTGTTCCGGCTGCTGCAAGTGAATACGCTGATCGCGATGGATCCTTACAACCACTATGACGAGAACCCGGATCATCTGGTGGCTGGCCGCGTAGCGGAGGCGGCCTGCTGGATGTCGGGTGGCGGCAAGGATTACCCGGAGCATTACAAAGCCGGACTCAAGCCGGCGCGCATTCGGGAGAAGTATTATCATGCGCGGTCCCCGCAGGGGCATAACCTGGTCAACCGCGTGGTGGACATCACCTCGTACATCGATCACAAAGTACGAGGCAACGTGGCCAACAAGGGGAAGGGTCCGGCCGGGGCCGCGGGGTCGCGGCTCCGGAGGCAGTTGGCGCAGGAGGGAAGGAAGCTGCCGCTGCTCGGCGATGACGATGCGACCGCGGACTTCCAGTACGTCAAGCATCTGCTGATGGAGGATTGGAAGTTGCTGGGCGCAAGGTTCGGGTTAGGCTATGCGGAAGCGTTCCGCTACATTGGCCCGGCGGCGGATCATAACAGGAACATCCGCGCCTTTGTTGAAAAGAATGCTGTGAGGCTTTGAACCATGAGCAAGAATAGCTTTTACAATTCCACACTGGGAGTGGCCATGGCCCGCGCCGACGTGGGCCCCATTATTGTCGAGAAGGATCAGCCGGGGCAACCGCACAAAGGGAAAGTCTTCGCCGCCGTGCACGCGCACCTGGACGACATACCGCTCTATGCAGGCGGCCACTGCGCCAAGCTCATCCGGGAAGGCTACACCGGCTACCTGATTCGCACGACCAACGACGAGAAGCGCGGCGGACATTCCACCGCGGCCAACATCCTCAGCAATGAGCAGGAGCATTTGAAGGCTGCGGCGGCGCTGGGGTTTAAGGACACGTTTGATCTTTACTACCAGAACCACGAAATGGACGGCATCTCTTCGCTCGATCTGCGCGGCCGGCTCATTTTTCTTTTTCGCATGTGGAAGGTGGACACTGTGGTCACTTTCAACCCGTGGGGGCATGGCGAGGAGAATCCGGATCATTGGGCCACCGGGCGCGCGGTGGAGGAGGCTTGTTGGATGTCGGGCATCGAGAATGATTTCCACGAGCAACTGGAAGCGGGCCTCGCACCGCATGATGTGTTGGAGCGCTACTACTTTTATGGCCGCCCCGGGCAGCTTTACAACCGCGTGGTCGACATCACTGCGCACATCGAAAAGAAGATCGACTCGATTGTCGAGTGCCGTTCGCAAGGCGGCGGCAACTTCGGGTCCGAGCTGCGCGCGCGCCTGGTCCAACAGGGCAAGCGGCTTCCGCTGCTGGGCAACGATGACCGCACCGCGGACCGCGAATACGCGCGCCAGTTCCTGCTTGACAGCAACCGCGAATATGGAAAGCCGCACAAGCTGGCATTTGCCGAACGCTTCTACTACATCGATCAGCGCAGGCCGCGGCGCTCCAGCGTGGATGAATATGTCGCAAAGAATGCGGTGGCGCTATGACACGGCGCTCCTTTCTCAATCAGGCAGCCGGCGCCGCCGCATTTCCGGCCGCCATACAAGCCGCCGTCAACAATACAGAGCCGATGAAGATCACGAAGATCGAGGCGGTCACGTTCCGGCAGGATATTAAGATCGGCGGCGGCAATGGCGGCTCCGAGGCCACTGAATTCTGTTGGGTGCGCCTGCACACCGACAAGGGCATTATCGGGACAGGCGAAACGTATCCATTCCATCAGGGCGAGATCGGGGCGCTCAAAGACTACTCGCGTACCCTCACCGGACGCGACCCGCGCGACATTGACGGCATCTGGCGCGCCTTCTATCATCGCATGGCCATGCGCAATGCCGGTGGCGCGGACATGCGCATTCTGAGCGCGATCAACATGGCGCAACTCGATATTCTCGGGCAGGCCTCCGGGCTACCGCTCTACCGGTTGCTGGGCGGCAAGACGAGGCCGCGCGTTCGCGTCTACAACACCACCACCGACTACTGGGCCATCAACAATACCAAGATGGGACCGGATACCATGAAGATCGTACAGTTTCTGCTGGACCGCGGAATTACCGCGATGAAGATCTATCCTTTCAGCGCGCCGGACAACTACATCTCGAACCAGGCGCTGGAGCGCGGGATGAGTTGGATCAAGGAGATTCGAGACAAAACGGGAAACCAGATGGACATCTGCGTGGACCTCTGGGGACGCTTCGATCTTCCCAGCGCGCAACGGATCGCCAAGGCGCTGGAACCCTATAACATCATGTACCTGGAGGACGCCATGCTGATGAACAATCCCAAGGCTTACGCGCAGCTTGCCGCCGAGACCTCCGTCCCTATCTGCATGAGCGAGACGCTGGCCACCCGTTATGAGTACCGCGAATATTTCGAGAACAAGGCGTGCGATGTGATCATGTACGATCTCACCTGGTGCGGCGGTCCTTCGGAGGCGAAGAAGATCTCCGACATGGCCGACACCTATCTCATCCCCACCTCGCCGCACACCTGCGGCGGCCCGCTTCTTTACACTTGCTCCGCGCACCTCTGCACGGCGCTGCCAAGTTTTCTCATCATGGAAAGCAACTACTGGAAGTACACGCATCAGTTCCCGCACTTTGTGAACAATATTCCGGTGCCGGAAAAGGGCCACATTGTCCCGCCCGAGGCGCCGGGCATCGGACTCGAGATCAAGCCCGAACTGTTCCGCAATGGCGATGCGATTGTAGAAACAGTGGCGCAGGTATAACGGCATGAGACAATCCATCCGCCGCCGGGACGTGCTCAAAACCACCCTTCCGTTCTTCACCCCTTTTGCGCAAAAGGCCGCCCGCGCCGCCGGGCCGATGAAGATCACCAAGGTCGAAATGGTTCGCGTCCGCAAGGATCTGCGCATTCACGATGTGTCTCCGAACTGGACATGGGTCCTGCTGCACACCGATCAGGGGATCACCGGCATTGGCGAATCGTATCCCACGCAGGAGGCGCACCACGGGGCGCTAAAGGAACTGGCGCCGATGCTGCTCGGCAAGGATCCCACCAACATTGAACGCCTCTGGCAGGACATCTTCTATCGCATCTCCTATCAGCCCTGGGGCGGGGCGGAATTCCGCATGCTCACCGCCATCAACATCGCACAGTGGGACATTCTCGGCAAGGCGGCCGGCCTGCCAGTCTACAAACTCCTTGGCGGCAAGGCGCAGGAAAAACTGCGCGTCTACAACACCATGAACGGCTGGCCCGTCTACGGCATGCGCGACCATGATCCGGAAAAGATCACCGAGTTCCTGCTCAAGCGCGGCATCAAGGCTATCAAAATCTATCCGTATGACCGTGGTCCCGTGAATGCCTTCGCCCGGCACGGCGGCACCTTCATCACACAGGCCGAGCTGAAGCAGTCGCTCGATCCCATACAGCGCATCCGCAAGGTGGCCGGCGATGAGATGGAGATCGCGCTCGATCTGAGCAGTAAGTGGAATCTGCCATGCTCCCTGCAGATCGCAAAGTCACTGGAGCCATACGGGATCATGTACCTGGAGGACCCCATGCTCCCGGATGACCTCCAGGCCTACGCGACACTGGCGCGAGAAACCTCCATCCCCATCTGCAACAGTGAACGCTTGGCCACCCGCTTCCGGTTCCGCGAATTGTTTGAGCTGCACGCCGTCGATGTGGTGATGTACGACGTGACCTGGTGCGGCGGCATCTCGGAAGCCAAGAAAATTTCCGACATGGCGGATACGTACAAGATTCCCACGTCGCCGCACACCGGCGGCGGCCCAGTGCTCTGGTTTGCCTCCATACACACCGCCACCTCGCTCACCAACTTCTACATCATGGAGAGCGTCTTCCACCTCTACAATGACCTCTATCCGCATTTCATCAAGAATGTTCCGGTGCCTATCAATGGTTACGTGACCGCGCCCGATACGCCGGGCCTTGGCGTGGAGTTGCGCGAGGAGCCCTTCCGGAATGGGGATGCGGTGCGCGAGACCATCGCGGAGTTGTGACCCTCAGGCAGGCAGCACAATTTCGCGCGCGCAGCCGCGCAAATCCATCTCATACTCGATGCTCTCGATCGGCGGCCGTGAATAGTGCCACGTCACGCCGTGGTTACCGCCGCCCCTCATCGGCTTGAGGATCTCCGCGGCAAGGTAGGTGCAGATCGGATGCACGGTGTAGATCTCGGTGACGGTCACCTCATCCCAACTCACGCCCAGCCCATTGATACGGCCGGTCATCAGCCCCATCACAAACCGCGCCTTCTCGCGCAGCGCATCCTCCGAGGTCTGCCCCATGCGCACTACGTCATGCGGATCGAGCGAGCCTTCCGGCAACTCGCCTGCTCCCGCCACGACAAAGCTCTTTTGTTTGGCCGCGGAGGGAACCGTGTAGGAGAAACCATACAGTGACGGCGCGGATGGAGGCGTGAGTTCCGGAGCCACGTTCGTGCGCGCCACCGGATTCAATCCATCCAGGAAAATACCCCAATCTTTCAACACCTGCACATAGCCGGAGTTGAACTGGTTGAAGCCGGCGAAGGTGAAAGGCTTCGGTGAGCGAAGTTCCATTCCACACAATGCCTGAGGCGGCCGTCCAACTTTTTGCAGGTGCGCACGCACCCGCGCGAATCCGGCATCGAGCGGCCCCGGCGCGGCAAATCGTGCATGCTCGATTGCAAAACCCGCGGAGGAAACCGCTCCAGCCGAGTACGGGCTGATGCCGCGCAGAAACGAGTAGCCGCCTTTTGGGTTCGAGATGAGCATGTAGGATAGAGTACAGTATGCACCGCAACTTTGCCGTGTTCGGCGCTCTCCTCATTCTTGTCCTGGCCCCGCAGGCCTTTGCGCAAGACCACAAAACATGGCGCGACTACGGAGGCGCCAACGATGCGGCCCAGTATTCCGCCTTGTCGCAGATCAATCGCTCGAATGTGAG
>JAENWC010000412.1 GCA_016650235.1 Terriglobia bacterium
CAACCCGTGCTCCCGCATCGCTTCCAGAAAGAATTTCTGACGCGCGTCCCGCGCCCGCTCTTCCAGATTGCCCGGCTCGTTTCCCACAGCAACGCGCTTCCCCGTATACGCCAATCGCAGTGATGCGGCCATTTTCCGCACAAACTCTTCATCGTCATCGGAATGCTCTCCGCGAAGACCATGATTGAGGTGCAGCACATGCAGCGAGAGATTCCATTGCGGGGCCAGTTCCGCAAGCACATGCAGCAGTGCTACCGAATCAGCTCCGCCGGAAACCGCCACGCCCACGCGTTGTTCCGGCGAGAACATGCTATAACGAGAAATGGTTGATAGCGCCCGTCCGGCCAGATTGTCCGGGGTTCGAGTCTCATCCACGGCGCGCTCCTCTACCCACAGCTTCATTGTATGTAATAGCGCACAGACCGATACCGGGCCGCAACCACAGCGAGCGTTCCCGGCCAGTTGCTCCGTTGCGCGATATCGTTGGTAGTCCGTTATAAGGAGATTCGATCTTGGACCAAAGCGTTGCAGTGCGTGCCGCCAAAGTTCGGTTGTTGCTCATGGATGTCGATGGTGTGCTCACCGACGGCCGCATCTTCCAGCTTCCGTCACCCGATGGCGGCGAGTGGACCGAAACCAAAGGCTTCCACTCGCAAGACGGCATCGCTTTGCAATGGCTCCACTGGAAAGGCATTCAGACCGGCGTGATCAGCGGCCGCAACTCCCCCGCCGTCCAGATGCGCGCCAAGCAAGGCCACATGGCCTACTGCTATCAAGGCCACATCGAAAAGATCCCCATCCTGGAAGAGATTCTGGCCAAGTCCGGCGTCCTGCCCGGGCAGGTCGGCTACATTGGCGACGATCTGACCGACGTTGTCATCATGCACCGCGTCGGATTCGCGGTTGCCGTTGCCAACGCGCGCGCCGAGGTCAAACGTGAGGCACACTACGTCACCTCAACCTCAGGCGGATTCGGCGCGCTCCGCGAGGTAGGCGAACTGATCCTGAAAGCGCAGGGTTACTGGACTGAGATCCTGCAGAAATACGAGATTGCCGATGCCTGACGAAAAAATTGGAATCCTGATTCAGGCCGCCAACGGCCCTGGCGTCATGCACCAGTTGACCGGTGTCATCGCGCGGCACATTGGCGATATCACCAGCGTCGAGATTGTGCAAGCCGACGCGGCCCTCGCTTCCATCTATTTCGAACTCGACCTCGATGGTCCCGCCGAGCCTCTGATCGAGGAGATGGCTGCCTTGCCCATCTGCCGTGAAGTTCGGCGCGTCCAAACGCTGCAGAAGGTCTACGGCAAGCGCGTCATTATTGTCGGCGGCGGCGCGCAGGTGGGACAAGTGGCCATCGGAGCCATCTCCGAAGCCGACCGCCACAACATTCGCGGCGAACATATTTCCGTGGACACCATTCCCCTGGTCGGCGAGCAGCCACTTGCCGAAGCTGTTCGCGCCGTGGCCCGCCTTCCCAGAGCCCGTGCCCTCGTGCTGGCCGGCGCGCTGATGGGCGGTGAGATTGAACAGGCCGTCCGCGAGGTCCGCGCGCAGGGACTGCTCGTCATCAGCCTCAACATGGCCGGTAGCGTGCCGGATGCGGCTGATCTTGTGGTCTCCGACCCCGTCCAGGCCGGCGTCATGGCCGTCATGGCCGTAGCCGATACCGCCAAGTTCAACATCGCCCGCCTCAAACGCCGCGTGTTTTAACTCCCGTACCCGGAGGCAAGAACCTAGCATTGGATAACCTAACCATCTTTGGCCTCTTCTCCGTGACGGCAATGCTCCTAACCTATGGCTTGGAGAAACACAGCCCGTGGTACGTCCTGGCGTTTGCTGGATCGTGCTCGCTTGGGTCTGTCTACGGGTTCCTGCAGGGCGCATGGCCTTTCGGGTTGGTGGAAGCAATCTGGGCAATCGTAGCAGCGCGCCGATGGTGGCAGGCGCGACTTCCCAGCTGACCATTCCGCCCCGTTCACGTCATAGTAAAGGTATGCGCGTCCTTCTTCTTCTTGCCCCACTCCTCTTCACCGTCCACGCCGCCGACTGGCGTCAGTTTCGCGGGCCCAACGGCTCCGGCCTCAGTACCGAAACCGGCCTTCCCGTCGAGATGAGCCCGACCAAAAACCTTGTCTGGAAAACCACTCTCCCCGGCGGTTACTCCTCCCCCGTCGTTACCGCGAATCGCATCTTCCTCACCGCCCGCGAAGACGACATCCTATACACCTTCTGCCTGGACCGCGCCACAGGCAAGGAACTCTGGCGCAGGGAAGGCGGCCGTACCCCCGTTCCAAAACCGAAACCCGCGCGCATCCCCGCCGCCCCCACTCCTGTCACCGATGGCGCGAACGTCTACGTCGTCTTTGACGAGTTCGGCCTCATCAGCTATGACGC
>JAENWC010000413.1 GCA_016650235.1 Terriglobia bacterium
CGCTCCACGGCGGAAAGATGACATGACTTGCTCATGTCCCAGGATAAGACAAACAGCATCTGCCTGTCTAGTTATTTGTTGGACACTACACTAGTATGGGGGGAGCGAGGACAATTGTCAAATCTATTGTGTGTCGCACAACCTGTTCACGCCCACGGAGTGACTAAAGGTATCATAATCACTGCATCTCATTTTACGCCCGGCGCGCTGAGATTTGCTCAGGGGAAACCCCTTGAACATCGATGGAGTCCGACTGATGGCGTTGGTGACGAGCATCGGCTCTGACTCAATCGGTCTACCCGTGAGGAATGATGAGAGCCGCCATTTTGGTAGCTTCGATGTAGTCTTACGAGAACTAAGAGAGTGGCAACGATTCTACTCGCAGCCATATTCTTTAAGATTCTCGATCGCTGCGGGGGATTTCTTGGCAGAGGTGGAAGATCATGTCAATGCTAAAATCGGGGCCCTTCAGGACATGGAAGGACACTTCTTGGAGGTGGAGGTAGGTGGTGGGGGGGAAGAGGTACTGTGGGTGGGGTATAGACTATTTGAAGGCATTATACTTAATGGTCCAAGGGGCGCAGTTTCGCCCCACAGTGGGGCCCCAGAGGCATTCTGAGTCGCCTGAAGAAGGCCGAGAGTTGTACTGGCAGGCCGCAACCACTTCTGCGTCGGATGAAATCCTCCTTGGCTTGAAACATCTCTGTGAGTTTCTCAATAAGGTGGCACCATCCGAAAAATGCGGACTTATTGTAGATGACTTTATCTACGCGAATCCGCGCGCAGATTGCGCCATGGACTGGTGTCAAAGAAACATCGAAAAATCTTGTATCAAGTATTGGTGGAAGCCTCAACGTTCCCGGTAGGGAGCCCAAAAGGAATGCTGCGGGATGCTGCCCGGCCCTACAGTCTTTCTACAATCACCCACGCTGAGAGCTGATCATTGACATTCGAACTCGGCCAGACCCATCGATGTGACGGTGATCGGCAGCGATCGGGATTGACGGACAATCCGGAAAGTATCCCAGTTCCTGCCTTGCAAGAGAGTTCGTGTCCTTTGTCACTTTCAATCGCTCCTTGAGCAGGCAACGGCGAGATAAAGCAGCATGAATCAGTGCATAGAGGAATTGGCATGCCTCCCCCACACTGGATTCGAACTCGGCTCGTTCCCTCGAAGGCGACGCTACCCGGTCGGGAGATCCCCCTGCGGCTCAGCCACAGCCTTGATACCCGGCATGGATATGATGGTGGCTCGATGCAATTCGGAATATTTTATGAACACCAGATCCCGCGCCCATGGGGAGAGGGCGCCGAGGAACGCCTTCTGCAGGAGGCGCTCGATCAGATCGCATTGGCTGACCGGCTGGGATTTCATTACGTCTGGGAAGTGGAGCATCACTTCCTCGAGGAGTATTCGCATTCCAGCGCTCCGGAAGTGTTTCTCGCCGCCGCCAGCCAGCGGACCAAACGGATACGGTTGGGGCACGGCATTGTGCAATTGCCGAATGAGTTCAATCATCCGGCGCGTGTGGCCGAACGGATCGCAACGCTGGATCTGATTTCGGGGGGCCGCGTCGAGTTCGGGACCGGAGAGGCAAGTTCGCAAGCCGAACTCGGCGGGTTCGGCGTGGAGCGAACTCTCAAGCGCGAGCAGTGGGAAGAATCGCTCGACGCGGTGACGAGGATGTTCGTCGAGGAGCCGTTTGCAGGGTATCAGGGCCGGCACTTGCGGATGCCGCCGCGCAACGTGGTGCCAAAGCCCAAGCAACGGCCGCATCCGCCGCTCTGGGTGGCGTGCAGCCGCCGCGAGACCATTCTGCTGGCGGCACGAAAAGGGATCGGCGCATTGTCTTTTTCTTTCCTTGAGCCGGAAGAAGCTCGCGAGTGGGCTGAAGATTATTACCGGATCATCGCTTCGGAGGAATGCATCCCGGCCGGCTTCGCGGTGAATCCGAATCTGGCGGTTGCCCTCCCGATGATGTGTCATTCCGATGAGGCCACGGCGATTGAACGCGGGATCGACGGCGCGCACTTTTTCGGCTATGCACTGTCGCACTACTACGTGTTTGGCCAGCATCGCCCAGCCAGAACCAACGTATGGGAGGAGTTTATGGCGCGCCGCCGCGACTATGGGTTTGCGCGGGAAATTGTCACCGCGGATCAGGCTCCGCTGGGAGTAAAGCTGTTACAGCACGGTTTGGGATCCTTGCGCGGGGCCATCGGAACGCCGGACCAGATTGCGGACCTGGTATCGCGTTACGCGCAGGCGGGCGTGGATCAAGTGATTTTTGTCATGCAAGCCGGCAGGAACCGGCACGAGCACATCTGCGAATCGATGGAGCTGTTCGCCCAACATGTACTGCCGCGGTTTGCCGATCGCCAAAAGGAGAAGGACGTCCGCCTGGCGGAGATCAAGAGCCGCGCACTCGCACGCCGCGCGCCGGCCCGCCGGATGACCGGGGACTACGTCATCACGGTGCAGGGCGAGCCAGGCGCCCTCACTGCCGCGATGAAGCCGAACCTTCTTACGCGGTGGATACGCGGGATGAGCGATGCGCAACTGGACAGGCTGCTTTCCTTCCGCCTGGTGACACTTCTGATCCTGGAACTGTTGCGCCGCCGGCTGCAGCCCGGGAAGGCGCCGGAATTCCAGGGGGACCTACAGTACGAAATCACTGCCGGCGGCAGGAAACAGATACTGGTGATACGCGTCGCCGGCGGCGAGGCGAGTTTGCGCACGGAGGCATCGACGAGTCCGAGGCTGGTGTTCCGCGCATCGGGTGCAGTGTTTGCGCGTATGTTGTCAGGTGAGTTGAACGCAGGTTCCGCTGCGCTCGAAGGCGCACTGGATCTGGATGGGAACTTCCGGTCTATGGACGCATTGCAGAAGATGTTGGCGTAATAAACTGGATCATGAATCATGAGAAACACAGAACTCGTACTGAGTAAATTTAGCCTTGGGGTCGGTGACCGCTTTGCGCACCAGGCACCGGCTCAACTGAAAGCCTGCCGGCAGGCCGCCGATCAGGGCTTTGAAGTGATCCCCGTCTGGAACAAGTCCAACCGGGAACATCTGATCGTGGGATCCAAACCCGATAGTGTGCGCGCGGCGGCCGATGAGGCGGTGCGGCTGGCGGGATGGACGAAGCCATATCACGTGGATGCCGACCACATCAATCTGAAAACAGTGGACGGTTTCCTGAATAGCAGCGACTTCTACACCATCGATGTCGCCGACTGGATTGGGAAGCCCGCCGAGCCCGCCGCCGTTGCCGCTTTTACTGCGCGCCACCCGGAACTTTCCGGAGCAGCGTCTACCGCGGCCAAGTACATGCTCGCCATACAGGAGGCGGGGCAGGTTTACCGGCACATCAAGTCCCGCAAAGCGGGTGTGCCATTCATCACCGAGGTCTCGATGGATGAAACCGACAGCCCACAAACGCCGCCGGAGTTGTTGGTGATCCTCGCCGCCATCGCAGACGAAGGTATCCCCATCCAGACCATCGCGCCCAAATTCACCGGACGGTTCAACAAAGGCGTCGATTACGTTGGTGACGCGATTCAATTTGAAAAAGAGTTTTCCGATGATGTGGCGGTGGTGGCGCATGCGGTGCGCGAGTATGGTTTGCCGGCGAGCTTGAAGCTGAGCGTGCATTCCGGCAGCGATAAGTTCTCCATCTATGGCGCCATTCGCCGCGTGCTGCGGAAAACGGGCGCGGGTGTGCATCTGAAGACCGCGGGCACCACCTGGTTGGAGGAACTGATTGGATTGGCCGAGGCGGGAGGCGACGGACTCGCGCTGGCCAAGGAGGTTTATGCGGAGGCCTTCGCGATGAGCGACGCTTTGTGCGCTCCCTACGCCTCGGTGATCGATATTGACGCCGCCAAACTCCCCGCGCCGGCAGCGGTGAACCAGTGGACCTCGCAACAGTATGTGGCAGCGCTCCGCCATGTACCCGGCTGTCCGGAATTCAATCTGCACTTCAGGCAATTACTGCACGTGGGCTACAAAGTCGCCGCTCACATGGAGGGCCGCTACCTCGACATGCTGAAACAGCACCGCGAAATCATTGCGAAGAACGTAACCGAGAATCTCTTCGACCGTCATATTCGGCCCTTGTTCCTGGAAGCCTGACGCTCTACATACACAAAGTAGGCCCCGCGGGCAGCACCCTTGCCATCCAGCAGCCACGTTTCCAGTTTCGCCGGCCCCGCCTTGAGACGCACCGCAAGGACTGCGGCCTTGTCACCCGCCCTTACCTCCACGCTCGCCTCGACTCCCCCGATGCGCAGCTTCGCCTGCACTGCTCCAATCGCCTGCCCCGGAGTCTTTTCGCGATTGGGCTCAGCGTCCTGATAGGATGCCCTGATGGCAAGGTCCACCTCCTTCGGCCACCGGCGCAGTTCGAATCGATAGTCGCCTTCCCGCTCCACCAGCACCTCCCAGTGACCCACCGCTTCAGGACCTCGGCGGATGCCGCTTTGATGCCAGACCTTTTCAACGTCCGCCCCATGCCAGTCATGCGCCGTGAGCCGCACCGGATTCTCCGCGTCATTGCCGAGTACGATTCTCACCACCTCGCCCGCGCGTTGTGAAACCTCCGTCCACCACTTCTCGTATTCACCTTGGAGACGAAGCACCACGTCCGGATGTTGGCCTGCAATGTCTTTTTGCTGCCGTGGATCTTTTTGAATGTCGTACAGTTCGAGCTTGGGCTCCCCGCCGGGGCCGGGACTCACCAGCCTCCACTGCTGGGTCATCACCGCCGCCTGGCGCCACTTCACCAGATTCTCCATTCGCTGCGAATCCACGGTGATGGCTCGATCGGACCATCGCTGTGATTCACCCCGGAGCAACGGCTGCAGCGATCTGCCATGCAGTTGCTTCTTTCCGGTGCGCTTGAGCCCGCACAGATCCATCAAGGTGGGCAGCACGTCCACGTGCGCCGCAAGTTGCGGCACATCGCGGCCGCCCGAGAGTCCGCCCTGGGGCCAGCGCACAAAAAACGGAACGCGATGTCCGCCCTCATAGGGGCTGCCCTTCTGCCCCCGCATACCGGCGTTGTGCACCGCGGCGCCAGACGCGGTTCCGTTGTCGGTGGTGAAGATAACGATGGTGTTGTCCGCCAAGGACCGGCTTTCGAGAAAACGCATCATCCTGCCGAAGTTGTCGTCGATGTTGGCGATCATGCCGAAGAAGCCGGGCTCACGCAGTCCTGGCACGTCCCGGAACCGCGCGCTGTATTCATCAGGAGCCCACATGGGTCCATGCGGCGCGTTAGTGGGAAGGTAGCAGAAGAACGGCTTGCCGCGCTGCTTCTCCGCCGACATGAAGCGCATCGCATTTTCAAACCAGACGTCTGTGCAGAAGCCGCGGTACTTTTCGAGCTTTCCGTTATGCAGGTAGGTATCATCGAAATAATCGTTGCCGAAGTGATCCGGCGTCTGGCTGACTCCGCCGCCGCCGTGCACCAGCACTTCATCAAAGCCGCGTTCCTGGGGGCGGCAGGGATAGTTGTCACCCAAGTGCCACTTGCCGAAAATGCCCGTACGGTAGCCGCCGGCGCGGAAGCAGTCGGCGAGCGTTGTCTCATCCGGGCGCAGCAGGCTGCGGCCCATGATAGTATGCCAGGCGCCCGTGGCGTTGGTATAGCGGCCGGTCAACAGCGCGGACCGCGTGGGCGCGCAGGTGGGGCTCACATGATAGTTGGTGAGACGGACCGAATCCTTGTGCAGCGCGTCAATATTCGGTGTCTTCAAAACGGGATTGCCGTGGCAGGACAGGTCGCCATAGCCCTGGTCGTCGGTCATGACGACAATTACGTTGGGGCGCTGCGCGCTTTGCGGCCTCCCGGCCAAACCTGTGGCGGCCAGGCATTCCAGAAGAAAACCGCGGCGGCTTGGAGTGATCATGCGCTCTAGCATAGTAGACTCCAGCTACCATGCGTTTGCACCGCGAACAATCCCTATGATCGATTCGCCGGCGGGCGGCCCAAAGTCCACGCTGATCTGATCGAGGCCATCCGGCGGCTCACGGCCGCGCCCTTATGGCCGGACCTGGGAAAGATTCTGGTGGCCGATACCGAAGCGCGCGGCCTGAATGCCCGCACGAATCATCGCGTCATCGATCTCCTGCAACCCGGCGATGTTGCCGTCATAGACCTGATGAACGCAACCCCCGGCAACCATTTTGGGGGCGGCAATCCGCACGCAGCCATCTACGGGGCCGGAACAGGCGTGGTGGTGGAAAGCACCATACACGACATCGAAGGCATTCACGAGCTTCCCACGCAGGTCTACTTTCGCGATGCGCATCCGGCGGCCGTGGGAGGAGTATCGGTGGCGGGAATCAATGTGCCTGTGCACATTGGCCGCGCCGTCGTCATGCCCGGAGATGTGGTGCCGGGTGATCGTACCGGCCAAGTTCGTCAGTGCGCCCCAAGGGCGTAGATC
>JAENWC010000414.1 GCA_016650235.1 Terriglobia bacterium
GTGCCATCGTGGGCTGTGACCACGGCTTGCGGGGTAACGGTTGCGCCGTGCTTGCGGGCTAGCTGCGAGTCTTTGCTGTTGGCATTGGGGTAGACAGAGAAGAAGACGATGTTCTTGTTTTGGAAGTGGGCGGCGAGTTGTTGGAGTTCGGGGGCGTAGCGTTTGGAGAGCGGGCAGTCGGCGGCGAGGAAGAGGAACACCGTGGCTGCGGCTAGGCTGGTCATTGCTCTTATTGGAGCAGATCGTTGAGCGCTTTTATTTTGGCGGGATCGAACTTCATCTTGCGGTCATAGGTGAGCAGGCCGTTGACCTCCTGTTCGACGTCGGTGAGTTGGGTATAGCAGATACCGGCGAAGGCGGGAATGCGGCGGATAGCGTCATAGAGGCCGTGGAGGCGGGTGAGGGCGGCTTCGGGGGTTTTCTCGACACCGGAGTAGCCCCAGGAACCCGAGGGGACGCGCGAGCCAGGGGCGATGTAGGCGATGCCGCCGAATTCGGAGAGGAGGAATGGGGTCCCGTTGTAGTGGTGGCCGGGGACGAAGATGGCGCGGCCGTTATCGGGGATGCGCGCGGGGGGCTTGCCTAAGTCTTTGTACTTTTCGTAGAGTTTCTCACCCGTGGCGGCGTAGTCATGAATGGTGAACAGGTCCATGACGTCGATGTGTTCCCAGCCGTCGTTTTCGATGACGGGACGTGTGGCGTCAATGGAGCGGGTGAGCTGGTAGTTGGCGCGCAGGTGGTCGCGCTGGCGCGGGTCGGTGCGCAGATTAGGGGTGCCCCAGCTTTCGTTGATCGGGACCCACATGATGATGGAGGGGTGGTTGTAGTCGCGTTCGACGGCCTCGATCCATTCGCGTGTAAAGCGGGCAGCGTAATCGGGGTCAAGGCCATAAGCGTTGGCGATCTCACCGGAGACGAGGAAGCCGAGTTTGTCCGCCCAATAGAGGAAGCGCGGATCTTCCACCTTCTGGTGTTTGCGCGCGCCGTTGAAACCCATCTGTTTGGTGGATTCGATGTCGAAGCGAATGGCCTCATCAGAGGGCGGGGTGAGGAGGGATTCGGGCCAATACCCCTGATCGAGGACCATCTTGAGAAAGACGGGGCGGTCGTTGATGAGGAGTTTTCCGGATTCGGTGGATACGGAGCGGAACCCGAAATAGGACTCGACGCGGTCGAGGACTTCCTGGTTCCTGCGCAGTTCATAGGTAACGTCGTAGAGGTTTGGGTTTTGGACGGACCAGAGCTTGGGGTTGGGGACGCGCAGGTCGAAATCGGCGCGGGCCTGGGTGGCGCGTACGCTGCCCGAGGCGGCCAGCTCCTGGCCTGAGCGCACGGTTACGTGGAGATCCAGGCCTTCGGTGCGGCGCGCAAGGCGGGCTTCGAAATGGATCTGCCCGTTATTGGAAGGAGTGATGCGGACGCGGTCGAGGTAGTCGACGCCGGTAGCTTCCAGCCAGACGGTTTGCCAGATGCCGGTGGTGCGGGTATAGAAGATGCCGCGGGATTTGAGCTCCCAGAACTGTTTGCCGCGCGGGATGGTGCGATCCGTGGGGGGATCCTCGGCGCGCACGGTGAGGATGTTGTCGCCTTGGGACAGGAGCGGCGTGATGTCGAAGCGGAACGGCGTGCTGCCGCCTTCGTGAGTTCCGGCGAGTTTCCCGTTGACCCAAACGGAAGCTCTGTAGTCGATCGCTCCGAAATGGAGCAGGACGCGGCGGCCGGTCCAATCCGGGGCGAGGCGAAAGGAGCGCCGGTACCAGACCCAGGGATGGAACGTTGTGTCGTGGATGCCGCCGCGGGGGCTTTCGGGGCAGAACGGGACGAGGATGCTGCGGGAGAATTTCTTTGTGGAGGAGGCCCAGTTTTGATCGAGGCCCTGATTGGCATCATCGAATTCAAATTGCCAAGAGCCGTTGAGGTTGAGCCATTGCGCGCGCTGGTATTGGGGCTGCGGGTATTCGGGGCGGGGAATGGACTGTGCGGGGAGGAGTGAGGCGGCGAGGAGAATGGCGGCGGGGAAGCATTTTATTGTTTCTTTTTTTCCATGTTCCAGAGCTGGCGCGAGAGGGCGCGGCCACAAAAGGGGCAATAGTTGATGCCGACGTAGGAGGGCCGGCCGTCGCCAAAGACGAAGAAATATTCGGTGTCGATTTCGGTGAGGATACGGCCGGTGAGGGAGGAGAGGGGGGCGATGTGAATGATGTCACGGCCGGCGAGGTCAGCGAGAACATCGCAACAGTACATAAATTTTACCTATTCTTAACAGAGGCGTCCGTGGCGTTATCCGGGGCTTGCGCGTCAGTACATAGTATGACGTATCGGCTGTGTTATCGTAGAGGCGTCAAATCACGCGCAAGAGCTAGCTTATGAGGCTGCGGGCATATTTTCGGTTGGTGGTGATCGCGACCGCGATCGGGAGCTTGCTGTACGCTTTCCAGCGCGGACGACGCTCCTTCATGGATGAAGAAGACAATCCCGCACCATTTCCCTCCGATGGTTTTGAGAAGACGGAGTTCGCCTTTGCGCGGCTGCGCTATCAGCCGATGCGGAACGGATACTACGGGCGCGCGGGGGGAAGCTGGGCGACCGATTATCCCAAAGCGGACAGGCAGTTTGTGCAGGGGGTGCGGCGGCTGACACGGATCCATACGCGCAGCGTGGAGCAAGTGGTGGACCTGGAGAGCGACGAGATTTTCAACTTTCCATGGGTCTATGCGACCGAAGTTGGCCGGTGGGATCTGAAGGAAGGCCAAGTGAAAAAGATGCGGGAGTACCTGCTGAAAGGCGGGTTCATGATGACGGATGATTTTCACGGCACCTTTGAATGGGATGTATTCATGGCCAGCATGCAGCGAGTGTTTCCGGATCGTCCGGTTGTCGATTTGGAGAACAAGGAAGAGATTTTTCACGTGCTGTACAACCTGGACGACAAGTTCCAGGTTCCGGGTATTCAGATGTTCTACACCGGGAGGATTTACGAACAGGACGGGATAGAGGCCCGCTGGCGCGGCATACACGACGACCAAGGGCGGCTGATGGTGGCCATTTGCCACAACATGGATCTAGGCGATGCCTGGGAATGGGCGGATCATCCAAGGTATCCGGAGAAGTACGCGTCCTTGGCCTATCGGATAGGAGTGAACTACATCATTTACGCGATGACACACTGATTGATGCTGGCGATGCGAACCCGTTTCCGGTTGAGCCGATCCCATGTTTGAATTCTTTTTTCATTACCCGCGCACGGCATTCTCGAAAGGAGAAGTGGTTCTTCTTGCGGGGATGCCTGTCTGGGTTCTGGGACTGCTGGTGGTTGTGGCGGCGGCGGGATTGGCGTGGGTGATGCGGCTGCGGATGCCGGAGGCGGCAGTGGGAATCAAGGGATGGCGTCCGGCGGTGATCTGGGTACTGCAATCGGCGATGGTGACGTTGGTGCTGGTGCTTTTATGGAAGCCGGCGCTGCTGATATCGGAGTTGAAACCGCAGCAGAACATTGTGGCGGTGGTGGTGGATGATTCGCGGAGCATGGCGCAGGCAGATGTTGGGAAGAGCCGGCGGGCACAAGCAGTGGAGGCGCTGGAGGGGGGGCTGCTCAAGGGACTGGAGAAAAAGTTCCAGGTGCGGCTGTACCGGAGCGGGGCGGCGCTACAGAGGATCAACAAGCTGGAAGAGCTGAAATCGGAAGCACCGGCAACACGGCTGGGGGAATCCCTGAAGCAGATCGCGGCCGAATCGGCGGGATTGCCGATTGGGGCGGTGTTGCTGCTGAGCGACGGGTCGGATAACGCGGGCGGCATCGATCTGGAGACTGTTGCGGAATTGCGGAGCCGGCGCTTGCCTATACACACGATCGGATTCGGCAAGGAGCGGGCGGAGCGGGATCTGGAGATTTCGGACGTGCAAGTGGCGCCGCGGACGCTGGCCGATTCGAGACTGGCGGCGCAGGTTAGTTTTCACCAATCCGGCTATGCGGGGCAGAAGGCGAAGTTGACTGTTAAGGATGGGGGGAAGGTACTGGCGAGCCAGATGGTGACGCTGGCCCCGGACGGCAAGCAACAGAGCGAAACGGTGTTGCTCAACTCTGGAACAGCCGGCGCCAAGACGTTGAGTTTCACGCTGGAGGGGTTGACAGGTGAGGAGAACGGGCTGAACAATGCGGTGAGCCGGCTGGTGAATGTGGAGTCCGGCAAGCGGCGCATCCTTTATATAGAGGGCGAGCCGCGCTGGGAGTTCAAGTTCATACGGCGGGCCAAGGAGAAAGACCGGGCCATTCAACTGGTGAGCATGCTGCGGACGACGCAGAACAAGATTTATCGCCAGGAGATTGAGAACCCATCGGAATTGCTGGAAGGATTTCCGTCGCGTGTTGAGGAGATGCTGGGCTATCACGCGTTGGTAATCGGCTCTGTTGAGGCCGGCTACTTCACGGCGGCGCAGCAGGAGTTGATAAAGCAATTTGTGGACCGGCGCGGCGGCGGGCTGTTGTTTTTAGGGGGGCGCTCCTCGCTCAGCGACGGGGGCTACGGCCAATCGGCGCTGACGGACTTATTGCCGGTCACTTTGCCGGACCGGAAGGGAACGTTTCAAAGGGAGCCGGCAGCGGCGGAATTAACGCCGGCTGGGGCCGATAGTTTGATCTGCCGGCTGGTGGAGGAACCGGGGCGTAACACGGAGCGATGGAAGAAGCTACCGGCGCTGGCCGATTATCAGGACGTGGGCGCGCCCAAGCCCGGGGCAGTGGTGCTGGCGGGGATGACGGTAGGCAATCGAACGCTTCCGTTGTTGATCACGCAGAACTATGGGCGTGGGCGCACGGCGGTGCTGGCCACGGGAGGAACCTGGCGCTGGCAGATGAGCCAAGCGCTGGAGGATCAGACGCACGAAATGTTCTGGCAACAGTTAATGCGATGGCTTGCGGCGGAGACGCCGGGACGGCTGGTGAGTTCCACACCACAGCAGATTTTGTTCGACAACGGACGCCTGGTGATGAACGCGGAAGTACGGGACCGGAATTTTCTACCAGCGGCGGATGCACGGGTGGAGGCGCGGATACTTGGGCCGGAAGGGCTGGCGGCGCAGGTGGAGTTGAGGCCGGACGCGGCCAATCCGGGCAGTTATCAGATGGAATGGGAGGCGGAGAAGACGGGATCGTACCTGGTAGAGGTGATGGCAAAGCGCGGCGAGGAGGAGATGGGCCGCGACGTACTGACGTTTCAGAGGCAGGATGGAGTGGCCGAGAATTTCCGCACGAATCAGAACAAGGAACTGCTGGAGAAACTTTCGGCGCAGACGGGCGGAGAGTATTGGCGGCCTTCGGACTTGGAGAAGCTGGCCCGTGAGATCTCGTATTCGGAGGCGGGAATCACGGTGCGGCAGACGAAGGATCTGTGGAACATGCCAGTGGTGTTTCTGCTGCTGCTCCTGTTGCGCGGGTCGGAATGGATTCTGCGGCGCAAGTGGGGCGCGGTATGAAGGCGCTGCTGTGGTTGGTGGCCCTTGCTCCGAGCGTTTATCCGGCGGTGCATTACGTGACGGTGGCGGGGCTCGGCGGGGAGGCCGAATATGAGCAGCGATTCAACGGGCAGGCAACGGAACTGGAAAAGTTGTTGAAGGCATCGAGCGGAGAGATACAGGTTCACACCTTGTCCGGGAAAGAGGCCACGCGGGCGGGGTTGACGGAAACTTTGCAGCAGGTAGCGAAGGAGGCGCGAGCCTCGGATTCTTTTGTGCTGGTGTTGATTGGGCATGGGAGCTTCGACGGGGACGACTACAAGTTCAATCTCACTGGTCCAGATGTATCCGGGGTGGAACTGGCGGCGCTTTGCGACCGGGTACCGGCGACGCGGCAGTTGATTGTGAACACGACGAGCGCGAGCGGGGCGATGATCGCGGCGTTGCAGAAACCGGGGCGCGCGTTGATCACGGCGACCAAGAGCGGGACCGAGAAAAACGCGACGGTGTTTGGGCGGTACTTTGTAGAGGCGTTTCGCGATCCATCGGCGGATGCGGACAAGAATGAGATTGTCACGGCGCTGGAAGCGTTCCGGTTTGCGGATCGTGGGACGGTGGGATTTTATGAGACTCAAAAAAGGCTTTCTACCGAGCATGCGCTTGTGGAGGACACGGGACAGGGTGAGGGCGTGCGCGCTCCATCGGTAGAAAACGGGCAAGGAGCGCTAGTGAGCAGTTTTGCACTGTTGCGGTTGGGGGCGGCGCAGAAAGCGGCCGCCGATCCAGCCAAGAAGCAACTGCTGGCGCGGCGGGAGGAGTTGGAACAGAAGATCGATAAACTGAAATATGAGAAGGCGGCGCTGCCGTCCGAAGAATACAGGAAGCAGCTTTCGGCAATGCTGCTGGAACTGGCGCGCGTACAGGAGGACCTGGAGAAGTGAAATTTCTCGCAATCATTCTGCTGGCAGCGAGTGCGGTACAGGCCGCGCCGGCGGACTGCCATCTTCTGAGGCACAGGGGAAAGCGGGTGGAGGCGCGGGTTTGCTATCAGGAACTGGCGTTATCGAGAGACGCATATTTGCGGGCGGAAGGCGCCTGGGGCCTGGCCGATTATACGGACGCCAACAATCAGTTTCGCGCGGCGGTGGCGGCTGCGCCGAAAAACGCGGGCTATCGTGTGCGGTGGGGCCGGTTGTTATTGGAGCGATTCAACCGGGCTGAGGCAGCCACACTGTTTCAGGAAGCGCTGGAGATTGATCCTAAGCACGCGGGCGCATTTCTTGGATTGGCATTGGTGGCATCGGAAGGCTATGAGAGCAAGGCAGTGGAGTTTGCCAGGAAAGCGCTGGAGGATGATCCAAAACTAGTAGAGGCGCAGGAACTGCTGGCCTCGCTCGCGCTGGAGGATTCGAATCCGGCCAAAGCGATGGAGGAAGCGGACAAGGCATTGCAGCTCTCGACAGAGGCATTGGACGCGATGGCGGTGCGTGCCGCGGTGGAGCAGATAGCGGACCGTCCCTACCAGGGATGGGTGGAGAAGATCGCGAAAGTGAATCCCGTTTATGGGCGGGCTCACGCGAGCATTGCGCATCACCTGGTGATGAACCGGCGTTACGAAGATGCCATTGCCCAGTACCGGCGCGCGATCGAGTTGGAGCCGGATTTCTGGGAGGCGCGTTCGGAGTTGGGGATCAATCTGATGCGGCTGGGCCTGGAGCAGGAAGCCCGGGAGCAACTGGAACTGGCCTATGAGAACGGCTATAAGGATTCGGCCACGACCAACACGCTGCGGCTGATGGACAGCTACAAGAATTTTGTCACCTACAAGACGGGGAACACGATTGTTCGGCTGCATAAGAAAGAGGCCGAGTTGTTGCGGCCCTACTTTGAAGAAGAGTTAAAGAAAGCGATTGGCACATTCGAGAAAAAATACAAAGTGCGGTTGCCGCGGCCGGTGCAACTGGAGGTTTACCCGGACCATGAGGACTTCGCGGTGCGGACGATGGGGATGCCGGGATTGGGCGCGTTGGGGGTAACGTTCGGCGATGTGGTGGCGATGGACAGCCCATCGGGACGCAAGCCGGGGACCTTCCATTGGGCCAGCACGTTATGGCATGAGCTGAGCCATGTATTTGTCTTGACGGCGACGCGGCAGCGGGTACCGCGGTGGTTTACGGAAGGACTGGCGGTGCATGAAGAGACCGCGGTGTCCCAGGACTGGGGAGACCGTGTGACGCCGGAGATTCTGGTGGCGGTTCGGGACAAGAAACTGCTGCCGGTGCGCGAGTTGGACCGGGGCTTTATCCGGCCCAGCTATCCAGGCCAGATTATCGTCTCCTATTTCCAGGCGGGCCGTGTGTGCGACTACATTGCGGGGAAGTGGGGATTCGAGAAGCTGCTGGAGATGATGCACGCGTTTGCCGAGCGCAAGACAACGGCAGAGGTAGTGAGCGGGCTGCTGGGGATGCAACCGGAAGAGTTCGACAAAGAGTTTCTGGCGTGGGTGGAAAAGGATTTGGGCAAGACGGTGAGCGGGCTGGATGAGTTTCGCAAGAGGCTCAAGGTATTGGCCAATGCCGCCAAGCAGGGCAAGTACGATGAGGTATTGAGCGAGGGTCCGAGCGTCCGTGAGCTGTATCCGGATTATGTGGAAGGGGCCAACGCATACGAGTTTATCGCGGATGCGCATCTGGCCAAGGGAAACAAAGGCGAGGCGATGCGCGTGTTGGAGAACTATGCGAAGGTGGGCGGGCGCAATCCGGCGGTGCTGAAGAAGCTGGCTGGGTTGCAGGAAGAGCTGGGGAAGACCAGCGAGGCCGCCGCGACATTGAATCGGATCAATTATATATACCCGGTGAATGATGAGGATCTGCACCGGCGGTTGGGCGAGCTTTGGCTGGCGCAGAAGAATTTTCCAGGCGCGATCCGGGAGTTTGGCGCGGTGGTGGCGCTGCGGCCTGTAGACAAGGCGGCGGCGCATTACAACCTGGCGCGGGCGTACTCATCGGCGAGCGACACGGGGCAGGCAGAGGAACAATTGCTATTCGCGCTGGAGGCAGCGCCCAGTTACCGGCCGGCACAGAAGATGCTGTTGCAGTTGCACGACCAGGTCCAAGGCAAGGCTCAGGACACTCCATTAAGGAAACAATGACTTCATGGCTTCTATTGCAGAGATGAATATCGACTCGGCGGACTTGAAAGTCCGCATTGAACGTTTTCAGGCGGTGCGCGATGACATAATCGGCCAGGTACGCCGGATGATCGTCGGGCAGGAAGAAGTCCTGGAACAGATTATGATCGCGCTGTTTGTGGGCGGTCATTGTCTGATCACGGGACTGCCTGGTACGGCCAAGACGCTGATGGTTCGCACCATAGCGCAATCGCTTGGATTGGTGTTCAAGCGGATACAGTTTACGCCGGACCTGATGCCGAGCGACATTACCGGCACGGACATTATTGAAGAGGACCCGACCACGGGGCGGCGGCGTTGGACCTTTGTGCATGGCCCGATTTTCGCGAACATCCTGCTGGCTGATGAGATCAACCGGACTCCGCCAAAGACGCAATCGGCATTGCTGGAGGCGATGCAGGAGTTGTCGTGCACGGTGCGCGGAAACATGTACAAGATCGAGGCCCCATTCTTCGTACTGGCGACACAGAATCCAATTGAGCTGGAAGGAACCTATCCTTTACCGGAAGCGCAATTGGACCGCTTTCTGTTTAATACGGTGCTCGACTATTTGAGCGCGGACGATGAAGTACGCGTGTTGGATCTGACCACGAGCACACATACGGCGCAGGTGGAAGCGGTGACGTCGGCGGCGGAGATTCTGGAATTCCAGGGGCTCGTGCGGATGGTGCCGATAGCGGAATCAGTGGCGCGGTACGCGGTGGACCTGGTTCGGGCCACGCGCCACAACAGCGGGTCGGCTCCGGATTTTGTGAAGAAATATGTGAATTATGGCGCCAGCGTGAGGGCGGCGCAGTTTCTTGTACTGGCAGCCAAGGCGCGGGCGTTATCACGACGCCGGTACCATGTTACTTATGAAGACGTGACGGCGCTGGTCGCGCCGGTTCTGCGGCACAGGATACTGCTGAACTTCCATGCCGAATCGGAACGTCTCAGCTCGGATGATATTTTGAAGCGGCTGTTGGAACACATGCCGCCCCCGTCAGGAGCCTGATACAGTTGCTGCAACGTTTTCTCAATCCGTCGGTGCTGGCCGGGATTTCGGGGTTGGACCTTGTGGCCAAGACCGTGGTGGATGGGTTTGTGGCCGGACTGCACCGTTCGCCTGATTTCGGATTCAGCCAGGAGTTCGCCGAGTATCGGGCGTATACGCAGGGGGATGATTTGCGGCATGTGGACTGGAACGTATTCGCGCGAACCGAACGCTGTTATTTGAAGCGGTACCGGGGGGAAACCAACTCGCAATTGACGGTGCTGTTGGATGCGAGCGCGTCGATGGGCTTTTCCTCGCATGCGGTTTCCAAGATCGACTATGCGCGGTTCACGGCGGCCTCACTTTTCTATCTTGCGAACCAGCAAAGAGACGCGGCCGGGCTGATCGTGTTTGACGATGCCGTGCGCAACTATATAAAGCCGTCCACGCGGCAGGGGCAGTTTCACCGGTTGCTGTATGGGATTGAACATGCCGAGCCGGCCGCGCGCACCGATTTCGCGAAACCATTTATTCACTTCCAGGAGTTTCTGAAGCGGCGCGGGATTGTCGTGGTGGTCTCGGACTTCTATGAGACGCCAGAGAAGGTGGTGCGGGCGGTGGAGCCGCTACGGTATCACGGCAATGAAGTGATCCTGTTCCACGTGCTGGATCCAAAGGAGATCAAGCCGGCGCTGGCGGAACCGGTGATTCTGGTGGATCTGGAGACACAGGAGAGCATGGAGGTCTCGCCCGAATACGCACATAACGAATACCGGCAAAAGATGGATGCCCACATCGAGGGAATGCGCACCGGCGCGCGCGCAGCCGGGATGGATTACCACCTGCTGGTGACCGACCGGCCGCTGGACGCAGTGTTGCGCGAGTATCTCAGCATACGGCAGGGGAGGCGATAGATGGGTTTTCTAGCGCCTTGGTTTCTGGCCGGCGTTGCGGCGGTGGGATTGCCGGTTTATTTGCATCTGTTGCGGCAGCACAAGAGCACTCCGATGCCGTTCAGTTCGCTGATGTTTTTTGAGCGGCGGACGCAGAGTTCGATCAAGCACCGGCGGCTGCGTCATTTCCTGCTGCTGGCATTGCGTCTGGCCTTGCTAGTGCTGCTGGCATTGGCCTTTGCGAATCCTTTTGTGAACCGGCCGGCGCATACAGTGGGTGGGGAGCAGTTGTTGCTGGTAGTGCTGGACCAGTCATTCAGCATGCGCGCCGGATCGCGGCTTGCGGAGGCGCGGCAACAGGCGCAGCAGGTGCTGAGCCGGCGGGCGGCCTCGACGCGGGCGCAGGTGATGGCGCTGGGCTCGCAACTGAGTGTGCTGACGCAACCGACGCTGGATGCCGGCGAATTGCGTGCGGCAGTGGAAAGCGTAAAGGGCGGGGACGGGCGCGCCTCCTTTGGAGAGTTGGCGCGCGCGGTGCGATCGATGGGGCAGAGCATTTCCACACCGATTGAGGTGCATCTGTTTAGCGACATGCAGAAGACGGCGCTGCCGGCCGGATTTTCGGAACTGCAGATGCCGGCCAACGCGAAGCTGATCTTGCATCCAGTGGTTAAAGCGATGGAGCCGAACTGGGCGCTGGAGAACGTGAATGCGCCGGGCCTGGTATGGGACCCGAAGAAATCCCGTGTGCAGGCGACCGTGTCCGGCTACAACACGGGGAAAGCGGCGCGGACGGTGTCGCTGGTTGTGAACGGGAAGGTGGTGGCGAGTAAACAGGTGGAAGTTCCGGCCAATGGACGGGCCACGGTTGAGTTTCCATCCTTGGAAGTGGGTTACGGATTTACACGATGCGAAGTGCGGTTGGATGGAGCCGACGGGCTGGCACAGGACGATGGAGCGCGTTTTGCAGTGGAGCGTTCGGATCCGCGGCGGGTACTGATGATCCATGAATCACGGGACAGCCGGTCTCCGCTGTACCTGCGCTCGGCGCTGGCTTCCGCAAACGAGTCGGCATTTCAACTGGAAGCAGTACCTGTGGAACAGGCGGGCAATCTACAGCCTTCGCGGTACGCCTTTGTGGTGTTGTCGGACGTGATGTCTTTACCGGCCGGGTTGGAAGGGGAGTTGCGCAAATATGTGAAGGGTGGAGGAAACGTGCTGGTGACGGCGGGAACGATGGCGGCGCGGCGGCCGCGGATCCCCTTGTTTGACCTGGCGGTGAAAGAGGGCCGCTACTTTGCGCGTTCGGGGCAACGCTTCCTCGCGGTAGGACAGGTTGACCCGTCGCATCCATCGTTGCGCCAATCGGCGCGCTGGGAGGGAGTGAAGTTTTACTATGCGGTGGATGTGGATCCGGCGGGGGCGCGTGTGGTGGCACGGCTGTCGGATCAAACGCCGCTGCTGCTGGAGAAGAAGGAAGGGGAAGGGCGGCTTCTCCTGCTAACGTCCGGCCTGGATAACCTGACCAATGATTTTCCGCTGCATCCCATTTTTGTATCGTTTGTGGAACAGACGGCGCGGTATCTTTCCGGCATGGAGAATCGGGGCGGGCCGCGGATGGTGGGCTCATTCCTGGAGCTGCGGTCGGCGCGGGAGCAGTACGTGGGAGTGGAGGTAATCGATCCATCCGGCCGGCGCGCGCTCACGTTAAAGGAAGCGGCGGCGGCGCAATCGTTCCCGCTGACAAGCGAAGGATTCTTTGAATTGAGGCGCGCCAACGGACGTCACGAGATGGTGGCGGTGAACGCGGACCGGCGGGAATCCGACCTCAGTGTAATTCCGGACGAGACGCTGTCGTTGTGGCGGGGCGGGGAAGGGACGGCACTAGCCGGCGTGGCGGGCGCAGGCGGGGATGCCGAGACGCGTCCCGTGAGCCTGTGGTGGTATGTCATGCTGGTGGCAGCAGTAGTGCTGGTTACGGAGTCATTGTTTGCGAGCCGTTATTTGGCGAGTGCGGGAGAGGAAGGGGCAGGGTAAATGAGTACACTGGACCAACTCAACAAATTTGATGAAGACGCGCAAAACGGAGCTGCTCACCGCGAAGCTAAGTCGAGGGTTCCTGTGGGAGCCGGTGGCGCGGCGAGCGCCCTGTGCGCTTATCTGATGCAACTGGAAAGGCGCCTTCGATTGGGGGCATTGCTGCGTGGGGCGGCAGTGGTGCTGCTGGCGGCGGCCGCCGCCACTGTGGCGTTGGTTGTGATCACCAATGCGCTGGCGTTTTCCGAGGGGAGCCTCACTTGGGCGCGTGTGGCCCTGTTTCTTTGTCTAGGGCTTGCCCTTGGGTTCGGGATCGCGCTGCCGCTGATCCGATTGAACCGACGGCGTGCAGCCAGCCGGGCCGAAGACGTGTTCCCGGAGTTTGAGCAGCGGCTGATGACGTTTGCCGAACGCGAGACGGGGTCCAAACCGGATCCATTTTTGGAGTTACTGGCTGCCGATACCTTGGAAGTGGCGGAACGGGCCGCACCATCGCGTCTGGTGACGGGCACGAAGCTGCTAGCCTCGGTTGGGGCGGGGGCTGCCGCCTTGGCGGCGCTGCTGTGGATGATCACGGCTGCGCCGGGTTTCCTTGGACATGGCGCGGCACTGTTGTGGGCAGGTCCGGCGCGGGAAGGCGCGCAAGCTTTTTACGACATCAAGGTGCATCCCGGGAACGCGGCTGTGCGCCGGCGCGCCGATCAAATGATAACGGCTCATCTGGTGGGGTTACAGACGAGCAAGGTGCGGCTGTTTGCGCGGTATCAAAGCACGACGAAATGGGAACAGGTGAACATGCAGCCGCAACCGGGCGGGCCGGGCTACGAATTTTTGTTTGCGGGGTTGCCGGAAGGGCTTGAGTATTACGTGGAGGCCGGCGGAGTGAATAGCCAACACTACAATCTGCGCGTGTTGGATCTGCCCGGCGTGAAGAAGATGAAGGTGAGCTACCGGTTCCCAGGTTGGACCGGGATGCTGGTTGTGGGGGAGGAGCAAGTCGGCGATCTGCGGGCGGTGGAAGGAACGGAGGCAGATTTGGAGATTCTGACCGACCGGCCGTTAAAGGACGGAGTTTTGGTATTGGACGGGGACAAGCAGATCCAGTTGACGGGAGGAGAAGGCAACCGGTATCAGGGAACGATTCGAATCGAGAAGGATGGGCTATATCACGTGGCGGCACTGGACGGAGGGCAACCGGTGCGGTTGACGGAAGATTTTTTCATCGAGGCGCGGAAGGAGAACGCTCCAACGATTCGCATCTCGCGGCCGGGCCGGGACTACAAGTCGAGTCCGATTGAGGAAGTGACGATCGGGCTGCAAGCCGACGATGATTTCGGATTGCAGGAGATGAACCTGCATTACTCGGTGAACGGCGGCGAGGAGAAGACTGTGCCGATGCTGAAGGTGAAAGGATCCAAGCAAGCGGAAGGCTCGACGGTGATCGCGCTGGAGGAGTTCAAGCTGGCGCCGGGCGATCTGGTGAGCCTGTATGCGACAGCGAAAGATGCGCGGGCAACATCGCGGACGGACATGTTCTTCATCGAAGCGCAGCCATTCGAGAAGGAATATTCGCAATCGCAGCAGGCCGGCGGCGGCGGAGGCGGGGGCGGCGGGCAGGATCAGAACCGGATCTCGGCCCGGCAGAAGGAGATTATCGCCGCTACCTGGAATCAGCAGCGGGACAAGAAGGCGACCAAACAGGAGGCCGCTGAAGCCGGGCACTTTCTATCGGAAGTGCAAAGCAAATTACGGGATCAGGCAAAGTCACTGGCGCAGCGTATGCGAAGCCGGGAATTGTCCCGGGAGAACCAGGAATTTTCAAGCTTTACGAAAGACATGACGGCGGCGGCGGCGGCCATGGGTACGGCGGCGGACAAGCTCAAGACGCAGGGTTGGAAAGAAGCGTTACCGGACGAGCAGAAGGCGCTGCAGCACCTGCTGCGGGCCGAAGCCACGTTCCGGCAGATCCAGGTTGCCTTTGGGAGCCGCGGCGGCGGTGGGGGCGGTGGAGGCGGCGCGGCGCGGGATCTGGAAAATTTGTTTGACCTGGAACTGGATACGGAAAAGAACCAGTATGAGACGGGGCAACAGAGCGCTTCGTCGGATCAGCGAAACAAGGAGATCGACGAGGCTCTGCAGAAATTGGAGCAACTGGCGCGACGGCAGCAGGAGTTGTCCCAACAACAGAAGCAGAACCGGCAAACCTCGCAGCAGCGCTGGCAGCAGGAGATGCTGCGGCGGGAAGCGGAGCAATTGCAGCGGAAGATGGAGCAGCTTTCGCGGGGTGAGCAAAGTTCACAGCAATCGCAAAGCGCCTCGCAAAGCGGGCAACAGGGGAGCCAGTCGTCTTCGTCCTCTTCCTCCTCCTCGTCTGCGTCTTCTTCTCAGGGCCAGCAACAACAGCAGCAGCAGCAACAACAACAACAACAGCAACAGCAGAATCGGCAACGGCAACAACAGCAACAAGCCTCGACGCGGCGGCAGGATTTGGATCCACGCGTACAACAGGCTCTCGAGCGGTTGCGGCAAGCAACGGAAGACATGCGGCGGGCGTCCTCACCTGAGAATGGCGGGGGGCAGGGAAGCGAAGCCGAGTCGCGGCGCGCGGCGGAGCGGTTGCAGGAGGCCAAGGATCTGCTGGGAGGAATGCGCCGGCAGGAATCCTCCGATCAGCTCTCGAATCTGGCCGAGCAGGCCGATGGTTTAGCCGAGCGGCAGAAACAACAGGCCAAGGAAATGTCGGGGATGTACAACTTGGGTGCGGAGGCAGGCAAAGGTCCTATCAATCCTCGGGCAGTGCCCGGCGTTAACCGCGAGAAGATGGAGAAATTAGGAACGGAGCGGCAACAATTGGCCTCGGATCTGGAGAAGTTGGAGCGCCAGATGCAGTCGGCCGTGCGGGATCTGGCATCGAGCCAGCGCTCAGCTTCATCCAAGCTCCGGGAGGCGCTTGGGGAGATGCAGCAGAACGAGCTTGGGATGCGCCTCAAGTACAGCGGGGAATGGATCAAGCGGGGCATGGGCCAGTATGCACAGATGCGGGAGGCCACTGTCACGGCCGCGATGGACCGGTTACGGGAGCAGGTGCGCCAGGCGCAGGCTGCGGCACAGGGTCAACAAGGGAAACCGGGGCTTGCAAGCGCACTGGATCAAGTGGAGCGACTGCGGAGCCAGATGGAGGCGATGGGGCGGAATCCGGGCCAGCGAGGGCAGAACGGTCAACAAGGACAACAGGCGGGCCAGAGGGGGCAGCAAGGACAGCAGGGTCAAGGACAAAAAGGGCAAGGACAAAAAGGGCAAGGACAGCAAGGCGGCCAAGGGCAGGGACAACAGGCCGGCAGGCAGGGACAGGGCCAAATGGGCAA
>JAENWC010000415.1 GCA_016650235.1 Terriglobia bacterium
ATTGAAACCGCCTACTACAAGGCTGATCGCGCCATCCAGCAAGTGCTCGATCAACTTGCAGCCTGAACGGTGAACATTGTGAGAGATGAATTCTCAAAATCGACGATGCTAGAAACTAGACTAGACTAGACTAGACTAGCGATGGGCTAGCGACAAGAGATGAGGAATGGCCCTTGACGCCGACCATACTTCAGTAGATTACAAATTACTGAAGGCGCCGAGTCGAACAATTACGCGATTCGAGGGATTGCTCTCGCTCGACGGAGCCAGGGCATGCACATCATCACCAGCCAGATCGAGCACCGCCGCCGTGACCGAAGTCTGCGGCCGACTTCAACAGGCACGGTTCGAAATCACATACCTCCCCGTGCATGAATACGGCCTGGTGAGCGTCGGCCATATCGAGAGGCCATCCGGGCGGAGAAGATCCAGATCACGCTGATGCATGCAAATAACGAAGTCATAACCATCCAGCCAGTCGAGGGCGTGGCTCGCCTGGCGAAGACCTCAACGTCAGCGTGCACGGTGTAGATGCGAACGCTCTGCTGGGCGCGGGGAACGCTCCCATTCTCGACGGGACGAATGACCAACTCGGAGGATATCGGCACGGGTCGCGGCCATCGCACATGAATTCGAGAAGAGGCAAGAGGCAATCAACAATCGTAGTGCTTGGTGGCGGCGTGGGAGGCGCTTCCGCCGGCGGGGCCTTCTACCAAAGTGAAGATCCACCTGTTCACGCCCGAACCGCAGCCCATGCCGGTAGCGGAGCCGCAGATTGACCGCGGTCGAATCTGGTGCACGGGAACTGACATGAGATAACGGACAGCAATTCAGATACGAGCTGTTAAATTAAACAAACTAGGCGTCCGGTGGCGGTCCGGCAGGGCCTTTCCCCGGTCCGCGACCCGGACGAGGTCCGTTGGGCGGGCCTTGCGGACTACCTTGCGGACCCTGCCGTCCGGGCCCCATCTGCCCCGGTTGGGGGCGCCGCTTTTGGAGTTCCTGCCACTGCTGCGGTGTCAGCACAGCACGCAACTTCAAGCTGAGTTGCGCGAAAGCGCGTGTCATGTCGCTGCGCGCCCGTACCAGTTTCTCAATCGCATCGTTGGTTTTGCGCGAGTCCACCGTATCTTCGTTAAACAGGTCTTCCAGTTCCACCTCGGCCTTTTCCTGCGCGTAGCGCATGTCAATCATCGCGCTCCTCGCGTCGCGTTGCATTTTGCGGATCTGCTTTTGCTGATCCTCGCTCAAGTTCAAATCGCGTACCAGCGGCGTCTCCCACCAGGGGAAGAAATTCCGAGGCGGTTGTGCGTGGGCAAGCAAGGGAATTATCAAAGTAAGCAGTAGCCGGTACATTCTTATTTCTCCTCAAACAGACCGCGGATGGGAGCGGCCGCGCGGGGTTCCGCGCTTCCCATGGACGCGTAAATCTCGGTGTAGAACTGGCTGTCCCCGCCCAATGCCATTAACTCTTTTCCCCCATCCGCCTCCGGCGCAGGCCGGGACAACAAAACGCCTAGCAACAGCAAAGCCGCAGTGGCCATGGCGGGCATCCACGGAAAACTCCACTGTGCCTGATCCGGTCCCTTCAAACGGCGATGGATGTTCCGGCGCTGGGCCGCCAGATCCTGCTCAGTGAACTCAGGCGCGCCGGTCCCCTGCTGCTTTCTCCGCTTGAACTCACCGAGACGAGCCTGGCAGTCGGGGCACACGTCCAGATGTCTATCCGCCATCCTGACTCCATACAAGTGATCCAACAGTTCGTCAACGCTCCAATGCATATAAGTCCTTCAATTCATGTCTCAGCTTGGCCACCGCCCGCGCCATGTGCGCCTTCACGGTGCCCACATCCAATTCCAGAATCCCGGCGATCTCTTCGAGCCGCAGGTCCTCATAATGCCGCAAGGTAAATACCGCCCTCTGTCTGGCGGAAAGCTGATCCAGCGCTGCCGTCAGGCGCTTCCCGATCTGCGCGGCGAAGACTTCCTGATCGGGTCCTGGACTCTGGGAGGACCGCATTTGCAGGATCCGGTCTTCCTCTGCCGGTCCGGTCCGGCGCCGCCAGAACATCCAACTGCGGCTACGGACCCGATCCAGACAGGTGTTCACCGCGATCCTGGTCAGCCACCTGGAGTAATCCTGGACACCCGCGGTGCCTCGTTGTATAGCCTGATGAGCTTTGAGGAAGGAATCCTGCGTGGCCATATCGGCCTCGTCGCGATCTTGCAGGAACCGGTAGCAGAGAGCGAAGATCCGCCGCTGCTCGGCCATCATCCAGTTCCCGAAATCCACGGGTGTGCACAACCGGGGAACTTCACAACCGGCCACCAACGGTTCCACCATCACGCCCATCATATCTCTCTGGACGAGATGAGGAAAAAAAGGATTACGTTTGCGGGAAGGTGTTATTATTCCAGGAACTTGACGCCGGTGCTGGACTGACTAATGCCTGACAAGGCCGCCTGCTCGCCGAAACCCTTGGTCGAGAAGATTGAACAGGCCCGGGCCAGACTTTGTATGTCGCCGCCCTCTTCCAAGGTCAGTTCATGCTCCACCCAATTGGATAAGGGCAAGGTCCGGAAGTAGAGCCGCTCCTGTAGAACCATCGACTTGCGATTGAGGAACAAGGACTTATTCTCGCGCATATAGTGCCGTTCCTCCACGCGGAAATCGGCTAGAAAATCGTCCATCGACCTGCGCCTGGTGGTCTCTTCCACCGCCTTCATCTTGGCCTCGGTCTGCTGTTCATGCGAATTCAGTATTGCTTTGGCTTCAATCAAGGCCTCGCGCTCCTTGGCGATGGCGACTTCCAGCTTTGCCTGCATGATGTAGAAGGCAAGCAGCGCCGACCCCACTGCCGTGAACATGGGGAGGAACATCCAGATCATTGCGTCCATTGAGTCCATAGTCCGTCCTTTGGCTCTTAATCGGCGCCTTGGGGCGGAATCTTTAGCCCGGGGTCACAATGTAGTGCCGGATCGGTCAATTACCCTATGCGCAGGGCCAGGGGAAACGCTGAGGCCAGCAAAAGAGCCCCGGCCCTCCTTACAACTGCTGGTCGGTACCGTCGATCTTGCCGCCTGACAGCAACCGGGACACAAGCGCCATCCGGTAGCCGATCCGGCGGAAGGTGAGCAGCCCGGCCAACGTACCAAGCACCAGAACTGTGTGAAAGAGGAAGCCTGCGAACCAACCCGCGTTCTTGGCTATATACGAGGAGGCGCCCGCGGCAAAGTCCGCATCGCCGGCGGGGTCCTCTTCGAATCTGGCCGGAACAGGCTGCAGTTCGGCCCGCAGATCGGGCAGCAACAGGATCTTCCGGCCGGCCCGGCGGATCTGCCAGGCGAGCTCGGCATCGATCCATGCCTCGCCATATCTTTCGTCCAGGTAGTTGATACCGACAATCGTCTGCCGCCGGATCAACAATGCGTGCCCGTCGTGCATGCCGATGGGCAACGGTTCGCTTCCCTCCGGCAGGTTCAGAGTAGGGAGCCCGGACGGGTCACGCCAATGCTGCTTCACCTGATCCGGCGTTGGCAAAACATGCGCGCGCGAAACAGGGGTGCCGCTGGCATCGAGAAGCAAGGGACAAACGGCCAGCGCTCCGGTCTCCTGTCGCAACCGCGCGGCCAGAGCGGTCACGCCGCCGGGAGGCATCACCACGTATGGGGAGAGCAGCAGGAGATGTTCCGCCTTGGCCGTCCGTATGCCGATGTTGCGCGCCTTGGTAAGGCCAAACAGATGCGGCAGGCGCAGCACCGTGACTTCAGGGAATTCGGAATCGATGGACTGGCAGCCATCGCGCGAACCGTTGTCCACAACGAGCACTTCAAAGGAGGCGCGGTCCGGCGCCTTCTCCAGCGCTTCGAGGCAACGCCGCAGAGGCTCGACTGTGTTTCGGGTGACGATAAGGACGGAGACCAGAAGCTCCACCGCTTCCGGTTGCTTTTCTTCCATGGGAACTCACATAGTAGCGCAGCGCCGGCTCTACAGGCTATAAAGGTAGGATTCCAGCCCATTCGTAAGGAGGCATTGTTTTGTTACGACTATTTCTATTGGCAGCCGTACTGGCCGCCGGACTGCATGCCGATCAACAGGTGCTGCTCGTGCTCTTCAAGGGAGCCAGCGCGCTTGCGTTCTACACACTGGAGGGGCAGTTGCTCGGCAAAGTGCCTGTCGGCTTGCACCCCCACGAAATGGTGATCTCCGTGGACGGCCGTTACGCCTACACCACCGACAACGGAACCATGAAGATTGAGCAGCCCGGCAAAGGCGGCAATTCGATCTCCGTCGTCGACCTGCATGCGCGCAAGCGCGTGGGGAAAATCTCCACCGAGGTCTACTACAGGCCGCACGGCATCTCGCTGGATCCGGTGAACGGCGTGCTCGCCGTTACCTCCGAACTGCCGGAGCGCGTGCTGCTGGTGGACCCCGCGCGCAGGAAACTGATCCGGAACTTCGAAACCAAGGGCAAGACTACGCACATGGTCGCCTTCGGACCGGGCAAGTCCGGCGCCCTCTACGCCTTTGCCTGCAATAGCGGCGAGGATACGGTCTCCGTCGTGCAACTAACCACCGGGCATGTCAAGAAGATTGTGACCGGCCAGCGCCCCGAGGGAAACGTGATCTCGCCCGACGGCGCTCTGCTCTACGTGGCCAACCGGGAGTCCCACACTATCAGCATCATCGATACTGAGCGGCAAGCCGTGATCAATGAAATCAAGACTTCGAAAGGGCCTGTGCGCATAGGCATCACCCCGGACAACAAGACGCTGGTCGTTGCCGCCATGCATGACCGCTTGATCGAGTTTGTCGACCTCGCCACACGCCAGGTTTCCGGCAAGGTCGCTTTGAAGGGCCAGCCTGTCTCTTGCACCGTGTCCAAGGACGGCAAGTATGCATTCGCATCGGCCGAAGCTGACGATATTGTTTATGTAGTGTCGGTGCCCGAGCGAAAATTGATCCGCGAGATCAAGACCGAGAAGGGCTCCGGACCCGATGCCGTGCTTTTGATCACTCTACCTTGACAACCGCTCCCTAGCCCGCAAAGGGCCGTCCCGGCCCTCGATACACCCGGGCAACAGCCGGTCTCCGCGCCGGGACAGGCTCTGTTTTGCGGGGCTGTTATTTAGGCGCTTAACATCGACAAAACTTTTGTCGATGTGAACAAGGTCAAAAGCTTGGAGGTGATCTTTGCGCGCGTTGCGTCTCACTCGTACTTCTACCTCGGCACGGAGAATTCTTGCGGCCTGTTTGGTTCCTCTGCGCCGGGTTAGGAGGGTTGTGG
>JAENWC010000416.1 GCA_016650235.1 Terriglobia bacterium
ACCCAACCCTCGTGCCCGCTCAGCGTCCGCACCGCGCTCCCGCTTTCCACATCCCACACCCGCACCGTCTTGTCCTCGCTCCCGCTCGCAATCTGCCGCCCATCCCCACGCCACGCCACCGACCCTACCCAATCTTGATGCCCGCTCAAAACTCGCCGGCACTGCCCCGTCGCCGTATCAAATACCTCCACCACGCTCCCCGTCGCCACCGCCAGCAACTTCCCGTCCGGGCTGTATTCCACCGAAGTCACCTGGCCCCTCGGTCCCGCCTGCACTACCGGGATCATCTGCTGCCGTGCTGGCACTAAAGCCATCCCCTGCCTCGCTGCCGCGTCCCAAAGGCACCCGGTGGTGTCTGCGCCAATCAGCGTCGCAAACGACAAGTCCGCATTCCGAAAATCAGCCTTCCGCAGGTACGCCCGTGTCAGGTCTGCACCCGAAAGATCCGCACCCTGGAAATCAGTGCTCCTGCATTGCGCATCGCCAAGAACCGCCTCCTGGAGTTCGGCCCCTGCCAGCACAGCCTTGCCTAGTCTCGCCTTGCTCAGCATTGCCCCCGTCAACCGCGCGTTCCGAAGATTTGCCCTTTCCAAATAGCAGCCCGCAAGCGAGTAGCCGGCCAGTTCTGCGCCCTCCAACTCAATCCGCTCCGGCGAATAAGAAGCAAGCCCGTCCCTTCCAGCCCACTCCCAAAGCACCAGCGCATTCTCCGAACTTTGTTTCCCATAGGCGCGCCCCAGAACCGAGCATGCCGCCTGGGCTACTGCATCCCTTCCCGCCAGGTCCCCCAGAAACTCCACTACGGCCGGACTCAGCTTCCGCAACCGCAATCCCTCCGTGAGCCGCCCGGCGTCTTCATCCTTCACCACCCGCGCCAGCCTCGAGGCCAGAAAGAACTCCAGAAAACTCCGGTGCGAAAAACCGTAATTCCCCCGCTCGTCCCGCGTCAGAAACGACGCTGTCCGCACCTCGTAATCCGCCATCTCCAGTTCCCGGTCGCTTGTGATCTTCCCCCGCATCAGCTCCGCCAGCACGTCCGCCAGCTCCGTGTAGTGAATCCGCGCCTCGTCGGTCTGCCACAGCTTCGCCGCCAGTTCTTCCACCAGCGTCCGCCGTCCGTCCTTGGTCAACCGCAGCCGCCAGTCCTGCCGCTGGAACCACTCCTCCGTGAACGCCTCATACAGGTTCGTAAGCCGCACCTCTGACCCCAGCTTCTCCAGCTTCGGAGCCGACTGCACAATCATGTCCAGAAACACCGGCCGAGTCGCGATGCTCCGCAAGCCTTCAATCTGCCCGATGATCTCCCCTACCCGGCCCGCCTGCGCCCCGCACGCCCGCCCGAGATATTCCTCAATCTGTCCCTCGTTGAACCCCGCCAGATACCCCACGTGAAATCCGGTCCGCCCGAAAATCTCCTTGTGCAGTTCCGTACCCGGCTTCGTAAGGTCCGGCCGCTGCCCGGCCAGCAATTCCTGAACCTGCGACGGCTCGCGGAAATAATGCGTCCGGCACGTCAGGATGATCTTTGCCTTCCCCTCCGCCGCCCGGATCAGTTGCCGGAAGTTCTCCCGCGTCACGTCCCAGTTGGCCTGCGTCGCCATCTCGTCGAACCCGTCGAAAATCAGCACGTACCGCCCCTCGCTCAGCAGGTGCAGTACCGCCTTCGGATTCACTGGCCGCCCGGTGCTCATCTGGAAATGGTGGAACAGGATGCCCTCAAGGTCCAACGCTTTCGCCACGTCGCGCAGGTTGATCCGGATCGGCTGCCGGTGGCGGGAGGCATCCTCGCGGTACCGTTTGGCCAACTCGCACGCCAGCTTCCTGGTGAACCATGTCTTCCCCGTCCCGAAATCACCCAGCAGCGTCAACTGCACCGCGCTTGGATCAGCCAGCCACTCATCCACATACCCCATCACCCCATGCGGCTTCAGGTCCCGCTCCGGGTAAATATCCGGCTCCACGTACAACCGCTCGATATCCTTGCCCTCCACGTCCTGTATCAGAAGCGTGTTGTAGTTCCGCAGGTCCACCAGGTTGTTCAGCAGTTCGCCATACGTGCGCAAAAGTATGCCCAGTGTCTGAGCCTGCTCCTTCACCTCCGCCGTAAACCCTGAAAGTGCCACCAGCATCCCCTGCGCCGCCGGATGTTCCCGCCGATAGCCCGCCAGCCGCGAATGCAATCCGTCGAGCTCCCCCACCCCTACAGGCTTTGCGTAATCCTTACATTCGCCCACGTACTCCAAATCTTGCAGTGGATCGCGCTTCTTGGCGATGAAGTCGATCTGCCGCCCGTCCTTGTGCGTGTTCCACTCCACCTCCATGTCCATCAGCCGCAGGATATCGGTTACTTTTTCCTCGAAGCTTTTGCCCCGTGGCCCTTCCAGTTCCTCCCTCCCATCGCCCCGCTTTAGAATCCTGGCAACCCCGCTTTGCGTCTGGGTGACCCGTGACTCAGCCGCCGGCACAGCGACTGGGGCCATCTCCACTAACTTCTGAGCGATGTTCTCGTACTCCTTCGACGCCAACGCCTCCGGATACAGGTGCGTGTAAATCTCCTCCTTCACGATCAGGGTGGACCGGAACGGAATCTGGAAATCGGGTGTGAGCCCCAGCCGGTCCATGTGCTCCAGCCGTTCCTTCATCATCTCCGGATGATCGGACACCGCCGGGCACAAGACGCGCTGTATCTTCATTGGCTCGCGCCGCACATCCTTGCGCTTCCCCACTTGCGTCAGCGCCACTTGTATCTGGTGCGCCCCTTCCACGTTCTGCCGGTTCGGCCCATAAACCAGCACTACTGTGTCTGGCAACTGCACCGTGCAAATCGCCCCGATATCGGTCAGCCCCGTCCGCGAATCGATCAACACAAAGTCCGGCGCGAACAGATCGATCCCCTGCCGCATCTCCTCAAACAGTTCCGACCCCAACGTCGAGCCGGCGCCAAACAGCTTGTCCCAGGGAACCTTGGCGAACTGCCCCGGATACTGGGCACCAACCACCCCCGCCGGCAACAACAACAACCGCTTCTCGAACCCCTCCGGCTCCAATACAAACCGCTTCAGCCGCTGATCCAACTTCCTTCCCTGCGTCAGAAGATCCACTGTACCCCCAGTGACCTTCTTCTGTAACGAGTCAAACGGCGGTACATTCAGAATGCCCGGAGCTTCAAGGTCCAACTCCCAGATGAAGACTTTCTTCCCGCGCCGGACCAGGCTCACTGCGACGTTCAACAGCGTGAGCGTGCGCCCGACTCCGCCTTTATAGGAATAAAAGGTGACGTAGTAGGCCATTGCCTTAAGCCGTCGCGCTCAGAAACCCACGTGGACTCGGCAGTGCGATCCGACACCGTGCCTCCTGTGGAAACCCCGCCACTCGCCGTCGCCGTGGACGCCGCTCCGCCTCCTTCGGCTGCTCCAACAGCAATCCCGCCTTCCCCAGCGTCACAAATACACGCTGCCCCTGCCGCCGCCGAACCACAATGTCATGCGACTCAAAATAAGCCACCAGCGGCGATAGATTCTGCGGCGTGATCCCCAGTTCCTCAGCCAGTTCCTGAAGCTGTATTCCCATTGCCCCCGCCCCCGCCGCCGCTTGCACCAGCGATTCCCCGCGCCACCGGCTCGCCACAATCCGCTTCGCCTCCGTCAGCTCATCCACATCCGCCCGAAACCCGGCAGCAAGCTGGATCAAATGCGCCCACTCCGTCACAAACCCTTGTACAGCCTCAGGTCGTCCTATCGCACGGGCCTCTCCAGACTCCACAATCGACAGCAGCGTCCCGATCAGTTCCGTACGTGACTCTTCACTCCCAACCTTTGCTTCCTCAAAAAACAATTGATGCAGTACCAAGTCCACATCGCCTAAAGCCGGTAGGTCCTTACCGCCTAGGCACACTACCGCATGTGCGGCAAGTTCAGGCAAAGAAAGGTCGTAGAGGTCAGAGGTAGCCACAATTCAACAATAGTTCAGTAAGCGCTATTTGTCAATAAGACAATTAAATCTTAGTTAAGTCGAACACGTGCAGATCATCTGTGGCCCCCGCATATACCGGACCCGCCCCAGCCTTCGGTATCAGATAGAAACACAACTCATTTCCCGTTCCCACCTTCCCACAATTGGCCACGAACGTAGACCCGTGCTGTGACCGAACCAGTTCCCGCGCCCGATCCACCAGCGACCTAACACGAAGCGTCATCGCCGGGACCAGAAACAGATCCGCCCCCGAGGCGATCAGCAATTCCTCCAGCGGCTTGTGGAAAAACCCGACGCAAATCGCTACCGTCATTCTCCCAGCAGGGCTATCGCAATATTGCAGTTCCATCCCGCGCCGGATTCGCTCCCTCTCCTCGCTCGGCTGCAACTCGTGATACTCGGCCATCTTGTCGTGTGCCCAAACCATCTCTCCTCGGTAGTCCAGCACTTTCGAGCGATTCACCCAGCCGTCCCCGTCCTCAACATGCCAGCTCCCGGCTACCAATAACAGGATCCCTTTCCCGCTGCTCAACTCCTCCCATCTCTGCCGCCTCAAGAAATCGACGGCCGCGTCCACCAGCGCCGCAGGCATGCGCAGCTCCGGCAAAACCAGGATGCTCACCCCTTCGTCCCGGCTTTTCGCAAGTACATTCCGCAACGCTGTGATCTGCGGATCAGTGTCCCCGGTTGACGTCACAACGAATCGGCCGCTCTCGCCCTGCTTCTGAATCACCGCATCACTGCTCATCGGACACACCGCAATCTTGAGATCGCCCCTCTTGCATCGGGCCGCCAGCAACTCCTCCGCTCCCCTTGGCAGCATGACCGCCCGCAATCCCCACTCCTTCACCTTTACTGGGGTGATCAGCAGGCTCGGATGGAACAGCGTCAGCATATCGCTCACATGCTCCTCCATCCTTGGCTTCTTCTTCACTCGTTCCGTAATCGGACACGTGATTCGGGCCGCTACATCGAACTCCTCTCCTCCCAGTGAATGGCTGGCTCGTACCTTATGACGCCCTGTACTCGATGTTTGCCGCAACGCTCCCTTCAGGAAAGAATCCAGCGCCCAAAGCAGCGCCGCCACCCGTACTACGGCCTCCCGCCCATCGGTGGCCCGCAACTCCCCCAGTAACGCATCCGTATTTCTTAAGCGCCAAACCCGCCCCCCATTCGCCGCCAGCAAGGCCAAAAAAGTCTTCCGCTTATCAAGATAAAGGTTGTGCAGTTCTGCATCGTTGCCGTACGCATCAATCAGTGTCCCAAGACACTCGCGGCACACCACATAGCAGTTCGCCAGCACCCGTAAGGGATTGCTCCCGTCCACTACAAGCCCGGGTAATTGCCCTGGTTTTTCGTCTAGCCCGGCCATGGTCATCACAACTATAACAACTTTATTTTTCCTTTCCTTTCAATACCACCTCGCCCAAACATGCCAATCTCCCCACAATCGCCTGCTAGCCTGAAAATAGGACAGGCCTCCATGCCTGTCTTTTTCCGTTTAAGGAGCAAAAAAATGCGAACAAAAAAATCACGCAAACCCGCTGGCAAAGCCGGCCCACGCACCCCCGAAGGCAAAGCACGTTCTGCCATGAACGCGATCCAACACGGCTTCACCTCAAAAAACATCATCGTCATGCCCGGCCAGGAGCCCGACTTCCAGCGCCTCGAGTCCGAACTCACCGCGCAAGTCCGCCCCGAAGGCGCCCTCGAAGAAAACCTCTTCCATCACCTCCTCCGCGACGCCTGGACACTCCACCGCGTCGAACTCCGGCAAGTCGATATGGCCCAATCCGGCATCGACCCGCTCTTCAATCCCGATTGCGAAAAAGAATTCGACCGCATCGAGCGCTACCACCATCGCTACCAGTCCTCCTTCCACCGCTCCCTGCGCGAACTCCGTGCCATCCAAACCACACGCGTTGTACAGACCCTTTTGCCCGAACCGCTAGGCCAGGGCGGCCTCCCCGCCACTGTCAAAGCAACTGAAATCATTGCTCTTGCGAAACGAACTCACAAATACTTCGGCTCGCTGGCCATAAACACTCTCATCTCGGCCTCCGAGCGCTCCCGCGACACCTTCGAGTCCAAATCCAAACGCAACAACGGCCCACGGCCCATCTCCCACAAGGATTTCCTCGGCGAGCCACTCCCCAAACTCCCGATGGCGAAATAGCTCATGAATCCGCTGGCGCCCAGAAACCGCACTTTAAGCGAAGTCCAAAAATGGCACATCCAGCCCGCGCGTGTTCAAGCCGCACGGCAAATGCGGCACCGAGTTCGCGGACTGGATTCCGGGCATCGCCTCCTCGGCCGACGATATCTGTCTGGTGCGTTCGATGCACACCGATGCGTTCAATCACCATCCGGGCCAACTGCTGCTGTTCACCGGTTCGCAACAATTCGGCCGGCCAACGCTG
>JAENWC010000417.1 GCA_016650235.1 Terriglobia bacterium
CCGCTCCGGACTGTGCGCGCACCAAAACTCCGGCCCTCGAAGACGGTTCCGTCCTCCAGAGCGAGGATTGATTTTTCCAAACCTTAGGCTCCTGCTGGGGAGTGTAATTTCTATTGGACCATGCGGGGCTTCTACCTGGCAAGCCGTGTCACAAAGTCACAAAGTCCGAGCCGCAATTTGAAGGTTGGCCGTCGCCTGGGATACACTGGGGCCGACGTATTTCCGAGGGAGGGATGTTATGAGATTCGTTGCAGTGACATTCGCGTTTCTGTTCATCGCCCAAGCCGAAGAGATGGGTGTGCTCCGCAAACTATCGGAGAACAAGTTGGCTCCAATGCCAGGGCTGCCGTCGTGCATCACCATGGCCGTGGAAAGCGGGGACCCTTCCAAAGGTCCGTCAGTCATCGTTTTCAAGGGTACGGCCGGCTGCTTGATCCCTTGGCACTGGCACACCCCGACAGAACACGTCATGATCGTGAGCGGTTCGGCAAAGGTGGAGATGAAGGGCGGGGGCAGTGCGACCCTCGGTCCGGGCGGTTACGCCATGATGCCGAGCAAACACGTGCATCAGTTCCGGTGTACTTCGGCCTGCTCGGCTTTTGTCAGTTCCGACGGGGCGTTCGATATCCACTACGTGGACGCGAACGGGAAGGAAATCCCGCCTGAGGCTGCACTGGCGAAGAAATAGCAGCCTCGCTACAGGCGGTGGCGTGCCTCCCGCAGTCGCTGCGTAGGGCGCGCGGCGTTCCAGGTGTTCCGCTATCGTTCCTGCGTCATGCGCTCACGGAAGATTTCGTTGATTTGGCTCAGGTGGCCGGGGCCCTTGGATTTCAGCCGATGCAAGACGGTCCAGCGCGCGATCTCGCTTGCTCCGCTTTCGGGTCATCCCGAGACAGATTTGCAGCGCGCCGCAAGGAGGCCTGTGGCCGCGGTGATGTCGATGTCCGCGAGGAGCAACCCTTGTTTACCATATGGCTGGTAGCTGAGCAGCGTCCCGTCGGGCCGCACCACCGCCGAAGTGGTCGGCGACCCATCGCTGGCAACGTTTACAGTTGCGAAATAGCAGGTGTTCTCGGCGGCGCGGCACAAGGCTGCTTTCTCATGGAATGAGTTCGCAGGATCGGCGAAACTCGAAGGCCGGTAACCGCCGGGCTCGGCTTCGTGCAAATGAGGGTGGAACACGATGTGTGCGCCGTGCCGGACGGCCCAGCGGACCGTTTCCGGATAGCGCCAACCCTCATGGCAGATCACGACGCCAAATGTCAGCGGACCGGTTTGGAAAACCCGCCTCCCGGAACCGGGCGAATAGATACCGTCCTCGGAAGGGTCGAGTTGGACTTTGTCTTGGAAACCGGCGATCGTTCCGTCTCGATTGACGACCAGTGCGGTGGCCAACAGGGCGTCATCGACGATGCGTTCGGTGCCGAGAACAACCGCGAGGGTTGCCTTCGCGGCGGCCGCTGCTATGGCGGACCAGGCGCGTTCGAGGAACGCGGGGTCGGGGGGCGGCGTTTGCTTCCTCAATCCCCGGTAGCCGGGAATGAAGCATTCCGGAAAGCAGATGAGGCCGACGCGCTCTATGGACGCTTGCGCGATGGCTTGCTCGGCCAACGTGACCGATTCCTCGGGAGTCGCCGGGTACCGTATGTTGGCGAGTGCGATTCGAAACGTGTCCATTTGGGTAATCCCAATTTTATCGCTTCGCGATTTCCACATTCCCATCGGGCTACCTTGACCCGGATTCCACACACCGTCGGCGACCGTCTGGAACCAGAGGAGCGGAGTGTGTATAGCTGAGAAGAGGGTACACATCGATGCGGACGAATATTGTCATCGAGGATAAGCTCATGCGGGACGATCTTCGCGCGACCCGCCTGAAAACCAAGCGCGAGAACGTGGACAGGAAGTTGCGATTCTGGCGGCGCGGAATTTTCGGGCGCTACGCGCCCTCGGCGTGAAGAGCGGGTACGATCCATCAGATCAGAGCTTTGGGGACGCACGAAGGTTCTATTCCTTGTGGCGTTTTATGGGATGCTCGAACCGGCGCGTTCAAACAGGCAAACGATACGAGACTCGGCTGAAACATCGATCCCTCATGGCTCCCCAGCCTGGACACGTTTCGAACTATTACGGCATAAAACCAGCTATGCTCGAACTTACTCAAGCCATTGCCGACCCGAAAGCACGATGCCAAGCTTGACCGGAACAGTAAGAGGGTAAGAGGCCGCGCTTCTCTCTTTATAGGTCTCCTGCTATAGTCAGGTCGATGAGTTCAAAACTGCAATCCTATGACTTCGCCAACCAATTGTTCGCAAGCAAGGCATTCTTCGAGCGCTCAACCGGGGTCCTCCAGGAGGCCGACTCCGAATTCCGGCCGCGGGAAGGCATGATGACCGTCGCGCAGCAGGTCGCACACACGGCACAGACTCTCGACTGGTTCATTGAAGGCGCCTCCCGACGCGAAGGGTTTGATCTCGATTTCGAGAAACACGCTAAGGCTCTTGTGGGTGTGACCTCCCTCGCCGCGGCTCGCCAGATGCTCGAAACGGCGTACGAGAACGCGATCCACTTCATCCGCTCGCGCACGCCGGAGGATCTCGCCCGGCCACTCCCGCCCGGTCCGGTCATGGGCGGCCAACCCATCAGCGACATCGTATGGGCCATGGTCGAGCACACCGCGCATCATCGCGGTGCTCTGACCGTCTACTCCCGCCAGCTCGGAAAGTTGCCCCCAATGCCCTACGGCGGCTGAATCGATCTCTGTCGTCTGAGAACATCGCAAAGCACATGTCCGGTCGCCGGTGTGGCGATCATGGCGCGCATTTCTGCGGCATAGGACGCGGCGTGGAGGAGGGATCCACTCCCCGCGTTGGACTCGAACCTGGAACCGTTCGGTTTACATTACAGCCAATTGTGAGAACCTCTTTTTCTCCTGGACCAAGTGGATTCACCCGGGGTCATCCCTGTCATCCGTAGTGCGAGAAGAGTCCAGTTTCAGGGTCATGTTATATTGAAAAATACTTTGCCCCACGTTGACAGAGCAATCCTATGAAAATTCATGAGTATCAGGCCAAGGCGATCCTGGCCAAGTACGGAGTCCCTGTGCCGCGCGGTGAGGTGGCCTATTCAGTGGAAGAGGCCGTCAGCGTCGCCAAGCAACTGGGCGGAAGTGTTGTGGTGAAGGCCCAGATACACGCCGGAGGCCGCGGCAAGGGCGGCGGCGTCAAGGTGGCCAAGAGCCCGGAAGAAGCGGAAAAGTTCGCCAAACAGATCATGGGCATGACGCTGGTCACGCATCAGACCGGGCCCGAGGGCCGCGTTGTGCTGCGTTTGCTGGTGGAAGAAACGCTGCCCATCGAGCGCGAACTTTACTTGGGCATTACGTTGGACCGCGCCAGGGGCAAGAACGTTTTCATGGCCAGTTCGGAAGGCGGCATGGACATTGAAGAGGTTGCCGCCAAGACGCCGGAACGATTGTTGAAGGAGACGCTGGAGCCGGGCGCGGGATTGATGGCATGGCAGGCGCGCAAGCTCGCCTTCGGAATCGGCGTTCCGGCGGCCAGCGTAAACGGCGCTGTGGCGGCGATGATGGCGCTCGTGAAGGCTTATGACGACATCGACGCCTCGCTCGCCGAGATCAACCCGTTCATCCTGACCACCGATGGCAAAGTGTTGGCGCTCGATGCCAAGATCAACCTCGATGACAACGCGCTCTACCGGCACAAGGATCTCATCGAGCTGCGCGACCTCAATGAAGAGGATCCGCTGGAGGTGGAAGCGTCGCACTTCGGCCTGAACTACATCAAGCTCGACGGCAACGTGGCTTGCATGGTGAACGGGGCGGGCTTGGCGATGGCCACCATGGACATCATCAAGTACGCGGGTGGGATGCCGGCAAACTTTCTCGACGTGGGCGGCGGCGCTACCGCCGAACAGGTGAAGAACGCGTTCCGGATTCTGTTGTCCGATACCGGCGTCAAGGCCGTGCTCATCAATATTTTTGGCGGCATCCTGCGCTGTGATACTTTGGCCAGTGGCGTTGTGGCCGCGGCCCGCGATCTGAATATCAAGATCCCGATTGTGATTCGGATGGAAGGCACCAATGTGGAGTTGGGCCGCCAGATTCTGCAGGAGTCCGGCTTCAACTTTACAGTCGCCGAGGGCATGAAGGACGCTGCGGAGAAAGTAGTGAGTCTGGCAAGATGAGCATCCTGGTAAATAAGAATACGCGCCTGCTGGTGCAGGGTTTCACGGGCAAGGAAGCCACTTTTCACTCGACCCAATCCATTGCCTACGGCACGAATGTGGTGGGCGGAGTGGTTCCCGGCAAAGGCGGCCAGATGCATATGGGTCTGCCGGTGTTCAATACCGTTGCGGAAGCGGCCAAGGCCACCGGAGCCAATGCGAGCGTGATTTTCGTGCCGCCGCCGTTTGCCGCCGACGCCATCATGGAAGCCGCCGATGCGGGCGTCGCCCTCGTGGTCTGCATCACGGAAGGCATTCCGGCGTCGGATATGATCCGCGCCTGGGAATTTCTGCAAGGCAAGCCCACGCGGCTGATCGGACCCAACTGTCCCGGTATCATCACCCCGGGCGAATGCAAGATCGGGATCATGCCGGGCCATATTCACAAGCCTGGCAATGTGGGAGTGGTGTCGCGCTCCGGGACCCTGACTTATGAAGCGGTGGGGCAGTTGACGAAGTTAGGGATCGGGCAGTCCAGTTGCATTGGCATCGGAGGGGATCCGATTATCGGCACCACGCACATCGATGCGGTCCGCCTGTTCAACGAAGATCCTGACACGCACATCATTGTGATGATCGGCGAGATCGGCGGAGACGCCGAGGAGCAGGCCGCGGCCTATATCAAGAAAAATGTGAAGAAACCGGTAATTGGATTTATCGCCGGGCAGACGGCGCCTCCGGGCCGCCGCATGGGTCATGCCGGAGCGATTGTCTCCGGCGGTTCCGGCAAGGCGAGCGATAAGATCGCGGCTATGCAAGACGCCGGAATCAAGGTCTGCGAAACGCCGGCCGAAATGGGAGAGAAGGTAAAAAGCTGTCTATGAGCGTAGAACGTACATTTGCCATGATTAAACCGGACGCCGTGGCGGGCGGCCACACCGGTGACATTATTTCCATCATCGAGAAGGCGGGATTCCGCGTGGTGGCGCTGCGCAAGCATCACATCACCCGGAAGCAGGCCGAAGGTTTTTATGCGGTCCACCAAGCCCGGCCCTTCTTTGGCGGGCTGGTGAAGTTTATGACAGAGGCTCCCGCCATCGTGATGGTGCTGGAAAATGAGAACGCGATCGCGGCATGGCGCGAACTGATGGGGGCCACTAATCCGGCCAACGCAGCCGAGGGAACCATACGCAAGAAGTTTGCTACTGACATTGAGAGGAATTGCGTGCACGGTTCCGACGCGCTCGAAACGGCGGCGCAGGAGATCCCATTCTTTTTCAGCAGCTCTGAATTGTTGTAGGGCTTTAAAAGGCCGCTACGCGCTGAATCACTCAACTGGTATCTGCCAATAGCAGATCCGTTCCCATTCAAGTTGCCCCAGTGACAAGAAAATCGCGTCTGCTCCAGACGGGTGATTTCAGTGAAAAACAAGACATGAGAAAATGATAACCATGAGCTCCGAATTATCCAGAAGAAGAATCGTGCAGACGGCCGGCGGGGCGGCTCTCATGCCCCAGCTCTCCGCCCAATCGGCCAACTGGCCTCCCAAGCTCGGCCCCGGCCTCCCCAAGATCTGCGTCATTGGAGCAGCCTCGGAAGCGCACATGCGCCAGTTGAAGCAGCTCGGCATCGATTACATCATCGGTGGCGGAGGAATACGCGAATATCCATGGACCGAGGACAACGTTCGCGCCCAACTCGATCGCGCCAAAGCAGCCGGACTCACCATCATCAATATCATGATCCGGCAGCCAACCGAAGTCGTGCTTGGCAAACCCGAAGCCAATCAGGTAATTGACAACTTCATCAAATCCATCCACGCCGCCGGCAAGGCCGGACTGCCCGTGATCGAATACAATTTCTACGCGCACCGCCTCACCGAGGGCTACTACGAAGAGCTCGGCCGGGGCGGTGCTGGCCTGACCGCTTTCAGTTACGATAAGGTCAAGGACTTGCCTCCCAACCCCGCCGCCGGCACACAAACGCGCGAGCAACAGTTCAAACGTGCCGAAGGATTCCTCAATGCCGTCATTCCCGAAGCCGAAAAGGCCAACGTCCGGCTCGCTCTGCATCCAAATGATCCCCCCGCTCCTCTTAGCCGCGGATCGGAGCAACTCATGGCCACCTTCGAAAATTGGAAGCGCTACCTCAGTCTGGTAAAGAGTCCGTACAACGGCATGACTTTTGATTGTGGCGTCACACGCGAACTTGGCGAAGACCCGGTGGCGGTCTGCAAGTGGATGGGTGAGCGCGATCAGATCAATCACGTCCACTTCCGCAACGTCGTGGTCCGCAAGCCGTACGTCGACTACACCGAGGTCTTTATCGACGAGGGCTCCGTCAACATGTTCGCCGTGATGAAGGAGCTGGTGCGCGTGAAGTACCGCTGGGGCTTGTATCCGGAACATCCGCGCGCGCTCGATATTGACCGCCAGCGCGAGAACGGCATTCCCGGACAGTACGCCAAAACCGGCGGCGGTGGCTTCGTCGGGGAGGTATACAACATCGCCTATGCGAAGGCGATGCTCCAGGCGGTCTTGGCTTCTTAAGACTGCTGGTTCATTGCCGCGGCAGGCCCGCGCCCGCCACGACACCCGAGTAGACGGCGAGAGTACGTTCGGCCATCGTCCCGATAGTCCAATGGCGGTGAACGTTTTCGTAGCCGGCCCGGCCCAATTCGAGCTGCAGGGAAGTGTCCTCGCGCAGGCGCCGGATGCCATCGGCCAGCGCCGGAGCCGAATCCGGTTCCACTAGTAGCCCGCCGCCGGTCTGCTCGAGCATTTCCGGAAACGATCCTCGGCGCGGCTGCACCACCGGCACTGCGTTGGCCAGAGCTTCCAGCACGAAAAGACCCTTCGGTTCGTCGTAGGTGCATGGTACCGACAGAACGTCCAGGCTTTGCAGAAAGCGCACCTTCTGCTGGCGATCCACTTCCCCACGGTAATGAAACTCGTCCTCGATGCCCCATTCCCGCATGCGCGCGCGGACCGAGTCCAGGTACTTGCGGTGCTCCGGAGCCAGGTATCCGGCCACCTCAAGCGAGAGCATTCCCATATCTGGACCCGAGCGCAGCAGATGGTAGGCCTCGGCCAGCAGGTGCAGTCCTTTCTCGGGAGCAATGCGGGCCAGGTAGCCGATGCGGAAACTGCGTGCTTTCTCGGGACGCGCCAGGCTATAGCCCTCGGTGTTGATTCCGAGCGGCACAACGTGTATCTTGCGCTCGGGAATCCGCAGGTAGCCGGCCATGAACCGCGCGCAATAGTTGCTGACCGCGATGAAGGCGTCCACCTGGTCTGTCTGATTCCTTATCAGGTCGAGCGCCTGCGTCCGGTAAGGCTCAAGAAGGTTATCAAGAAACAGTTCTTCGCCTTGCAGCGAGCAGATCACCGGCCGGCCTGTAGTTTCCCGCAAGGGCCTGGCCAGCGCGATCAACAGTGTGAACGGGAGCGTTACCACATCGGGGCGCGGTTCATTTCGCAGCCACTCGCTGAGCTTGTCCACCTCTTTGCGGTGATGGCCGTGGGAGCCTTCCAGCATGGAAACGGTGAGCGCGCCCAGTTGGGCCGGGTCCACTGCAATGCCGCGCCCGGCAAATGCATTGATGACGGAGGGAGCATCCCAAAGCTTGTCGAGAAATCTGGGAGTATTGCGAAACAGCGGTGAGAGCTGTTCCAGATAAATGCTGATGCCTCCGAATAAGACTTTGCGTTGGCTGACGTTGGCCTCATCGGTGCGCGTGGGCGTGTAGAGCGGCGCCAGAATCACGTCATGCCCTTGGGCGATGAGCGCGGAAGCGAGCGCGTTATCGCGCAGGCAACTGCCGCAATACATGTTGGCCGCGCCAGCGGTGATACTGAGGATCTTCATTCCGTCAGGCCGGCTGCAACGCCTCTTGAAATGCGCACCGGCCGATGTGAGACGACGCAAGCAGGCGTATGCGCAGCTTTTCGCTGCCGGCAATGGCTGGTTCGGCCAGCGCCTGATCGACGCTTGTGTAGGGTCGCCCTCGCCGTGGAACAGGAATGTCCATCATTTAATAGACGCCTTCCACCACTGAAGTTTTGAAGCGCGAGAACGGACGCACGTTGCGCACGCCATCGTAGGGGAACTGCTCGCAGGGAGGCTCGCGCTCACACTCGTCGCGCTCGAGGAAACGCGGGATAAAGGTCTCTTTGGTAAGCGTGGTGAGGCGCGCACGCCCGGTGGCGCCGTACGCGACAATCCTGCTGGGCTCATCCGGATCCACCACCTCGATCATCGCGCGCGGCGCCGGCGGGTAATAG
>JAENWC010000418.1 GCA_016650235.1 Terriglobia bacterium
CCTCCGCCCCCATCGGCAGACGCGCGCAGGCGTCCTTCAGGTAGGTGACCAGCACTTCGGTGGCGAGGCGGTTGTTGGCGAACACCAGCGTCTGCTGCCCGCGTTCGATCAGATCCATCGCAATGCGGCGCGTCTCATGAATGTAGCTGCGCCGTATGCCGAGCTGCCGGTTGACCACCGGCGGATTGTAGAACACGAAGTACTTTTCGCCGGCTGGCGCGCCGTTGCGGTCCACCAACTCAACAGGCTCGCCGGTGAGCGCCTCGGCCAACTGGCGCGGGTTGGCGATGGTGGCCGAGCAGCAGATGAACTGCGGCTTGGATCCATAGAACTCGCAGATGCGGCGCAGCCGCCGTAATATGTTGGCCAGGTGGCTGCCATAGACGCCGCGGTAATAGTGCAATTCGTCGAGCACGATGTAGCGCAGGTTCTCAAAGCAGCGCGCCCACTTGGTATGGTGCGGGAGAATGCCGGCGTGCAGCATGTCGGGATTGGTGAGCACCACGCCGGCCCGCTCACGGATGGCGCGGCGGGCATCTTGCGGGGTGTCGCCGTCGTAGGTGAAGGCGCGGATGTCCGCGCCCATAGCCTCCACCGAGGCGTTGAACTCGGCCAGTTGATCCTCGGCCAGGGCTTTGGTGGGGAACAGGTAGAAAGCGCGCGCTTGCGGGTCGGCCAGCAGGCGGTTCCAAACCGGCAGATTGTAGCAGAGGGTCTTGCCGCTGGCGGTGGGCGTCACCACCACCACGTTGCGGCCGGCCTCGACATGATTGATGGTCTCGCGTTGGTGGCTGTAGAGCTGGCCAATCCCTCGGGCTCCCAGCGCCTTTTCGAGCATGGGGTGAATCCCATCGGGCAAGGCCGCGTATTCGGCCGGGCGGGCGGGCTGATGCCGGATCTCGCGGATGGGCGAATTGGGATGCAGCATCAGCTCGCGGAAGCGCGCCACGGCGGTCTCGACGGTGGGTCGAGACGGGAGAGGCAAGCCGGAATCCGGAGAGTCGAAGCCAAGGGAGAGGTTGGACATGTTCGCCTTTTCTTTGCCTTTTCAGATACAGTACACCAACCAGGTAGCTGACCACAAGCGCCTGGTCAGGAGTACGTGGCAGATGGCGAGCGGGGAAGTCGAACGGTCATCAGTTCCACTGAGCCAGTCGAATCCAGATCTCTTCGCGCGCCTGGAGGCCTCTCGCCGGCAGACGGCTTCGGAACGTCCGTGACGGTCCTGTTCCTCGCGGATGAGGACCTCGACTCCGATATCATCGGCGGCCTGCGGTCTCGGGAGCCGGCGATCGGCATCCTCGATGTTAAGAATACCGGCCTGGGTGGAACCGCGGATTCTGTGTTGCTCGACCTTGCGGCTCAACAAGGCCGGATCGTGATCACACACGACCGCCGTACAATGACGCGCTTACTTTCTGGGAGCGGTTACCCGCTGGGAAGTCGAACCGTTGCAGAGCGGTTCGGTCGAATACAGCTCTGAACAGGCTGGCGGGCGGGTTCGATTCCGTCCCTTGGCCAACATTTCAGTGCTACCCTTGCCGGATGGGCGCGCCGGTAATCGCATACTATGTGAGCGGCCACGGATACGGCCACGCCATGCGAGCCCGCGAGGTCATGAGCGCACTGTGGGACATGCTGCCCACATGCGTGATTGAGGTGCGTACCACGGCGGCCGGGCATCTATTTCCAGACGATGCCCGGTTGCAGGTGGGGCGCGCCGAGGTGGATGCCGGGATGGTGGAGAGCGCGGATTCCTTGCGGATCGATCCAGCCGGAACGGTGGAGGCCATTGGCAGGCTGCTGGCGCGGCGCCCTGCGTTGATCCGGCAGGAGGCCGATTTTCTTCGCGGCCGCAAAGCCACGCTGGTAGTGGCGGACATCCCTTATCTGGCCGGCGGCATCGCAGCGGCGGTTGGACTGGACTGTGTTGCCATCAGCAACTTCACCTGGAATTGGATTGTCGAGCCGTTTATGGATGGCAAGCCGGCGCTACTGCGCGAGATAGAGGAAGGCTACAGCCGCATGCGGACGCTGCTGCAATTGCCGTTCGGCCATCGCGACGGCTTGCGGATGTTCGCACGCGTGGAGGCCATGCCGTTGCTTTCCGGCAAACGAAGACTCAGCCGGGACGAGGTTCGGAGGCGGATGGGAGCCGGAGACCGGCCGATGGTTTGGGTCGCGTTGCGTGGGACGCAAAGCCCGGAAATATTCGCCGCCGGAGCAAGTGGGGCGGGCGAGTATCTTTTTCTCACCACCGATTTTTCGCTCGCAGGTGCCGCCTCGAATGTGCAAGCCGTACGTTTGGGAAATGACCTCGGGGTAAGCGATTTAGTGGCAGGCTGCGATGTGGTGTTGGGCAAGCTGGGCTACAGCCTGGTGTCGGAGTGCGTATCGGCCAAGGCGCGATTGCTGCACGTTCCCCGCACAGGATTTCGCGAGGACGCAATCACGGGCTGTGAAGCCCCGCGCTACACGGTGGTGCGGGAACTGGCGGCTGGTACATTTGCCGCCGGAGATTGGCGCGCTGGGCTGGACGGGATTCTAGCGAAAACGCCGCCCGTGGAGGTGCATCCTGACGGAGGGGCTAAGGCTTGCGCGGCGGCGATTGCTGCGATGCTTTAACGTAGCTTGCCCGCTTCCTAACGGGCAAGGCTCGGTTTCTGTTGCCGAGCCGGAGTTCTGACGCACTACATTAGAATTGCCAGCGAAGGCTGACCAAACCGCTGCGGGGAACCCCGATCGCAGTGCCCGAGAACAGTCCGGAAGAATTGATTACGTTATCGCCTTCCGTTTCAAACGGCAGACCGCTGTTGTAGCTGCCGCCCGCTGGCCATGATTGCGCTGGTCGCGGCATGCATTCCGGCACGGCGGACGGCGCGAGTGGATCCGATGGAAGCGCGCGGCACGAGTAGGAGGCATTCCTATCGCCTGACCAGCACTTCCGCAAGATCCCTCTTTCGGATATCGGGCACAGTAGCATCTTCCGCCGGGTAGCCGACCGGGATCAGGAGAAACGGGCGCTCGTTGGCCGGGCGGTCCAGGATCTTGGCGAGAAAGCCCATTGGGCTGGGGGTGTGCGTGAGCGTCGCGAGCCCGGCCATGTGCAGCGCGGCCAGCAGGAACCCCGACGCAATTCCCACAGACTCGCTGACGTAGTAATGCTTGCGCTTGTTTTCACCTTCGAGACCGTAGTCGAGCCGGAAGACGATGATCAGGTAAGGAACCGTCTCGAGAAATTCCTTGTGCCAGTCGGTATCGAATGGCTCCAGCGCCTCCAGCCAATCCTCGGGGAAGCGGCGCGAATAGTTTTCCTTCTCCTCGGCTTCGGCGGCAATGCGTATTTCGCGCTTGAGCACCGGGTCCGACACGACGACGAATCGCCATGGTTGTTGATTGGCTCCTGAGGGCGCGGTGGCCGCCGTGCGCACGGCCGTCTCGATTAATTCGAATGGGACAGGTTTGGCGGAGAACTGGCGCACTGATCTGCGCGAGAGCATCCGCTCATGGAACTCGGCAGCGCGCCGGCTTTGTTCCTCCTCGCTGAGCTGTTCAAACTGCAACCGCACATGACGATGTTCGGGCTTCATTTGCCAAAAGCATACAGCGCGGAACGCGTTCGCAGATAGATGCGGCCGTCGGCGATGGCGGGTGTGGCAAAGCATTCGTCATCGAGGGAACTTGTGGCCAACACCTCCCATTCGCCGGCCGCCTTCAGCACATTCAATTTACAGGCCTCGCTCAGCATGTAGACTTTGCCGTCCGCGCCCACCGGCGATGACCAGAAGCGTTCCAGCGCCTGCGGTAGCCGCGCCTGCTTGATCACCTCGCCGGTCTTGGGGTCAAGCGTGGTGGCAATGCCCCCGTCCTTTACCAGGAACAAAGCGCCGCCGTAGAGAAGCGGCGAAGGAACATTGGGCTGGGCTTTGCGATAGCGCCACAACACGTGCGAATCGGTGACATCGCCGCGGCCTCCCAGACGAATTCCCAGCACGCTGTTCTGGGCCGAGCGGTGCAGACGCCAGAATAACCAGTCGCGTTCTTCAATCCGCTTATTGAAATTGAGATCGTTGTTTATGTACCAATTCTTCAAATCAGCGCCGGTCTCCTCCGGCGTCAATGTACCGTCTTTGTCGGCATCGTACTTTGTGAGCATCTCCTGGAAGGTTGGTGTTTCGGGCGGCGTCACGGTATCGCCGCCGGTTTCCCAGGAGTTGATGTAGGCAACATCGCCATCGATCACCGGCACACCCTTCAACTGCCAGGCCATGCCGCGTGCCCACCAGAGTTTTTCGCCGGTTTCCAGCGCATAGCCAATGGTTTGATATGCGCCCGGAACCACTAGTTCCGCCGGACCACTCTTGGGACGCCAGAGCCCCGGGTTGGAATAGCCTCGCGTAACCTCGGCCCGCTCCGTCTTCCACTTCACTTTGCCCGTGACGGCATCAAGGGCCAAGAGGTAGGAACCTGTGTCCTGATCGCAGATGAGGATCACCATTCCATCGATCACCACGGGCGAGGAGCCATGTCCGTTTACGTTGTTGAACGGACCTAGCGGTAGACGCCACCGCTCCTCGCCGTCCAGACCGTAGGCGAGCAGTCCGAAATCGCCGAAGAATACAAAGACGCGTTGGCCGTCGCTGGCAGGGCTGGGTGCGGCCGCGTTGTTGGTTTTCTGAAAACTTTCCTGGCGCGGACGCGGGGCCTGCCTGCGCCACAGAATCCTGCCCGATGCCCGGTCCATGGCGATAGTGAGCAGGGTCTCCCCCTCGACGGCGGTAACGAAGATGTGTTTCCCCACCAGGATCGGCGACGAGTGGCCTGGCGGAAGCGGCGTACGCCAGACTACATTCTTGTCTACGCCGATCTCGGATGGCAGTTTCTTTTCCAGGGATGTGCCATGCCCGTTGATGCCACGAAATTGAGGCCAGTCGGCGGCGCACAGCAGGGCAGAGACACAGAACATCAGGGTGATCAGTTGCACGGTATTCTATTCTACCTTTGAAACAGCATGGCGGACACGCTGGCGGCCTGCAACATTCGCCGCCGGTTGTAGTGTCCATGCTGATCTTGTGAACGGAAAGGAGTGGATCATGTAAATTGCCTGTTCAACATGTAGCCGCACGAGCGGGAGTTCCAGTCATGGGGCTAGCGCGACTCGGGAGGCGAACACGTGAGCCGTAACGCAAGTGAACCCGATTCGGCCCCGATAGGAATACGTAGGTGGCCAGTTTCAGATCGCGGTCGTACTGGAACGTGTGTCCCGGAAAGTTCAGACTTCACGGTCCGCAAGGGCCGGCTTGAAGAGCCGATGTCAAACTGGTGCACTCGCTTGGCGCGGAAGGGCTGATCCGTCTATCGGAGATTGTGCATGCCTTGAGGCGAGAGTTTTCAGGAGAGCCGGATGTGGGAAATCCGCACGTCCGGTTCGACGAGGGGAAGGAGCCGCAGTTTTGAGCTGTCGCCACCTCTCCTACTCTACCGGCTCGTAGGTTGTTGCTGAGCCATGGCCAAATGGTGCGGTGGCCCTAAACTTATGCGTAGGACCGCACAATAAAGATGACCACCAAAAGACTCCGCATTGCCCTTGCGATTTTCGTATTGATGGGAGGGCTTGCGGGCGTGCTCTTGCGCGGGGAAGTGAGGCTGGTGGTCTGGATTTTCCTGGCGGGGCTGGGTTTGAAAAGCTGGATTGTTTGGCAGAAAGAACGGATGGATGGAGAAAAACACCACTAAGAATGGGGAAGGGTTTTGAGGTGACTACAGTGGGGGGCTTAAGGTCTTCATCCGAGATACATTTTCTCAAGGAAATGTTGTAATCAGCCGATAAGTGTTATGAGCCAGAAGAATCTAAGGCCGGCGAATGCAGGATTGAAACGTGGAGTCCCGTAATGAAACACGCAGAGACCACGGCAGTGTTTCATTACGGGATTGGACCTGGGCGCCGGAGGGCGATGCGAAGCGATTAGAGCAAGAACAAGAGCCCGCGCAAATAATTGATACAACGGTGGAAACGCCGCATCGAAACCATCCACTCATAGCACGACTCAGGTAGGTAGCTTAGGTCAAATCAGGTTGGCCTTAGGCATGCATCTACCAGGTGCATCAGGCAATAGAAAGCCTGATGAGAACCAAGGGCGCGGGGAAGCTTGGTCAGAGGATATCGGCCAGCCAAAGCGATGCCCGGTTCGGAAGCTTAAGAGGAGAAGTATGCAAGCCAAGCGTGTTGCGACGATGACCGCGAATCGGATGACCATGCGGGATAGCGTGATCCTGGAACACCTGCCGTTGGTGAAGGCGATCGCTGTCCGGGTACATGAGAACCTGCCGGTGCATGTGGATCTGGATGATCTGATACACGCGGGCATTCTGGGTCTGTTTGATGCAGTGAACAAGTTTGACTCGGGCAAGCAGGTGGCCTTCTCCTCCTATGCCAAGCACAGAATCAAGGGCGCCATTCTCGACAGCCTGCGCCAATTGGATTGGGCATCGCGCGATTTGCGCCGCCGCCACAAGCAAGTGGAAGCGGCTACCAGGGACCTCACTGCCACTCTTCAGCGCAATCCGACGGATGCCGAAATGGCTGAAAAGCTAGGCGTCGAACAGAGCCGCTGGCGGCAGATGATGGTAGACCTGCGCAACGTGGGTCTGGTTTCGGCCTCCACGCGCGGCCAGGAGGGCGAAGACCTTCCAGCTCCCGACTTTCCCGGCTCCGTTGACACCCAGCCCGATGTCATGTGCTCGCGCCAGCAGTTGCGATCTACCCTTGCGGAGGCTATGAAAACCCTGCCGGAGCGCTACCAGAAGGTGGTGGTCCTCTACTACACCAACGAGATGACCATGAAGGAGATTGGCGGCGTGCTTGGCATCAACGAAAGCCGTGTCTCCCAGATCCACAAGTCGGCGCTGGAAAAGATGGGGCATGTGCTCGAGTCGGCCGGCATCACCTCCATCGCCGCATTTGCTCATTAGCGCCCGGGCAGGGCGGCACGCGGCCCCAGGCTGGAATCAGTGAGAGGCGGAGGCGGCGCTGGCCAGTCCTCCGGCCAGGGCGATGCTCATGAGGGACAACGGGAACAGCTCCATTATTATGGGGCCGGCCGAACCCAGGCTGGAGTCAAAAACGGACCGATTGTAGAGCGGTGCGCCGGCCGATGCAAGGGGTGTTGCGGCAGGGGGTGTTGCGGCTGATTCATAAGTTGGCGGTGGAGCTCACGTTGGCGCCAGGGACCGCGCCGCCATTTCGACATCGGCACACTCCCTTTGGAAGGGATGCTATCACATCAGTCGAGGTCAAGAAAGCGGATTAAACCAGCGCAGACCGTCGAACCGTGCGAAGTCGGCATCTGTGGAGGCAAGCTCACACTGATACTCGATTGCCAGTGCGGCCAAGTGTGCGTCGGTGGTCAAGTTGCCTGCCGTACCGAGATCCTCCAACAGTTGGAACAGGATCTCGGAGTGACTCTCACCGGGAAGCAAGATTTCCACCCTGGGACAGGCAAGCCAGCTCCGGACCCTCCGGATCGCTTCTGCCGGGAACACAGGATTCTCCAGAATGGACCGTTGTGTCATGATCCGAACAAAGCCGAGCATGGTTACCCAAGGCATCCCGATGGGCCGCGGAGAAGCGACCGTTCTTTCCCACCAGAGGCGGGCGGCCTCATGCTTGTTGGAGTGGGAGTTATAGGCGTGAATCAGGATGTTCACATCGGGAATGATCATCGTCTGAGTTTCCGGGCTACCTCTTCGGCGTCCAGTTCATCCAGGAGTTGCGTGAACTTGTCCTGATCGATGCCCGCCTTGAAGAGGCAGGGATGAGGCTCGACCTGGAAACGGAAATGCGCTGCCGGCTGGTCTGTTGTGGCCTTCAACCCCGCCCTTAGGAGCTCATTGACGACTTCTTTGAGACTCGATTTCCGTTCCAGCATCCTTTTGCGGATCTGCTGGGCAGTGGAGGGATCCACGGTGAGAGTGGTGCGCACAAGAACATCATAAAGCATTAAAATATTGATGTCAAGACATCACGCGTGATGTGTGCTTTGTTTACAGTGAGTTAGATTATTCCTTCGAGATAATCCCGAGCGATTTCATCTTCCGGTACAGATTGCTGCGCTCGAGGCCTAGCAGTTCGGCGGCACGGGTGACGTTGCCACGCGTCTCATCCAGCTTCTTGCTGATGTAGTCGCGCTCGGCCGATTCGCGAAACTCCTGAAGGCTGGAGAAATGGTCGGCGATAGGATCGGACGGTTGGCGCCGTGGCGGAGTGAGCGGAATATGGCGGGCGTCCACACGCACTTGCGGGTTCATGATGACGATGCGCTCCATCAGGTTGCGCAGTTCGCGTACGTTTCCGGGCCAGGAGTGATCCATCAGCAACTGGTAGGCTTCCGGGCTGAGTTCCTTGGGCTTGCGGCCGTAGGCACGGATGAACTCGCCAAGAAA
>JAENWC010000419.1 GCA_016650235.1 Terriglobia bacterium
CTTTCGGCGCCGCGCCTGCGGCAGGCGGACGCCCGGCGCCGCCACCAACCCGGCCGAACACCGGCATCGGCGGAGCCCCTGCCAGGGCTTCACAGTGGTTCGACATCAGCTCGGCTTCGCCCAGCCCGATCTCGACATACGCCTTGATGATTGCTCCCGGATCGGGGTTGGCGATCCGATTGAAGCTGTAAGTGATGGCGCCAATTTGAACGCCGCCGAACTTCGAGTCGATCCTCTTTGCGCCAAACGCCCCAACCAGCGGCGCCGATGCGAGGGCGGCCCTGCCCAAATCTCGCCTTGTGAATTGCATATTACTCCTGCCCTATAGTATGCGCATTCGTGGCTCCGAAGGTTACCGTGCAAAGCCCGCGCCGGTGATACCGCTCAGGGTACGAGTTGATAGCTGACGAAGGCCAGCCTCCGGCTATTGGGCGACCATGAGGGCACGTTGATCGTCCCCTGTCCGCCGAACAGCTTCGCCAATACGCTGATTCTCCGGTTCGCCAGCGTCATGATGCGCAGCATCACATCTTTGTTTTGGGGATGCCCGCTCACGCCTTTTTCATAGGTGAGAAACACCATCCGCTGCCCATCCGGCGAGACGTGCGGGAACCAGTTGTTGTACCCATCATCGGGAGTTACTTGTTCCTGCTCGCTCCCGTCCGGCTTCATCCGCCAGATTTGCATGAGCCCGGTGCGAATCGAGTTGAAGTAGATGTATTCCCCGTCCGGCGAATACTCCGGCCCGTCGTCCAGCCCCTCCGCCGTGGTGAGCCGCGTCTCTTCCCCGCCCGCCGCCGGAATCGTGTATACGTCGAAGTTGCTGTTGCGTTCTCCGCAGAAGGCCAGCGTCTTGCCATCCGGCGACCACCCATGAAAATACGAAGGCGCTTTCCGCGTCACCCGGCGCGGGGTCCCGCCGCCGATCGGCGTCACATAAATCAGCGACCGCCGCTCCTCCTGCGATTGATCGCTGATCGCAATCATCGTCCCATCCGGCGAGATCGCATGATCGTTGTTCAGCCTCGTGGCGAATCCCGTGTCGATGGTCTCCGGCTTCCCGCCATCCACCGGGATGCGATGTAGCCGGCCGTCCCCGTTGAACAGCAGCATGTTGTCCGCAGTCCAGTTGGGCGCTTCGAACCGCCCCGCCGCCATGTAGACCACGCGCCGGTCCGTCGACGCCACCGTGATGGTTTCCAGCGTGCTGTACAGCTTCGGCTGCCCCGAGGCCGCCGGCGCCGGCGCCACCTCCACGTTGCGGAAGACCGCCGTCTCCATGGCGTCCTTGTTGTGGGCGCTCACCCCGATCCCTATGTAGAAGGGATCCGGCAGCGCCACCTTCATCGATGCGCCCGTTCGGACCAGTTCCTCGCCTTCCGCGGCCACCCACAGATAAACATACGCTCCCGCCTTGGTGATCCTCACCCGCTTGGGCCACTGCACATTGGCTTGCACCTCGTGCGTGGCCGCTCCCTTCTCTTCGCGCGATTGGAGCGACGTTAACCCGCTGGCGTGCACCGCCGCGTCCGCGTACGCCGCATCCGCGTCCAGGCTCTGCCGCAGCATCAACACCGCCTTCTTGTGCGGATCGCCGGTCGCCGTTAGGAACGCGACCTCCGCCGTCAACGACACATCGCCCGAGACTTTCTTCCAGACAAACTGAAAGGCGTCCGCCGTCCCCCAGATGTTTTCCCCGCTTGCCGTGACACGATAGGTTTTCAGGGCCGTGTCATATTCCACGGAGCCAGCATGCAGCACCGCGCCGACATCCGCGTGCCCTTCAAAGATTCCCGGTTGGGCAAGGATCGCCGGCGAAGCCATAATGGCTGCCACCGTCACCCACCACAAGCTTCTAATTCCCATGCGCAAATCCTCCTGCCCATCACTGGCTGCTATGGGGCTGGTCCGGCCACCGACTATATCACGCCTCCCCTTTCACAATCACGCGAGGAAAAAGAGCACTTGGCCGGGCAAGACCCGCGGCTCCGTTGCTCCGTAGGGTACCTAACCGTTTTGGGGGGTGAAACGACGGATATGACGGAAAGAGGGTTGTAGCAACTCGATTTCAAGTGTTGGCCCAATGAAACATATTGAGCCGATAATATTTTATCTGCCAAGCGCAATCGCCGCCGCCAATGCGCCCCATTCTGACATGATGGGGTTGCTGACTTGGACGCGAAAACCCGATGCAACGTCTCAATTGTTCCTAATGAAATCAATCAGATAGCATGAGGTCTAGAATTGATATTTGGCTCCCCAGGTAGGATTCGAACCACGATTCGCGACTCCAAAGGCCGCTGTCCTGACACAAGACCTGGCCGCCGGGTTGGAGGATGCGGGAACAAAAAGGGCGATCCTGCTTGGCTGCAGGACCTCACGCACGCCTCCAGACTTGCGGTGATGACCACCCCAGCGACCTAGGACTTCACAGTGTGGAATTCCCAACCTTTGCGGAACGTGGGTTTCAAGAGCTTATTCGCTTCACTGTTGTTGGTGATGCGCATTTTGTCGGGGTCGTACTCCAGCTTGCCCTCATGACGGAGCGCGATGACGCCCAGCAGCATCCATTCGACGAACGGCGCGGAGACATCGAAGTTCGAGCACGCCGGGTCACCGCCCTTGCAGGCGCGGATGAAGTCGCGCATGTGGCCGGGCGAACGGGTGAGCAGTGGAGGCGGCACGCGGTAGTCCTGCATTTTCTCAACGGGGAGCAGTCGGGTCATGTCGCCGTAGGTGCCCGTGGTCAGCATGCCTTTGTCGCCGATGAAGAGACTGCCATCCGGCTGAGGAATGCGGAGCGGCGTGGTGGCCGATTTCAGGACCTGGAACTCTTCCCAATTAAATACGCGGCCCGGGGACCGGAATTCGTTATTCGCCGGGCGCATCATGCCAGGGCCACCAGGGCCTCCAGGGCCGCCGGGACCACCAGGGCCTCGCCCACCGCCCGGCCCGCCCGCACGCGGGAGCGAGGGAGGATCGCCGATCCACTCGCCTTCCGGAACGCCGGTGATCGCCGGACTCTGCTTCAGCCCGTCGTACCAGAAGATCTGGAGCGCGGGCATGTCGCCGTAGGGCGCGAAGTCGAAGCGGATGACGGACACTTTCGGGAACATAAAGGAGCTGACGCCTTCCTTCTTGACACACTCCACGCCGATGACCTTGCGCTTGGAAAGATGCAGCGCCATGTTGGGCGCGCCCAGGATGTGGCAGGCCATGTCGCCGAGAGCGCCGCAGCCGAAGTCGTAAAATCCACGCCAGTTGAACGGCTGATAGAAGAAGCCGCCGTTGCGGTCCGGTTCCGGTTGTCCGCCGCCGGTGAAGGGACGCTTTTCGGCGGCGCCGAGCCAGAGGTCCCAATCGAGTGTGGACGGGATGGGATCTTCCTTCGGAATTTCCGTAAGGCCCTGCGGCCACATGGGACGGTCACTCCAGGCGTGAACCTCGGTGACGCTGCCAATGTCGCCATTCCAGACGATCTCGGCGCATTGCCGCGTGCCTTCGTTGGAGTAGCCCTGGTTCCCCATCTGCGTCGCCACCTTGTATTTGGCGGCAGCATCGCGCAACTGCCGGGCTTCCCAGATGGTGCGCACGAGAGGCTTCTGCACGTACACGCTCTTGCCCCGCTCCATGCACCACATGGCGGCCGTGGCATGCATATGGTCGGGCGTGGCCACGATCACGGCATCAATGTTCTTTCCCTCTTTGTCGAGCATCTGGCGGAAGTCTTTGAACTTCGGCGCGTTGGGAAAGCGGTTGAAAGTGGCGGCGGCGCGGCGGTCGTCCACATCGCATAGCGCCACGATGTTCTCGGTGGGAGCGGCCGCGGATAAGTTGGACGCTCCCTGTCCGCCGGAGCCAATCGCCGCGAAGTTCAACTTCTCGTTCGGGGACTTATATCCCATGAACTTCAAGGAAGCTGCGCTGCCGAACCCAGCCGTGGGAACCGCTCCAGCCAGCAGCGGGCCATAGAAAAAATGCCGTCTTGATAGAGCCATGTTCAATCTCCCTAAACTCAATTATTAAGCAATGCCAGCCTCCGGCTACGCGAGGCAGCTCTTGACGTAAGCGAGGCACTTCCTGGCTTCGCTGATGATATCAGAGCCCTCGGGAATCGGGTACTCGAGCTCCAGGTTCGCCGGGATTGGATATTTCTCTTTTTTCAGAAGTTGCAGCACTTCTTTGATCGGCGTGTCGCCCGTACCCCAGACGGCAACATTAGGCCCGTGGTCCTTTTTCCGGTCCTTGATATGCAGGTTGGTGATCTTCTTGTGGTGTTGTTTAATAAACGCCACGGCATCGTAGCCGGCCGCTGTGAAGTGTCCGATATCCAGGTTGACGCCGTTGAATTTTCCGTACGCCATCAACTTGTCATAACTCTCCAGCGTCGCGGTCTGATTGGGATCGTTAGTCGCGTCGTGGCCGTGGTAGCCCACCAGCAGCTTGTGTTTTTCGGCGATGGGAGCGATGCGTTGGGCCATGGTCAGCGTGGTGCTGGTGGTAATGCCCTTCACGCCGAGGCCCCGCGCCATTTGGAAGCCGTACTCAATGTCCCCATCCTGCATGCTGTCCCGCATGTTGTAGCAGAGCAGCGCGAGCTCGATGCCTGCATCGTCGAATTTCTTAGCGACTGCCTTCCAGGTGTTTTCGTTGACTGCGCTCCGCCACTGCGAAAGTTTCTCCTGTGCGGCCTTACTCTCGGCAAGCTGCTCCGGCGTCATTTGCGGACGCCCGCCGCCAGGC
>JAENWC010000420.1 GCA_016650235.1 Terriglobia bacterium
AATCTTGTCTGGGAAGCCACCAACAACAGCGATGCGGAAGAGCCGGACGGCCGCACTGCGCGGCGAATTGTTCAGTTGATGGAAGAGAAGCGCGACAAGCCCTTCTTTCTTGGTTGCGGTTTTCATAAGCCACACCTGCCATTTGTTGCGCCGAAGAAGTACTTCGACCTGTACCCCCCGGAGCGAATCGAATTGCCTCGCACCCCGGCCAACGACCGGGACGACATTCCACCGATAGCCCTGACGCACCAGGCCGGCGACGATGCCATGAGTGAATTGGAAAGGAAGACGGCCGTTGCCGCCTACCACGCGGCGACATCTTTCATGGACGCTCAAGCCGGCTTCGTACTCGGCGCCTTGGACCGCATGAATCTTTGGGATAACACGATCGTGCTTCTGTTCGGCGACCACGGCTGGCATCTGAACGATCATCTCGGGCTGTGGCGAAAAATGACCGTGTTCGAGGAGGCGGCGCGCGCGCCACTTTTGGTGGCCGCGCCGGGTCACAAGAAAGGGATCAGCACCAAAAGGTTGGTGGAGTGGGTGGATCTCTATCCGTCGCTCTGCGATTTGGCCGGTCTTGCAAAGCCTGAAGGCCTGGAGGGAACCAGCTTTGTGCCATTGCTCGACAATCCGTCGCGTGCCTGGAAGAAGGCTGTCTTCACCATTGTGGCGCGCGGGTCAGATCCGGGCCAGGCCAGCGGCGGTGCGCGCGGCAAAGAAGGCATCCTCGGACGAAGCGTTCGCACGGAGCGGTACCGCTACACCGAATGGGGATCATCGGATATGAGCGAGCTCTATGACCATTCGAACGATCCCAAGGAGTTCACCAATCTGGCGCGCACACCAAAGCATGCCATAACGGTGGAACAGATGCGCAAGGTGCTTCGAGACGGTTGGAAGGCAGCGCTACCAGGCTAGACTGCCTCCTCAGCGGCCCGAACAGGCCCTAGGCTATAATTTGTGGCTGGCGGGTCAGTACGGCTACCCGGAAGGACCTTCATCGTGATTCCATCTACTTATACCGCTACACTGCTGTTGGCCCTCTTGGCTATGATCTGCTGGGGAAGTTGGGCCAACACGGTCAAGAAGTGCGGGAAGTGGCGCTTTGAATTGTACTGCTATGACTTTGCTCTTGGGCTCCTTCTTTGCGCTTTGGCGGCATCTTTTTCGTTGGGCATGTTCGGAAGCGACATCACTTTTTACGACAACCTCACCATTGTCCGGAAGCTCCAAATTGGCTATGCGGGTCTGGCCGGGATGGCGTTCGCGCTAGCCAGCATTCTTCTCATTGGCGCTATTTCTATCGCCGGAATAGCGATCACGTTTCCCCTCAGCCTTGGCCTCGGCCTGGTAGTCCACCTCGTCTGGACTTCCATAGACAAGCCAGCGGGGAATCCCTTTCTGCTGTTTTCCGGGGTTGGCGTAACGGTTGCGGCGGTGGCGCTCGCCGTGATGGCTTATTACATTGTGCACGCACATGCCAAGTTATCGCAGCCCGCACCCCTGCCCGGAAGAAGACCGATCCCGTTTCCCTCCGCTGGCGTTGTAATTGCGCTCGGCGTTGTGAGCGGCCTGTTCTTGGGCACTCTGTTCCCTTTACTCAATTGGGCAAAGCAGGGTGACATTGAAATGGGTTCTCATGCCGTGGGATTTATCTTCGCCATCGCTGTGTTCTTTACCACGCTCGTGTTGAATCTCTATTTCATGAATCTGCCCGTGCGCGGGTCAGCCATTTCTATTTCTGCCTATTTCTCCGGCACAGCCAGGCAGCACCTGTGGGGCATCCTGGGCGGCGCTGTGTGGTACGCCGGAACCATTTCATATCTGGCAGCCCAAACGGCAACTGGCGGCGCAATGGTCGATCCTAAACTGATCCATGCGCTGGGACAGGGGGGGACGATTCTGGCCAGCTTATCCGGCCTTCTGATCTGGAAGGACCTTGCCAGCGCTCCCGCGAAGGCTAGATCCCAGATGTGGATTTCGATACTTCTCACATTGGCCGGAATTGTGTTTATCTACCTGGCCTAACCGGGAGTTTTGGCGGGCTCGTCTGCAAAGAAAATGAAGCGACAATCCCACACGGAAGCAAAGATGAATCTACAGGGCCGGTGGCGGACGTATTTCAAATGATGCTAATGATGAGCGTGGCCGGAGGGTCCGGGCCAAGGCCTGTGCCCATGCGGCCATCCGATGCGCAGTGGGCCGCTTATATTGAACGCGCCGCCTCCGGTGAGCAGCAGGCACTGGCACGCCTTTATGACGAGAGCAGCCATTTGATCTTCAGTGTGGTTCTCCGTATTGTGGGCAATCAGGCGGATGCCGAAGAGGTCACGCTGGATGTCTATTCACAGGTGTGGAAGTCAGCGGCCAACTACAGCGCCGAACGCGGTGCTCCATCCACCTGGATGGTGATGATGGCGCGCTGCCGCGCGCTGGATCGCCTCCGCTCCCGCGATGCTCGATCGAGGAGAGAAACCACCTTGGAAGAGGTGGCTGAGGCGCGGTCAAGCGGGGCCCCACCAGAGCAGACCGCTTGGGAGAATCAGCAACGAACCAGAATCAGGGAAGCGATGCAGGACCTGTTGCCAGAGCAGAGGGAGGCCATTGAGATGTCGTTCTTCCTCGGCCTTACTCACACCGAGCTCGCCGAGCGCCTCGGGCAGCCGCTCGGTACCGTCAAAACAAGAATCCGCCTCGGAATGATCAAGCTTAGGCACGCATTGGGCGCCGGGAAGGAGTTGCAATAATTGACCAGGAACTTCTGCGCCAGCAGTGTGAAGCATATGCTCTGGGCGCCCTGGACGATGACGAGCGCTCCCGGATACAGTTGCTGATCGATCAGGTTGATTTGGATTGCCTGGAAGCGATTCGTGAAACCAATGAACTGGTAGCGAGTCTTGCCTTTCTGGCTCCGGCCGCTACGCCGCCTGTGCTTCTGCGGGGCCGCTTGATGGCGCAACTTCAACCGCGGCCCGCGCAACATCAGAGAAAGCAAAACTGGATTTGGCCGCTCGGATGGGCCGTTGCAGCCGGCCTTACACTTTTTGCTTTTCTGGAATGGCAGGAGCGAGACCTGTTGCAACAGCAGTTGCAGGTGACGCGCGGCCAGATACAATCCCTCTCGGAGGAAGCGCAACGCAATCGACAGGTGCTGGCCATTCTGATGGCGCGCGATTCCAGATCGATTCGTCTGGTCAGCACGGCGCCGGAAGCTCCTGTATTGCGCGCGCACTGGAGCCAGACCGGTGGGATGGTGTTGGTGGGTTCCAATATTCCTGTGCCCGCCGCCGGACGCTCGCTGCAGCTATGGGTGGTGCCCAAGCAAGGAAATCCGATCAGCGCGGGAGTGTTCCAGCCGGATGCCAACGGGCAGGTGATGCTGATTGCCGCGAGTGCCGCCTCGCCGGAACATGCGGCCGCTCTGGCCATCTCCGATGAGCCCGCTGGAGGCAGCCCGCAACCCACTACCAAACCCACCTGGGTGGGCGCGCTAGGCGGCGAGTAGACTTTCCAGATCTTTCGAGAGCGCGGCCAGAGATTCGGCCGATGGCAGGCTGCCCTGGGCCATTTGCGGATTGCCGCCGCCCCTCCCGCCATGCTTCTCCAGCAGAGCCTTCAACGTTGGGCCGGCCGGAAACGGCGCACCGCTTGAAACAGCCAGGAGCACCGAGGCGGGCGATGCCGCCAGGATCAGAAACACGGCCTCGCCTTGTCCGGCGAAGCCCTGCGCCTCGGCGCGCGCCTCGTCCTCAATGCCGCCGGTCACATGGCGGATGTGAACGCGCAGCCCCTTGGAATTGACGGGAGTGGCTCCATGCAGGCTCTTGCCGGCCGCCGCCGCCTGTTCGAGCAGCAGCTTCTTCAGCCGCTTTTCCACCTCCGCCATGCGGGCCGTTTGCGTGGTGACAAGCCCAGGGACATCGTCCAGCGGCGCGGAGAAGCATCGGGCAATCTGCGACAACGCGTCAAAGTCTTTGCGGGCGCGCCCCACGGCTCGCAATCCGCAGACAAACTCGATCCGCACGTTGCCTCGAATCTTTTCCAGCTTCCGGATCAGAATGGGCCCAATCTCTCCGGTGGAACGCACGTGTGTGCCGCCGCAGGCGCTGCGGTCCAGGTCCTGAATCGAGATGACACGGAGCAGCCCCTGACGTTCGGAGGGCTTGCGCAGCAGACTCGCTGTGCCCGATTCCTGGTAGCCAACCTCGACCGGCCTGTTCTCAAAGCCGCGCTCGTTTACCAGTTGCTCCAGTCTCTCCACCTGGCCCGCATCCAGCGAGGCGGTTTCTACGTCGATGGTGGATACCTCCCGGCCTAAGTGGAAGCTCAGAGTTGGAATGCGGAACCTCTCCATCAACACGGCCGAAAGCAGATGCTGCCCAGTATGCTGCTGCATGTGGTAAAAGCGCCTTTCCCAGTCCACTATGCACTCGACTTCTCCGTTCAGCACGCTTGGTTGCGCAAGCAAATGCGCGATTCGATCCCCCTCATCCACAACATCGATCACGAGCGCGCCCGCGATGCTGCCAGTATCGTGCGGCTGGCCGCCGGAGGCCGGATAGAACGCCGTCTCCTCGAGGTAGATCTTATTCGCGTCAGCTTCGACGATCTTGGCGCGGAAATTGCGCAGGTAGGAGTCGTCGTAGTAGAGCCGGCGTGTCATTCCACTGCGATCAGGGCGGTATCGCTGGATGCGGTGTCGAGCAACAACCGGATTGCCAACTCCCCGCTGGGCACACCACTCGGAACAACCACGTTCACTTGATAAAGGCCCACGTAGCCGGGCGTAAGCCCTGCGAACAAAGTGTCCTCTGCAATTCCGCCCAGGGCGCTAGCGCCGAACAGCACCCGCGAAGAGTTCGACGCCACTCTGGCCAGTGGATCGGCCGGCGAGGCCGCCCCTGCGGCAACCTCAGGATTGGTCGGTCCCAGGCCAATCATGTAAATGACGATCGCCTCGCCAACCCGCGCCGGGCGGCTGCCTGGAATGCCCAACCGCGACGGCAGGGCAAAAGTTCCATCCGGATTGACCGCGATGGCGAAGTCGCCCCGCAGCCGAAGAAATCTTGGGGACGCTGAGACGATGTCTACCGATACGCTGTTGCCGCGCTGCCCGTCGCGGTCCACGCGCACAGTGTTCCGGCCGGGCGTCAGATCAAATGGCAACTGGAAGTTGATCTGGCCATAGGAGGAGAAGAAGACCGGCGCCGGACGATCATTCACAAATACGCGGGCTCCGCCCAGCTCAACCGGCAGGGGCAGGGAACTGGCTTGGGCAGGCTCCTTGTAGGAGAGTTGTTCTCCAAAGATGGCGGAGATGCCTCCGGGAGCGAGCGGCTCGCCCGCGGCGAAAGTGGCGTTGTTGACCACACGCTGGTAGCCGGTGACAGGTCCGGATTGCGCCACCACTTCCAGCGTCACCGGAACTGTCACGGGACTGTTCACGGCGTTGGTGGTGATGGCGACCGAACCCTGGTAGAGGCCGGCGGCAAGGCTGCTCGCATCGAATTTCACGGAAACCAGGTCTGCGCCCGCAACACGCTCGGCCGTGAGCCAGGTTCCTCCGGATCCGGCCGTCCCGGTTACTCCCGTGATGGAGAGCGTCCCGAGGCCGCGATTGGAAAGCACCACAAACTGCGTCACTGGCAAGCTGTTCTGCGCCACCCGCGCCAGTACCTCTTTGGTGGAGGAGACCACAATCGGCTGCGAGGTCACACGCATGCTCGCCTGTATGGTTTTGTTGTCGGGCGCAAAGTTCGCGCTCCTGGTGGTGATGGTTCCGGCGTATGTGCCTTCGGCCAACCCCGCCAGATGTTGCGCCCCTATCCGATACGGCAGCACGAAACGGAAGCTTCCCAAACCGTCCAATGCGATGGAAAGCCAACTGCCGCCCGACTGCGTGGTGACGGTGGTGGTCAGCGGCGCGTTGGTGTTGAAGATCTGCTCATCCACTCCCCCATTGGGAGCTACAAACAGGTTCACGCTGTTGGGGATTCCACCGCCTACCTGTACCGTGACCAGAATCTCCTGCGGCGCATCCACGGCATTGGGGTCGCGAACCGCAACTCTGGCGGTGTGGATGCCGGCTGTGAGTGGCTGCGTCTGCAGCGCGATCCGGACCGGTATGCAGGCCCCAACTCTTGTCGAGCAGTTGCGCGGAGCCGATGCCGATGCCACAGCCCAATTGGCCGAGGAGTTGAAAGTAAGATTCAGTTGGCCGTCGCCGATGTTATAGGCCTCAATCTCCTGGGCCGCGCCTGCCGCGCCTTGCACGATGTTGATGGGGCCAAGAACCGAATTGGTCAGCCGTAGTACAGGCGCTCCGAGAACCAACCCGGGGATCAGAATAAAAGCAGTGAGAAGAAAAGAACGAAAGGGCATCAGACCCATTCCAGCGCACCTTTTTTATAGGCCCAAAGGTATCCAACGACAAGGATGGCCAGGAATACGCCGACTTCAGTCACGCCGAACCAGCCCAGTTGTTTGTACCGCACGGCCCACGGAAACAGGAACACCGTCTCCACATCAAAAATCACAAAAAGGATGGCGATGATGTAAAAGCGCACCGTGTACCGGCCTCGCGCGGTATCGGCGGCTTGAATGCCGCACTCGTAGGCTTCCAGTTTCGTCTGCGAGGGCGCAGAGGGGCGGATCAATTTCGCGGCGGTGATGGTCACCGCGGGAAAGGCCATGGCAATGACCATGAAGATGAATATGGGCAGGTATCCTTCGGGCATGGAGTCACCATGATATCACGCGCCTGGACGGCTCAGACCAGCACGGCGAGGCAGGCCGCCAGATCGGGGATGGCCGCTTTGAGGACGTCGTCGATATGCCGGGCGAAGATGAACTCCATATCCCCGCGAGCCTCTTCAGGCAGTTCGACCAGATCCTTCTGATTGGCTTTGGGCAGTATGATTCGATGGATGCCGGCCCTGCGCGCGGCGAGGAGTTTCTCCTTGATGCCGCCGACCGGCAGGACGAGTCCGGTGAGGGTGATCTCACCGGTCATGGCGGTGTCGGTGCGCGCGGGGCAACCGGAGTAGAGCGAGGCGAGGGCGACGGTCATGGTAACGCCGGCGGAGGGGCCGTCTTTGGGGGTTGCGCCTTCCGGCACGTGCATGTGCAGGCCCGTGTCTTTGAACTTCACCGGATCGATGCCGAAATCGGAGGCATGCGACCAGATGTAGCTTTGCGCGAGCTTGGCCGATTCCTGCATCACTTCGCCGAGTTGACCAGTGAGGGTGAGGCCTTTGGATTCGGGCAGCAGGATGGCTTCAATGTAGAGGACATCGCCGCCGCTCTCGGTCCAGGCGAGGCCCGCGGCAACGCCAGGAGGGGAGTTGCGGCGCGCCTGTTCCTGGGAGAAGAGTTCGGGTCCGAGCAGATCGGCGAGGTTCTCCGGCAGTATGGGGAAGGCCGCCGTGGCTCCTTCGGCAAAGTGTATGGCGGCCTTGCGCGCGAGTTTACCGATGGCGCGTTCCAGGCGGCGGAGGCCGGCTTCGCGCGTGTAGTGGGCAATCACGGCGGTGAGAGCCGCATCGGAAATGCCGCATTGATCGGGCGTGAGGCCAGCGCGTTGGAGCTGCCGCGGGATGAGGTACCGGCGCGCGATCTCGGACTTTTCCTCCTGCGTGTAGCCCGGGAGGCGGATGATCTCCATACGGTCGAGCAGCGGGCGGGGAATGGTGTCGAGCGTATTGGCGGTGGTGATAAACATGACCTTGGAGAGGTCAAAGGGAAGATCGAGATAGTTGTCCCGGAAGGCGGAGTTTTGTTCGGGATCGAGCACCTCGAGCATGGCCGAGGCGGGGTCTCCGCGATGGTCGCGGCCGAGTTTATCGATCTCGTCGAGCATGATGACCGGGTTATTGGCGCCGGCGCGGCGGACGGCCTGAATCAGGCGGCCTGGCATGGCTCCGATGTAGGTGCGGCGATGGCCGCGCAGTTCGGCCTCATCGTGCATGCCGCCCAGTGAGAAGCGTTCAAACTTGCGTCCGATGGCGCGCGCGATGGATTGGCCGAGGGAGGTCTTGCCGGTGCCGGGAGGTCCCACGAAGCAGAGGATGGGCGCCTTGGCATGCGGGTTCATCTTGAGGACGGCGAGTTGCTCGAGGATGCGCTGCTTGACCTCTTTGAGATCGAAGTGATCCTCATCGAGAATAACGCGGGCGCGCCCGATATCGAGCTGATCCTCGCTGGACTTGCGCCACGGGAGTTCTACCACAAACTCGAGATAGGTGCGCAGGATGTGGTGTTCCGGCGAGGCGGTGGGGATACGGTCAAGGCGATTGAGTTCGCGTTCGGCCTCTTTGCGCACCTCATCCGGGATGTCGGCCTTGGCGAGTTGTTCGCGAAGCTGTTCGATCTCGGCGTTGTCCGCATTCTTTTCGCCGAGCTCCTGTTGAATGGCGCGCATCTGTTGGCGGAGCAGGTACTCTTTCTGCTCCTTGGACATTTCCGTACGCGCCTCGGTATTGATCTTGTTACGGATCTCGAGAACCTGGAGCTCATGCGAGAGGTAGGAGTGCAGGAGGCGGAAAGCGTCGGCGACCGTGCCGGCCTCGAGCAGGGTTTGTTCCTTCTCGAGATCGAACGAGAACAGGGAAGCCAGCAGGTAGGCCAGGCGCATGGGGTCCTGGTCGGTTGCGATGAGTTGTGAGAGGTCAAAGGGAACCTGCGCGCCCGTCAGTTCCATGGCGCGCGTGGCAAGTTCAAGAACGGAGCGTCGCAAGGCTTCGGTTTCCGGGGTCTCTTCATGGACGACTGGCGCGGGCAGGAAGCGTCCGAGAAGGTAGGGCTCGGATTGCTCGATGGCAAGGAGCATCACGCGCTCCTGTCCGAGGACGAGGACTTCCATGTGCTGGGAGTCTTCCGCGCGCGACATTTTCCGGATGATGGCGCGCGTGCCGTGAATGTAAAGGTCGCTTTGTTCGGGATTCTCAGTAGAGGAATCGCGCTGGCTGATGAGGACGACTTCCTTTTCCTCGGTGAGGAGAGCGGCATCGATGGCCGCAATGGAACGCGGCCTGCCGACCGAGAGAGGCATGAGGAGATGCGGCATGAGCGCTGTGTTCTTCATGGGAAGAATGGGAAGCACAATGACTTTATCTTTATCTTTATCTTTAACTTTATCTTTATTTTTCATGGGAATCTCCTCAGGCATGGGTGAGTTCCTCGACGGCCATTCTGGGCTCAAATCGCAGGCTGCCGGTGTTCCGGTCGAAATCGACCAGGACGATGTTGTGTTCCTTTACCGCGCCCTGCAAAATGAGTTTGGCGAGCGGGGTTTCGATCTCGCGTTGGATGGCGCGTTTCAGCGGGCGCGCGCCGTAGCTGGGCTCATGTCCCGCGCGCACCAGATGCTGGCGGGCCTCAGCGGTGAGTTCAATTCCCATGCGCCGGTCGGCGAGGCGCTTGCGGAGGCCGCCGAGTTGGATCTCGATGATCTTCTCCAGGTGTTCTTCAGTGAGGGCGTGGAAGACGATGATCTCGTCAATGCGATTCAGGAATTCGGGCCGAAAGTGGCGCCGCAGTTCTTCAATGACGGCAAGTTTCATCATGTCGAACTGGCTGCCATGGGGCGTGCCGCGGAATTCCAGGATGCGGTGGCTGCCGGCGTTGGAGGTCATGATGATGATCGTGTTCTTGAAGTCGACGAGCCGGCCCTGGCCATCGGTGAGGCGGCCATCGTCCAGGATCTGCAGCATGACATTGAACACGTCGGAATGCGCTTTTTCGATCTCGTCAAACAGGATGACGGAAAAGGGGCGGCGGCGGACTGCCTCGGTGAGCTGGCCGCCTTCCTCATAGCCGACGTAGCCGGGGGGCGCGCCGATGAGGCGGGCGACGTTGTGTTTTTCCTGGTATTCGGACAGATCGATGCGGATCATGGCGCGTTCGTCATCGAACAGGGTTTCGGCGAGCGCGCGAGCCAGTTCGGTCTTGCCGACGCCGGTGGGACCGAGGAAGATGAAGCTGCCGATGGGTCGGTTTGGATCCTTGAGGCCGGAGCGCGCGCGGAGCACGGCTTCCGAAACAGCGAGCACGGCGGCGTCCTGGCCGACGAGGCGCCGGTGGAGGTCATCTTCAAGATGGAGTAGTTTATGCATCTCGCCCTCAAGCAGTTTGTTGAGCGGTATGCCGGTCCAGCGCGAGACCACCTCGGCGATGTCCTCCTCGTCGACTTCCTCTTTGAGCAAGCGTGGGACCTTGCCGGAGGTGAGTTTGTCCTCTTCTTCCTTGAGAGTTTTCTCGAGGCCGGTCAGGCGGCCGTACTTGAGTTCGGCGGCTTTGTTGAGGTCGTAGGCGCGCTCGGCTTTCTCGATCTCGGTGCGGGTCTGTTCAATCTGCTCGCGAATTTCGCGCAGGCGCTGCACCGCTTCTTTTTCGAGCGTCCAGCGGGCCTGCAAAGAGCCCGAGTTTTCTTTGAGTTCGGCGAGTTCTTTTTCGAGCTTGGCGAGACGGTCGCGCGAGGCTGTGTCAGTCTCTTTTTTGAGTGCCTCGCGTTCGATTTCGAGCTGCATGGCGCGGCGGAGGGCCTCGTCCAGTTCTGAAGGCATGGAATCGATTTCGGTGCGGAGGCGCGCGGCCGATTCATCCATCAGGTCGATGGCCTTGTCTGGCAGGAAACGATCCGTGATATAGCGGTTGCTGAGAACAGCGGCTGAGACCAGCGCGGAATCCTTGATGCGCACGCCGTGATGGACTTCGTAGCGTTCGCGGAGCCCTCGCAGGATAGAGATAGTGTCCTCCACGCTGGGCTGATTGACCAGGACGGGCTGGAAGCGGCGTTCGAGCGCGGCGTCCTTTTCGATATGCTTGCGGTACTCGTCCAGCGTAGTGGCCCCGATGCAGTGCAACTCGCCGCGCGCCAGCATCGGTTTGAGGAGGTTGCCGGCATCGAGCGCGCCTTCGGCCTTCCCCGCTCCGACGACGGTATGGAGTTCATCGATGAAGAGAACCACCTCGCCGCTGGAGTCGACCACCTCTTTGAGGACGGCTTTGAGCCGCTCTTCGAACTCACCGCGGTACTTTGCTCCGGCGACGAGGGCTCCCATGTCGAGCGAGACGATGCGCCTGTTCTTGAGACCTTCGGGAACATCGCCACGGACGATACGCAGGGCCAAACCTTCGGCGATGGCGGTCTTGCCGACGCCCGGTTCACCAATCAGGACCGGGTTGTTCTTGGTGCGGCGCGACAGGACCTGCATCAGGCGGCGAATCTCCTCGTCG
>JAENWC010000421.1 GCA_016650235.1 Terriglobia bacterium
GCCATGTTCGGATTGAACCCCAACTGCCGCTTCAGCGCGTCGTTCAGCGCACCGGCCTGGCTCACCCACGTATGCGCAAACAGGCCGCGAATGTCAAAGCGCCGGTAGCTGTACCGCGCGTCCAGGTCATATAGGGTAACGCGAGGATTCACCGATTCCAGCCGAAAACCGGAGTGTCCCGAATAGAAGCTGGCGCCCAGCGTCAGCCTGCGGATACCTGCAAACTCGATCCGGGCCACCTTTGCCGGATTGCGCATCGAGGAATCAAAACCCAACGTCCTGCCCTCGGTGATCCCATGCTCGGCATTGAACAGGGTGGCGTCCAGAGATGAGGTTAGGTAGGCGCGGTAGCGGAACCCGCGGCCCAAATCGCCGGTCAGCCCAAACCCCAAATCCCGCCAGGTAGTTGGAATGATAGTGGTTTCCACAAAGGTGCGTTCCACGCCGTTGAACGCAGGCGGCTCATGCCGTTCATTGATGATTCCGACAGGGTGCAGCAGCATTCCGGCGCGCAGATTCAGATAGGGCTTGATGAGGAAGTCCAGGTACGCTTGTTCCACCGCTAACTCGCCTGACTCTTCTCCGCCTGCCACAATCGCGTGCTCTATTTCCAGTTCGCTCCAGAATTTGATGCGGCTGGAGAAGCTGTGCCCAAACAGCAGGACAAATCGATGGAAGTCGGGGCGGAAGGCGTCGCCGCGGTCTTTGTTGACATGAAAGTCCATATAGCCGGCGATGGGTAGGCGGGTCTCGGTCTCGACGGCTTTGGCGTAGTCGCCTGTGATGGAGACGGTCTGCAGGGGTGAGGAAGGCGCGAGAGGCTTTGCGGCGAGGAGGGAATCGAGTTTGGCTTCGATTTGCAAAAGCCGGGACTCGATGGAAGTTGGGGAGGGTGCGGGTTTGAAAGAAGGGTCAAGCTGTTGAATCTTCTTCTCGAGTTCGGAGAGGCGACGCTCGTGGTCAGGGTTGACCTGGGCGAGGAGGAGGGCACCGGATACTATAGCTGCCGCCGTTAATTTAACCATGGTTAAACAATTGATGGTAGCAATAGTTTTCAGAGTTGTCAAACTCTCCATCGATGGGCGTCGGCTTACCGCGGCCTATTTCTGAGCATGGTGGGTATAATGAGAATCGACGTGATCCATGCCCAAACGACTTCCGTTCCACAAACGCCTGCAGTCGAGTAAGCGGACGCTGGCTGCAGCTTTACTCGTAGGTTTAGCCCCGTCCCTGTTGCACGGCCAAGGACTTAGTGTTGAAGAGGAGCGGCGGGTAGCGCCCTATTACAGGTACTGGGAGCTTGTCGACGTTCCGGCACCGGCATCGGCGGATGTCCAAGAACGGTTGCAAACCGCCCGTCGAGAAGCCTGGCGCGACTTTGGCGGCCGCGGACCAGCCCTGGCTCAGCATTTTCTTCATCACGTCAAGGCATCTCCTGGAAACACGGCTTTCTTTTTTCTGTTCTCCACAGTGGGAGATGCGAACACGGCTCAACAGTTGATCCAAGCCTTGCTCAACCCTCCGTTACCGCAAGGCATGGCTCTCGGACGAGATCCAGCGGAATTGGGCATCGCTATTGAAGCGGTGCTGAAAAACGAAACTGTGCGCACCAGCCCGACGGTTTTGAGGGCTTTGACGGAAACGGTCAAAAATGCACGCCAGCAGTTAGGAGGAACCCGTGTTGCGGAGGTTGCCATCTCGCTGCTCGGGAAATGCCGGACACCGGAAGCAGAACGGCAATTGCAGCAACTCGCCACGGATTCCGATCGGGCCATTCGTGCTGCCGCCGTCGAGGCACTAGCCAACACTCTTTCATTCGAGGCCGGACAAACAGTGCAAGGCACTCTCGCCGGCGATGTCGATCCTGATATCCGGGCGCGAGCCGCCGCGTCGTTGGCTCGCAGCCAATCACCGGAGGCAATCGCTTCGTTGCAGGCGGCTTTGCTTCGTGAAACCGATCCGCTCGTGATCGACGAAACCGTCCGGTCGCTCACCAACCTTCGCGCGCTGCCTCAAGATCCAATGGCTTGCCTGGAAGCAGCCAATCGGGTCTGGGACGCATCCGCCGCCCAGCCTCTCTTTGATTGCTGGCGTGCGACGGCAAACCGCGAGGATCTAATCACACAGGCCACGGTGGGAGGTTGGACGGTGCGGGCATTTGCTCTTCATGCGCTCGCGGAGATCCCGCGGTCTTTGGATCAACGAATCGTGCCTCTGGTGGCTAGGCCACCGGCTCCGATTCCCCGGCCCGCGAGCAGCAGCAACCGCGCGGGCACCGGTATGGCGGTCAACCCTCCATCAGCCGCAATTCCCACCCCTTCGTTCGAACAAGCAACCCGGGATCGGCTGCTCCAATCTTGCGTGGATATCCTTTCTCAAAACATTTCCGGACTGCCCGCTCCGAACAGCCTCTCGTATTCTACGGCCCAGCTTGTGCGCGATGCTTTCTGGGAAATCTCCGGCCGGAACATGGTAGTAGCTCTTGCGTTCGCTGATCGCATCGTGCCGATGCTCGGCCGCTACACCTCCATCGGCCGCTTCGGGGAATCCTACGATCTACATTCCAGAGATGGACCGGCCTACGCCTCTCGGCGTCGCCCCTGGCAGTTGCTGGCTGCGGGCCTGGCCGGACTGTTGATCTCCGCCCTCCTGATGCTGAAACGGCTCCGGAAAATCGCCGTCGCGATGCTGGCATCCCTCTGCATGTGGGCGCTGTGGTCCGCCTTTCAAACCGATGTGAGGGAACTGCCTCCTCCTCCTCTTTTCTTTCTCACGGTTTCGTGTCTGGCATTCCTCTCCGCTGGTCTTGTAGCAGGTGCATTCGCCCTGATGCCGGTCAGAGGATGGGTGAAAGTAACGGCTGGAGCCGTAGTTGCCGGAGCGTGTGCGTTCCTTGTTTGTGGTTTTACGCGCTGGACGTCGTTGTTTCCAATTGGGGCAGAGGGTTGGGAGTTGATTTTCGATCCATTCGGCAGCGCGCTGTTGGCGGTTCCGGCCGCACTCGTCCTGTCGCTAGGGCTAATTCGCTGGAAGTATTGAAACGGGATGAACATGCGTCACGGTTGAGATTCGCGTCACCCAATTTGGCCCACCTTATTCCGGAACTTACACCTGCTCAGTTCAACTGGGCGAGCCAATGTTTGATCCTAACATCCCTCCGCGCCCATCTAAGGGAATCGATCGCCCAATCTAAGTAAGTTTAGACTGGCGAAAATGCGTTGTTCAAGGTAGACTTGCGATAAGACTATGAAAACACTTTACTGGGTATTTGTTTTGGGTCTAGCCCTGCCAGGAGTATGGGGACAGGGAGTCATCACCACGCTGGCTGGCAATGGCACCTGCGCATTTACGGGCGACGGTGGGCAGGCGGCATTGGCGACGTTGTGCCATGCCAGCAATCCCGGTGTGGACCGAATCGGAAATATCTATTTCGCCGACCGGACTAACTTCCGGATCCGCAAAATCAGCCTGAACGGGACCATCAGCACCATTGCGGGCACGGGCGTTCCAGGAAGTTCGGGGGACGGCGGGCCTGCCTTGTCGGCTCGGCTTGGAAACATTCATCAACTGGACGTTGCTGAAGACGGATACGTGGTTTTCGGCGACCTGGATGCGCATAAGGTGCGTGTGGTTTTTCTAAACTCGGGCACGATCCAGGGAGTCGGCACCGGGGCACCCGTCAGCGGGGGAAATGATTGGTCAAACGCCAGCTTCAATATTCCGTCGGGCGTAACCAGCATCTACTACCCTCAAGGATGCGGCGAATCCTGTTCTGTTACGGAGGTTTTGATCGCCGAATCGGTGGACAATCTGGTGCGGCATCTCAAGGCCGACGGGGTCTTTACCATCGCAGGCCCTGGTACTCCCGGTCAACTAGGCGACGGCGGTCCCGCCACGCAGGCTTATTTGAACGCGCCTGTTGCCTTGGCCGGCCACGGTTCTTCGCTTTATGTCGCCGATCGGAATAACCACCGCATCCGGCGGATTGATCTGGTGACCGGAATCATCACGACAGTGGCAGGTACGGGTGTCGCAGGTTTTTCCGGTGACGGAGGCCCAGCCGCCAATGCCCAGCTTAGCGCGCCGAACGGATTGGCGGTGGATGCTTACGGCACACTTTACATCTCAGACCAAGGCAACTTACGCGTGCGGCGCGTTGGACTGGAAGGAAGGATAACAACCGTTGCCGGGAACGGGACCTCTGGGCTTGGAGGCGACAACATTCCCGCCATGACGTCTTCGTTCGCCGAATTGAGCGGGATAGGGTGGGACTTCGTAGCGCGGCGCCTTTTAATCGCGGACGGGAATCGCATCCGGCAAATACCCGTGACGGCGACCTCGACTACGCTGACGTCTTCACCCGCCGCGCCGCAACCCGGCGACACGGTCACACTCACCGCGACCGTTTCTCCGGCACCGCCGGAGGGCCAAGTGAGCTTCCGAAAGGATACCGGCGAGCTCTTAGGATCAGCGACCGTAAATTCCGGCGTGGCGACTTTGCAATGGATTTCTCCGGTGCCGGTCACCTTCTCGGCCAAAGCCACTTACGAGGGCAATCCCACCCACAGTCCGAGCGTGAGTAACGGCCGCCAAATTGATGTGCGGCTGCATTCCACGGTAAACCTCGTTTCGAACCGGAATCCGTCGCTCACGGGCGAGCAGGTCACGTTCACCGCAACTGTAGCGCCAGCGAATGCTACAGGCACGGTGCTCTTCCACGGGGTCGGACCAAACCAGAGCCCCTTTGAGATTGGCTACGGAACATATTCGAACGGAATCGCCACCATCAGCACATCGGCTTTGCAGGCGGGCGTAAACACCATCTACGCGTTGTATAGCGGGAGCGCGGCGCACCGGAGCAGTTCCTCCCCCGCCTTGCTGCAGTACGTCCAGATAACCACGACGACGAACCTGACAGCCGCACCAAATCCCGCTCAGGCCGGCACGGCAGTGACCCTCACAGCCAGGGTATCTCCATCCACCGCGGGCGGACGAGTCGACTTTTACGCGAAGGGCGCCCTGGTGGGCGAGGTGACCCAGGTGGGCTCAGCCCAATTGAACGGAGGTGTGGCGGTGCTGGTCTGGACGCCGGTTACCGGCATCTACACGCTCACCTCGGTCTATGTTGGCGATGCGCTCCACAGAGGAAGTAGCTCGGAGCCGGTGTCGTTCATCGTGGTTCCCTAAGCGCCACGCGGCAGGTTGGCCCCTGTGTGCTGTTGAGCAAAGCAGGCTAGCGCTGGGCTAGCGCTAACGGATCGGCACCGGCAACTTGCCCGCGACGATGTCCGCTGAGGGATAGAGAGCTTTGGCGGCCGCGACCGGAACCGGGCGGCCCAGCCCGTCCACCGGTTCCACCAACTGGAGCCGGCGAGGCGCGAGCCAGCGCGCCAGATCCGGCAGATCGAAGTGCCGGAGCGCGCCATGCACGGCGTTCTCCCATTGCTGGCGGTGGAGGCGGCCGCGGATGACGCTCTCGTAGGAGATGAGCATGCGCTCCAGCGTCACGCCTCCGATACGGTCGTCGAACGCCGCGGCGTAAAGTACCGGGACGGCGGCGAGGTCGACCCCTACGGCGCTGATCCGCGAGGGGTCCACTTCCGGACGGGCCGCGAGCAGGTCGACGCCCCGGCTCACATCCTCGGCGCGCATGCCCACCAGCGGCTTGCCGGTGAGCAGCGCGGTCATTGCGCTTTCGAAATCGCCAACGTAGCGCGGCCCGTCCGAGCCGTTGCGGCCGCTCTCGGTTCGCGTCTCACCCAAGCCACGCAGATCGACCGAGAGCACCACCTGCCCCGCTCCCGCCAGTTCTTCGGCTTGCGCATGCGCTACCGACTTGCCACCACCGTGCGCCAGCACCACCGCGGGACTCTTCCCCGCGCCGCCCGGCACGTAGAGCAGGGCCGGGATTTTGATGCCGGGCTCCGATTCATAGACCAGCTTCTCCATGCGGTAGCGCGCCGCCGCGACGCTGCCGTAGGGTCGCGCTGCCGGCGGTTGCGTGCCCCGCCGGAATCCGGTCATCTGGCGCGCCGTCTCCACGGTCGCGCCGGCCCGGCGCACCTCCGTAAACCGCTTCTGGTTGAGGGTAAAGACGGACTCGGCGTTGAACTCGGTGGCCACTTGCCCGCTCTTGGTGGCCCAAAGCTCCTCTTCGCTTGCGATCGGCGCAGGCGACTCGGCCGTGTTGTCCTCTTCGTTCTTGAGCCAGCGCGCGAACCAGCGGTAGGCGGCGGCGCGGCGCGGACCCGAGAATCCGTGACCGTCGTCGGCCTCCACCATACTCATACGGTCCGCCATTCCCAGCGAGTCATAGACCCGCTGCACCTCGGCGAACGTTTCGCGCGCGCCGGAGATCGGGAAAAAGTCCCGGATCGCCGACAGCATCAGATACGGTTTGGGCGCGAATGCCAGCACGAAGTCGGCATGATCGAGGCCGTCGGCCAGCAATGGCGGAATGCACTGCTCGGCGTCCTGCGGTCCGATCGTCTCGAGCAGGCGTTTCCAACTCGTGAGGTAGCACGACGGCGCGGCCACCTTGATGCGGTCGTCCAGCGCCCCAAGGTAGGCCGTGTGCGTCCCGCCGCCGGAATTGCCGGTGACCCCGACGCGGTTGGCGTCGACCTCGGGCCGCGAGAGCAGGTAGTCGAGCGCGCGTATCCCGTCCCAGATGGTGTAGCGCGCCAGCGCGTCGCCCACCAGCAGGCATTGCAGGCCGTTGAGCGTATGCTCGGTAGTCGAACGCACCACCTTGGACTCCCTGGAATCGCTGTCCCAGATCTGGATCCGCTCGCCCTGGCCCAGCGTGTCCCAGGCCAGCGCAACGTAGCCCTTGCGGGCGAAGGTCACCAGAAGCTGCTGCCAGGTGGCGTGCGCCTTGGCCCCTTGCTCGTGGCCCAGCGGAAACAGAATGGCCGGATACGGCGGCCTTCCACCTTTCGGCACGTATAGGTTGGCCGTCACGTGGAACCCCGGCTGGCTTTCGAACACGATCTTCTCGACGCGATGATCGCCGCGATCCATCACCGCGGTGACCCGGGCCTTGAGCGGAGTGCGCTCGGGGAATCCGCCCAGCGCCAGGGTCATGCGGTCGCGTATGTACTGGCGGCGTTGAGAAAGGTCCTGCGCGCTGGAGATTTTCGCAGTCACCTCGCGCCGCAGGTCGATCTGGTGCATTGCCTTGGCCTGCAGCCAGCGCGGAAGCATGCCGCGCAGGTCGCGCCCATCGGACTGGCCGGTCAGAAAATTCAGATCGTTCGGCGTTTGGGCGATCAACGCCGTACCGGCGAGCATGAGGAGGACGAGTGAGCGCATAAGCTACCAGCTTATACGAGCCGAGAACTGGATGATGCGCGGCTCATTCGGTTGCGCGCTGAGATCCTGGAGCCCGGTGGGCGCGTTGAAGAAATCGGCCGTGAATCGCAGTTGAGCCTTCTCGCCGAGCTGGAAGTTCTTGAACAGCGACATATCCAGATTCCATGCGCCGGGTCCGCGGAAAAACGCCCGCGCGTTGGGATTCACCGTGGCGCCGATTGGGGTGAACCGCGTGGTCCCATTGGCCAGCGTTTGCGGCAGCGTATTGTCGAGCCTCGGACTCGCCGGCCGCAGCACACGGTCGGCTTGGTTCGCCGGAACCAGCGCCAGCAGATTCTGCTGGCCGAGACCGGAGTTCCCATTTTTGGCTCCGGTTTGGGTGAGTTTATATCCCTCCCACGCCCGCGTCAACCCCTCCACACCCCTCCAGACCTTACAGACTTTGCTACTCCTACAGACTTTGCTGGAGACCCTGTGGAAAGTATGAGGATGCGTCTTCCGCTTGTTCAGTTATTTAGGTGATGCGGGCCCAGACCTACGTCTGATTCTGAGTTGGAATCAATGAAAACAGGTACAAGGTCCAGATGTCAACCTCCCGCCAGAGCAACGCCGCCAATCGCCTCGACCGGTCCGACCAGAGGAGGGATCGCATCTCCGGCACTCTGCTCGAATTTATGAGTGTTAAGGTCAGCAGAGTGCGCCTACTATTCCCCGTTCCCGCGACGATATGCACCACCCCGGTAGCGGAGTCCACAAAATGAAATCCAGGGCCGCGTGGACCTGGAAACTTAAAAAGATACGGAGTTGGACGGCGATGCGTCAGTCCGCGGAACTCGATGGCTGGAATTCCAGTGTTCTCCGCCGAATCGAAGGGCACGTAGGTCGTGTTCGGTCCAAACTGGATTCGCGCCGATGAACGAGCACCGCTATTCACATCCAGGCGGAGAGCTTCGAACAGCCCATCGGACCCCGGCAGGCCGGTCACGATGTAGATCGCAGCCGGCTCGTTAATATTTTGCAGGAGCGTCGGCTGTGACCGCCACGCAGGTACTGCGTGAAGCGGGGCCACAAGCAGCGGATCAACCGGCTTCGGGTCGCCGTCGAATCGCGCCACATACCAGCACGAGACGACGACACCGGCCATGACCAGGAGAAGAACTCTTCCTCGATTCATACCTTCGCAGCTTTCAGCGCACTTAGCGGGTTGATTGCAGCGGATGCCGCTCCGGGGCGCCGCTGCAATGACTTGTTATGCCGCCAAGCTCTCAAAGTGGAATGCTCTCTCCCTCTTCGAATTGGCCTTCTTTGAAATAGTAGTCCACCGTTCCGCCATCGTTCAGAAGTTTTCCGGAGGCGTTACTTTGTTGTGGCCAAGCGAGGCTGAAAATTGGCGAACCGGGTTTCTTTTTTTCCGGGAGCCATAGATAATATGCGAAACCCCTCTGTTGTTTGCCATCAAATTGGCACTCCAAGGTTTGTGGATCGACAAGTTCTGACTCACGAATGATCGAAACCCGATACTGGGAACCCTTCGACACTACGCCGATCAACAAGGTCCTCTGGTGGTCGTGCCCATCGAGGATCAGGTCGTCTTTTCCGTCTCCATTGACGTCAGTGACGAGCGCATACGGCGCTCGGTTCTTCAGTTTCTCTTGGTGACCACCATGCCGGACTTCCAGAGCATAATCAGTCGCTTCCCAGTGTTGGAATCGGGAATTGAAATTGGTGAGGGCTTCTCTGACCGTAACAGGAAGTTTTAGCTCATAGACTTCACCCTTTCTGCTAACAACAGGGCCAAGTGGTTCTGCCAATGAAATAGGAGAAGAGACAAAGGATACCGGCAAGGCAATTAAGGCAATGATATTGGCCCTCATAAAACCTCCAAGGTCAAGCGGCATAACGTTCGTCATAATCGGCAGCGAAAAGTGGCGCGACGAAGGAGCCGGCGCTATAGGGGTCATCCATTTCATGGTTGGCGACTCATTTCCGATAACACCGAACTCCTGTTTCTGGGAGCATGCCCATTAGACCATGGCGCCAACGGCTAGTCAGGGGAGCGGAGCGGCTCCAGCGGCTTCAGCTTTTTCCGCCCTCTATTTGCAATCGTCTTCGTGGCACATGTTCCGAATAGCAGTGAACCGGCCAGAAGCACCATGCGGAACCACTGCCTCGCCGGAACGCGATCAGCGACTGCCTGCGCCGGCCGGCCATTGCTTACGCAGGTAGGCGACGGAGTCCAACATCTGCTGGAAACGCGGCTGATCCCGAAGTTTCGCCAGACACGGATCGCGTCGCAACCATTCTTCGCCGGAATCCCCCATCCGTACCGCACGGTCCATCCAATCCATCGCGCTGGGAATGTCACCTGCCACGGCTTAGAATTGGGCCGCCTGCAAGGGGCCAAAAACATGCGCTCCGGCATAGGTCAGAAGCCCGCCATCCATTTCCTGCAACGCCTCCGCTTTTTTGCCCTCCCCCGCCAGCAGTAGCGCTCGGACGAGTCGCAAACGAAAGTTCCGGCGGCCTTCCGGGGCTGCGCATTCCACGGTCTGGCGAGTCATCAAAAGGTCGCCTGTGGACACGTGCTAGA
>JAENWC010000422.1 GCA_016650235.1 Terriglobia bacterium
CCTGTGGAGGCCTTCGAACATCAGTATCCCGTACGCCTGGCCGCTTACCGCGTGCGCTCCGGCAGCGGCGGCAAAGGCCGTCATAAAGGTGGTGACGGCATTGTGAAGGAGTTTGAATTCCTTGCTGCCGCTGAGGTGACTCTGCTGTCGGACCGGCGCACGCGTGGCCCGTATGGTCTGCAAGGAGGCGCCGAGGGTAAACCGGGGCGCAATCAACTGCGTAACTCCGGACACAGCGCCGCCATCCCAGCCAAGACACGCATGAACCTCCGTCCCGGTGACCGCTTGACCATCGAAACCCCGGGTGGCGGCGCGTGGGGCACGCTAGAATGAAAATATATGTCGCTTTCCGACGGCGAATTTTATCGCATTCAAAAACTACCTCCGTACGTCTTTGCGGTCGTCAATGAGATGAAGGCACGGCTGCGCGCAGGACAGCACGACGTCATCGATTTCGGCATGGGCAACCCGGATGGCGCAACACCTAAGCCAATCGTCAATAAGATGATCGAGGCTGCACGCGACAAGAAAAACCATCGCTATTCTCTGTCCAAAGGATTGCCGCACCTGCGCCTGGAAGTGGCGCGGCGCTACAAACGCAACTACGGCGTCGATCTGGATCCGGATAATGAAACCATCGCCACCATCGGAGCCAAGGACGCGCTCGCCCATCTGCTGTTCGCCGTCATCGGCCCCGGCGATGCCGTCGTCTCTCCCAACCCCGCCTATCCGATCCACCAGTACGGCGTGATTATGGCCGAGGGCCACGCCTGCATGCTCCCGATGCCCGATGCCGCCACTTTCCTCAATCGCCTCGAGGACCTCTACCGCACCTCTACCAGGAAGCCCAAGATGATCCTCATCTCCTTCCCGCACAACCCCACTACACAGTGCGTGGATCTGGACTTTTTCAAAACAATCATTGCTCTGGCTGCCCGTCACGGAACCATGGTGGTGCATGATTTTGCCTACGCCGATATCGCCTTTGACGGCTATGTGCCGCCCAGCATTCTCCAGGTGGACGGCGCAAAGGAGGTGGCTGTCGAGATCTTCTCTATGTCGAAAAGCTATAACATGGCGGGCTGGCGCATGGGCTTCTGCCTTGGCAATCGCAAAATGATCGCCGCCCTGGCGCGCATCAAGAGCTATCTCGACTACGGCATCTTCCAGCCGTTGCAAATAGCGGGCATCATCGCCTTGCGCGATTGCGAAGAGGAGACCAGGAAGATCTGCGGGGTCTACAAGAAACGGCGCGACGTGCTGGTGGACGGCCTCAATCGCGCCGGCTGGCCGGTGGAACCGCCTCGCGGCTCTATGTTCCTCTGGACGCGGATTCCGCAACGTTTCCGCAAAATCGGGTCGCTGGAATTCTCGAAACTCATGCTGGAGAAATCACTCGTCGCTGTCTCGCCCGGCATCGGTTTCGGACCCATGGGGGAAGGGCACGTTCGCTTCGCCTTCATCGAGAACGAGCATAGAACACGCCAAGCGGTGCGCTCCATCAAGCACTTCTTGAAAGCGTGACGGAAGGAACCACTATGTTGAAATGGATCATACTGCTTTCGGGATTTTCGCACTGCCTCTGGGGACAGGCCCTCAGTTGGGGCCTCCGCGCCGGTACGCCCCTCAACGACGCATTCGAGGTTGCGCGCAGCGGCACCATTGGCTTTCAATCGATTCCCAAACACTTCACCATCGGCCCCACTCTGGAAGTCCACCTCCCCTTTAAGCTTGCAGTTAGCATCGATGCGCTGTACCGGAAACTGGAGTATCAATCCACCAATGGCAGTTCCACTGCCAACCAGTCCGCCAGCCAGTGGGAGTTCCCGCTTCTTCTCAAGTACCGCTTCGGCGATGGCAACATCAGACCATTCCTCGCCGCTGGGCCTACGTTCAACCGCATCACGGGTCTCGCTGTCGACAATCCCGTCGAGTTCGTGAAGAAGTCGGCTGCGGGCATTGTCTTTGCCGGCGGCATTGAATTGAAGGTGCCCATCATCCGCATCACGCCGGAACTCCGCTTCACGCATTGGGGATCGGAAAACTTCTCGCACCCCGTGAACGCGCTGCTAAAATCGAACCTCAATCAGGCCGTCTTCCTGGTTGGGATCACGTTCTAGCCGGCTTGCGACCGGTACTCTTTGTAGTATTTCTTGCCCTTCCTAAAGATCTTCCCCAGGATGCGGACCGCCTTGTCGATCTCCGTCTCGCTGATATTGTAGGGCGGAAGAAAGCGCAGCACCGTATCGTGCGTGCAATTGATCAGCAGCCCCTGGTCCATGGCGTCCGCCACAAACTGCTTACCGGGCATCTTCAGTTCCAACCCGATCATCAATCCGTGAACCCGAACTTCCTTGATGAAATCGTGCTTGGTTGTCAGTTCCGTCAGCTTCGCTCTGAAATATTCGCCCCGGCTGCGAATCTGCGGCAGTAGTTCCTCCAACATGTCGAAGAACTCCAATGCGACCCGGCAAGCCAGCGCGCCTCCACCGAATGTCGATCCATGCATGCCGGCTTGAATCGTCGAGGCGGCCCGTTCATTGGCGGTAATGACACCCAACGGCAGCCCAGCGGCCAGGGGCTTTGCCACAACCATTACGTCCGGCAGCACCACCGGTTGGTACATCTGGTAGCCAAAGTAGGTTCCAACCCGCCCGACGCCGCATTGGATCTCATCGAAAACCAATAAAGC
>JAENWC010000423.1 GCA_016650235.1 Terriglobia bacterium
AGTGGGGGAGGTGAGTGATCGATCCGCTGTTCTGTGGGGACGGCGCACACAGTATTCGACACGCCGCGCCGATGGGATTGTGAGAAAGGGCGCCCGTGGCGCGGTATTGCCCCTGGGTTTCGACATCAGCAGCCTGCAGGGGTCGTGCCCCGGCCAGTCAGGACAGTTGCGCGTGATCGTTCGCGAGGACAGCGGCAAGAAGGTGTTTGATTCGAACTGGGCGGCAGTGGGGCCGGATACGGATTTCGCGCGATCCTTCACAGCGGCCAAGCTGAAACCGGCCACGGGCCACGCCTACTCGATGGAGACGCGCCCCGGCGGCTCGAAGAAAGTGGACGGTGTCCTGACCGGCTGGTTTCGCACGGCTCCAGTGGAAAGTACGCTTGCGCCGGTTTCCCTCGCGATGATGAGCTGCCAGAAGTACTCGCAGACCGACTCGCCGGATGGCTTCCTCCTCTACGATGCGATCCGTAAGATGGACCCGAACTTCTACCTCTCGGTGGGCGACAACGTCTACTACGACAGCGACGATCCGGTGGTGAATCATGTCGAGGTGGCCCGCTACCACTGGCACCGCATGTTCAGCGGCGCAAAGCTGGTGGAGTGTTTGCGGCAAGTCCCCGGCTATTGGCTGAAGGACGATCACGACTGTTACTCGGACGATTGTTGGCCGGGCATGGTCAACGAGAAGATGAACCCGTTCACCTTTGAGGAAGGTCTCAAGATTTTTCCGGAGCAGGTTCCCATGGGTCCCCGGCCGTACCGGAGTTTCCAGTGGGGGCAGGGCTTGGAGATCTTCCTGCTGGAGGGCCGCGACTACCGCGCGAGCAACCGTGCGGCGGATTCGGATGCAAAGTCGATTTGGGGAGTGCAGCAGAAGAAATGGCTGCAGGAGTCACTGATGGCCAGCCGCGCGCACTGGAAGCTGATCGTCAGCCCGACGCCGATTGTAGGTCCCGACCGGAAGAACAAGCACGACAATCATTCGAACATGGATTTCGCCACGGAAGGATCATCGTTCCGCAAATGGCTACAGCAGAACAGAAGCACGGACACGTTCGTGCTTTGTGGCGATCGGCACTGGCAGTACCACTCGATTGATCCAGCCTCGAAGGTGGAGGAGTTCGGCTGCGGCGCCGCCAGTGATTCGCACGCCAGCGGCACGCCGGGCGAAGATCCTCGCTACCACCGGTTTCACCGCGTCAAGGGAGGCTTCCTGGCATTGCAGGTGAAGCCGGACGGGGCCGGTTCGCAACTGGTGATCGAACACCGGGATGTCAACGGATCGGCCGTTTATTCGCGCACCTACCGGCGCCAATCCTGAGGCTTGCTTGGGTTAAAATCATAGCCTCATGCTCTCGTTGTTCTCTAAGCCATTGCCCGAGGGCTCCATGGCGCCCCCGTTTCTCTTGCCGGATGAAGAGGGCACCGTCTTTGTTCTCAACCTCAACCGCAACAAGAACGTGGTGCTGATCTTTTATCCCGGAGATGAGACGCCCGTGTGCCGGAAGCAGTTGTGCGAGTTGCGGGACAACTGGCAACGTCTGCAGGAAAAAGGAGTCATCGTGGTTGGCATCAATCCCCAGAACGCGGAAAGCCATTCCAAGTTCCGCAAGAAGCACTCGTTCCCGTTCCCCCTGCTGGTGGACAACAGCAAGCGGGTGGCTGACCTCTACAACGCCGGCGGGCTGATTGTGAGGCGGACCGTTTACGTCATCGGCAAGAGCGGCAAGATCCTAATGGCGCGCCGCGGCAAGCCGAGTGTGGATCACATTCTGGCGGCGATAGCTTCCTGAAAGCATCCGCTCATCGAGCAAACGGATCTTCGGCCGCCACCAGATCACCCTCCTGTAATCCGGATCTCACAACCACTTCGGTGTTGCTTTGTAGTCCTAACTGAAGCTGGCGTTTTTCCCACGCCGCGCCGGAGTAAACATAGCAGTGGGGTTCGCCGCCGGGGCCGCTCGTTCTGATACACTCCCGAGGCAAAACGGTTCCCGACATTTCCGCTCCCATCACAAGGTCGGCACTGGCTGTGGAGTTGGGAAAAACACGGGGATCGGTCTGATCGAGCGTGAGGCGAATCGGAATCTGGCGCACGTAACTGGGCCGTCCGCGCCCTGCTTGCGCGTAGCCTCCGATAGCGGTGAGGCGGCCGGCAAGCACCAGCTTTTCCACACCGTCAAATCGGACCCTCGCCAGCATGCCCAAACGGAGCAGTTGGGCATCCGTCTGGTTTACCTCCGCATCCACGATGAGGGAACGCAGGTCGAGGATCGAGAGGAACCCATGGCCGGCGCGCAGCTCGTCTCCCTCTTCAATCTCGGCCATCTCGGTGCCGCGCCGCGTCTGCCCCATCACAACAATTCCATCTATCGGAGCCGTGAGGGACATGCGAGAGAGGCTGGTTACGGCTTTCCGCATATCCAACTCTTCCAACTCGAGCTGCAACTCTACCCGGCGGAGCGCTGCGCCTTCCGAGATATCAGCGAGTGCAATCTCCTTGCTGAGCTGCCGCTGATACTGCTCCGCCTCATCGGCGGCGAGACGGAAATGGGCCGCTTGTATGGAGGAACGAACCGGGATGGTCTTCAAGTTGAGACGCGCTTTTTCCAGGTCGGCTTGGGCGCGCAGGAGCCTCTGCTCCAACGCCTTGCGCTTGATATCAACCTGGGCGCGCATCTTCTGCATATTGCGCCGCTGCTGCTCCACCTCCGCCCGGTGGTCGTCCAAGTGCTGCCGCATGTACTGCTGGTCGAACTCTGCTACGAGCTGACCGGATTGAACGAGCGCTCCCGGTCTTGCAACTCGCGTGAGGGTCAGAGTGAAGCCGGAAGAAGGCCCGCTGCGGCTTCTGGCGAGTTTGGGAGCGACCAATGTGAAGGCGCGTTTTGCGCCGGTAATGCCGGATACGCGGAGAATGCGTTCGACCGAGCCGCCTTTGACCCGCGCCGTTCTCAATGCGGGAACTGGCTGGCGAGAGCGTTGAGGCGAACGTTGTATCAGCGCCGGGAAGCAGGCGGCCACCAGCAGAGCAGTGACCAGCCAACGGCCCGCCCCTTGAGGGCGAGGCGTCCCTGGCCTGAGGCCCTGTGTGGCGGGCGGCGGAAAAGGTAACGGACCCGCGGAAGACTGGGGCAGAAGTAGCCTCCGTCTTCATTCTAACCTTTGGCGTATGGGCAAGCTACGGGTGAGGTCGGACTTGGCGTTGCCGAAGACCATCCGTGATCTCTCCCATAGCATCCAGCGCATCTTCGTCCACCGTTTCCTCGTGCGGCTGGAGCATCTGCGCAACCAGCTTGCAGGCCAGCTCACCGGAGCAACCGGCACACTCGTTGCCTTGCCGCTCCCCTGCTATATCCACAACCGCGGCAACGCCGTCGGCCCTTCCTGTACCTCCGTGTTCTACCGAATCCTGGACGACGGCACTTTGCCCAACCGTGGTATCGGAGACACCATGTGCGGCTTTCACGATTGCGCCAACCAGTTTCTCCTGCCGCATTTTAGTTCTTTCTGGTCCACCAACGGCAACCCCGATCCTCCTCAAGCGACGTCAGGCCCGGCTCGACGCTGCCCGTTTGTTTTCAATAGGGGTTTCGGCCGTTACTCCTAACTCATCGACGTTTGTGGTTATGGCATTAGTGAAACGCGGGAGGGGCCGCGCCAGGAGCCAGTGTCTGCTAAAGCGGACCGGCATTTCGCTGTGAGATTCTAGCGTTGATGAGCATAACGTTTCGACAAGCTGTTGCAGTGGGACTGGAAGGGCTGACCTGCGAGGCGCCCGACGGGGCCATCGTCGGGGTGATCGGCGAGGAGTCGGCAGGCTTGCATTCCCTGCTGCGACTGGCGGGCGGCCTGGATACGCCGTCATCTGGGGAAGCAACGGCGAGCGAGCCGCGGCGGACGCTAGGCCCCGCCGATGCGTTGAACCTGGCTCCGGCCGGAACGCTGGTGCTCGAGCATACCCTGTCCCGGCACGACGCCCTGGTGCGAGCCCGAGCCGTGATGGGTCTGGAACGGCTGCGCCGCGACGGCGCCACGATTCTACTCCTCTCGCACGAGCAGGATTTGTTGCGGCAGTTGTCTGATGAGGTCTGGTGGATGCATCAGGGCCGGCTGATGGCGCATGGAGATCCGCGCGAGGTGCTGGACGCCTACAACCGGCACGTGGCCGAACAGGTGCGTGTCTGGGCGGCGCAAGTGAAACAGCCGTTGTCACCATCCATGCGGCGCGGGGACGGACGAGCCTCGATCCTCGCGCTGGAGACCCTGGATGGTCAGGGCAGACCGGCGGTGGTGTGGCGATCCGGCGACGAGGTGGCTGTTCGCGTGCGCGTCCGGTTCAAGGAGTTGGTGCAGGACCCCGTCGTGGGGATCATGATCCGCACCCGGATCGGCTTTGAGGTCTTCGGCACCAACACGGAACTCGAGCATGTGAAACTGGGACCCGCAATGGCAGGCGAGACTCTTTCCGTGACGTTCGCCTTCCAGTGCGGACTCTGCGCGCAGGAGTATACCTTGACGGCAGCCTCGCATGATCCCAATGGCGTGTGGCACGACTGGCTGGAGGACGCGGTGGCCTTCTCAGTGACCGACGTGCGCTACACGGCCGGAGTGGCCAATCTGAGGGCGCGTGTAGGCGTGGAGCGGGGGTAATCAAACCGTCCCGGAAATAGCATCAAGGGCGTTTGCGCGTCGGCTCCCCCAAATGCAGCTCGGCGACTACTTCGGCGTAGACGTCTTCAATCGCCCGGTTGCCGTCTATGGTGATCAGCATGCTCCTGTTCTGGAAAAGCTGCAGCAGCGGGGCGGTCTTTTCATGGAACTCCTGCAGGCGGATGCGGAGTGCCTGGGGGTTATCGTCGGCGCGCTTGGTGAACCCACCGCCTTGCCCTAATGCAACCCGCATCATGACGCGGTCATGGACAATCTTATCGGGGATGTCGAGGTAGACCGCTTTGTCGAGGTTCCAGTTCTCAAACAGGTATTCCGCCTGCAAACGCGTACGCGGAAATCCGTCCAGCACGAAGCCCCAGTTCCAGTCATGCTCCTGCAGACGCTTGCTGACCACTTCGGCGACGATTTCGTCCGGGACGAGACGCCCTTCATTCATGATGCGCTGTACACGGGCCGCGAGCTTGGTGTGATGGTCCATGTGCCAGCGGAAAATCTCGCCAATGGAGATGTGCACAAAGTCATAGTCGCCGCAAAGCAGTTCGGCTTGTGTGCCTTTGCCCGCGCCTTGCGGGCCAATAACGATGATCTTGTCCATCATGGGAATAGGTGGACCCCGGCAGGGTCGAGCTTGCATTGTATCCTATAAGCTGGCACAGGGCCCACCGGCCCACCGCAAACGGAAAGGAACTCGCGGATTTTCTGGCCGGTGAGGCTCCGTTGTGCCGGCGAGTTCCTCCGATGATTCGAGGTACACATTTTTTGGGACGACTATTCTTGGCGCTTAAAAGTTTCTTTGCGATTTTGACAAAAGGAAAACTCCCCGAAGAGGTGGTCGTGGAGTTGGGATTGATGCGGCGCGCGGCGCCCGTGGTGTCTAAGACGGCGGCCAAGCCGGCAGCCTCGCCCCAGGCCGCCGCGGCCGGTCCCTCCGATGGCGCCGTGCAGATGCTGGCCCTGTTGCAGCGCGAATCGCGTATTGTCGATTTTCTGATGGAAGATATAGGCGGTTACAGCGATGAGCAGGTGGGGTCCGCGCTGCGAGGCGTGCACGAACAATGCCGCACGGTCTTGAACCGCCACCTGAAACTCAGCCCCGTGGTGGATGGTGTGGAAGGGACTCAAACCCGGCTGGCCGCCGCCGGACTCGATGCCAAGGACACGGCGCGATTGAAATTGGTGGGCAATGTGCCTGCCGACGGGAAAGTCGAGGCCGGTATTCTCAGGCACCGTGGCTGGAGGGCGGAAATGGTGGATCTGCCCGCCTTGAAGGCCGGTGAGCGCGCAATGATTGTGGCTCCTGCCGAGATCGAAGTTGAGTAGCGCGGCCGTGCGATCCTTTGTCGGTATCGATCTGGGGACAACAAATTCCGCGCTCGCCTACATTCGGGCCCCCGAAGGCGGAGATCGGGAGTTCCCGGCCGTCCACGTGCTCGAGATCCCGCAAGCGATAGCGGAGAATGCGCAAGAACCAAGACGAACGCTGCCGTCATTTCTCTACCTGAGCGAGCCGCCGATGCTGGGCGTGTTCGCGCGCGAGCAGGGCGCGCTGACGCCGACCAAACTGGTGCATTCGGCCAAGAGTTGGCTTTCGAATCCAGCGGTGGACAGGACGGCTAAGATTCTGCCGTGGGAAGCATCGGAGGGAGGCCGCCTGTGGAGTCCTGTCGAGGTTTCCTCGCGCATTCTGTCCACCATGCGGGAGGCCTGGGACCGTACACAGAGCGAACCGTTGGCCAGCCATGAAGTGGTGCTGACCGTACCGGCTTCTTTCGACGAAGAGGCCCGCGAGTTGACCGTGATGTCGGCGCGCGATGCCGGGATCGAGAATCTGACGCTACTCGAGGAGCCCGCGGCGGCCTTCTATAGCTGGATTGCCAATCATCTTTCGCAGTCGCACAAGGACCTCTTTGATGGACAACTGGTGCTCGTCTGCGACGTCGGCGGCGGGACCAGCGACTTCACCCTGATCCGCGTCACGCGTCAAGGTGAAAAGATCGATTTCACGCGCACCTCCGTTGGGCGCCACTTGCTGCTGGGCGGAGACAATCTGGATTTGACGCTGGCCTGGCTGGCCGAATCGAAGCTGGGTTCCCAGTTGTCGGTGCGGCAGCGGAGCGCCTTGCGGCGGCAGTGTTCGGCGGCCAAGGAGAAGCTGCTGGCGGATGCGAGCGTGGATAAGGTGGACATCACGGTGCTCGGGGCGGGACGGTCTCTCATCGGCGGCACACTGCGCACCGAGATCACCAGGGAAGAAGCGCTCGAGTTGGCCCTGGACGGCTTTCTCCCCTTTTGCGAGCGGGGTGAGCGGCCTCTGCCTCAGGATGAAGAGATGTCCCCGTTCGGGGAACTGGGCTTGCCCTATGAATCCGATGCGGCCGTGACACGGCATTTATCGGCGTTCCTTGAGGATGCCGGCGCGGCCAAACCGGACGCCGTGTTGTTCAACGGAGGGTTCTTCATTCCGGATCTCCTGCGGGGGCGTGTGGCCGATGTGCTGGAGCGATGGCATGGGCGGCGTCCGCTGATTCTCGAGAACCGGGATCTGGATCTTGCGGTTGCCGTGGGCGCGGCCTATTACAACTACGGCCGCTCCACTGGCGCGGGGCTGCTGGTGCGCGGCGGCCTGCCGCGCGCCTACTTTATCGGGCTGGAAACCGGGGAAACCGTGAAGGCCGTAACGGTGGCGCCGCGAGGAACAATCGAGGGCGACGTGCTCGAGTTGGACGTGGAAGGCCTGCAACTGGTGGCCAACAAGGCGGTGACGTTCCGTCTGTACAGCTCGCTCACGCGGCTGGATGACGAGGCGGGAAAGATAGTGGAGTTCCCGTTGAGCGAGGTGGAGGCGGGCCGGATGCATCTGCATGCGCCGCTGCACGCGGTGATCCGGTTCGGCAAGCCCGGCGCGGAGAGAGGAATCCCGGTAAAGCTGGGCGCGCGTCTCACCGAGGTAGGCACACTGGAGCTTTGGGCGGACAGTAAGCTCAGCGAGCATCGGTGGAAGCTGCAGTTCGAATTGCGAAAAGCTGCCTCAACGGCGGTGGCCAAGCCGGCGGCTGTGATCGCGGACGCATCGCTTGCGGCCGCGCTGGAATTACTGCGCGACACCTTTGAGCGGCAAAGTCTCGCGCCGGAGGAGTTGCCTTCCAGGTTGGAACAAGCGCTGGCGCTGGGCCGGAATTCCTGGCCGTTGAGCGCGATCCGGCGCATGGGCGACCTGTTTCTCGAGTTGTCCGAAGGCAGAAAACTCAGCCCCGGCCATGAGGCGCGCTGGTTGAATCTGTGCGGTTTGTGTTTGCGTCCAGGGTTCGGCTATCCAGGCGACGACTACAGGATTGAACAGGTACGGCGGATCTTTGCCGGAGGCCTGGTGTTTGGCAGTGCGGTCCAGAACCAAAGCGAGTGGTGGATTTTCTGGGGACGCCTGGCCGGCGGTTTGAACCGCAATCAACAAGGGGATCTTTACCAGCGGCTCGCAGCCACGCTGCTGCCGCGCAAGAACGCGAAGATTCGCGTCAACTCGTCTCTGTTGCGCGAGATGTGGCGGTGCGCCTCCAGCCTCGAACTGCTACCCTCGCAGACGCGCACCGATCTGGGAGAGGAGTTGTTGCGGCGGGTGAAAGCGGGCGATTTCCAGGATAGCGAGTTGTGGTGCCTGGCGCGGCTCGGATCCAGGAATCTGTTCTATGGTCCGGCCAACCAGGTGCTTTCAGCCGGGACCGTGGCGCGATGGGTGGATGCGCTTGTCAAAGTGGACAGGGCCTCGGAGATAGTGGCCTCGCTCGCGCAACGCACAGGCGACCTGTCCCGGGATTTGCCGCCGGCCACCATCGATCTGGCCAGGGCAAGCCTGCAGAAACATGCGGACGCCGAACGCCTCCTGGCGCTGCTTGCTGGCCGAGGTGGGCGCGACAGCCAGTCCATGAACCGCATCTTTGGCGAGGAACTGCCAAGCGGCCTGATGTTAGGGAATGATGTTGGGTGAATGATGTTGGGGAATGACTGAACTGAAAAAGATCGAAATGATACGTCGGCTGGCCGGCCCCGCCAGCCCAATCGGAGATGACTGCGCGGTGCTGGAATGGCCCGGAAGCCG
>JAENWC010000424.1 GCA_016650235.1 Terriglobia bacterium
GGCTTTGCGTGAGACGCTTCCGCAGCCCCGTCTCCCCAATGCGAGGTGGTTCTCGCGAAGCCGCAAAGACGCAGCGCTCTCAGTTCCAACCAAGCGCGCCTGGAACCGGACAGGCAGGAACACCCAAAGTGGGCGCTCCCTGGAACTGCCTTCGGAGGCCCGTGGACATTGGTCGCGATGCAGGGCGCCAAAAATGTTCCGCCAGAAACATGCGGGATCCGGATGTATGCACTAAGATAGGCCGAATGAGCCAGCTTTTCCGCACCAAGAACATCGACGCATTGATCGCCGCTTCAGAGGAGCCGGAGCGGCGGTTGCACAAGACATTGGGCCGATGGTCCATGGCGGCGTTGGGCATTGGGGCGGTGGTTGGTTCGGGCATCTTCATCCTGACCGGGACGGCGGCGGCGGGAGAAACGCTGAGTTTCCATTCGGTGCTGCATGCGCCGGTGCTGGACCTGCTATGGAACGGGGCTGACTCGATATCCACGATCGGGCGTCCCGGCGCGGGCCCTGGGATTGCATTGTCGTTCCTCCTGGTGGCGTTTGCGTGCAGCTTTGCGGCGCTGTGTTATGCGGAGTTGGCCTCGATGATTCCGATCGCCGGAAGTGCATACACGTATGCGTACGCGACGCTGGGCGAGATCTTTGCCTGGATCATCGGGTGGGATCTGATCCTCGAGTACGCCGTGGGGAACATGGCCGTGGCAGTGGGTTTTTCCGCCTATTTCAACGACATCCTCGACAACGTGTTTGGTTTTCACCTGCCGCCGGAGTTGTCGCAGCCGATGATTGCGGGAGGCCAGTTTACGGGGAACTGGTTCAACGTGCCTGCGCTGTTGGTTCTGATGGCGGTGACCATCCTGCTGGTGCGCGGAGTGAGGGAGTCCGCCCGGGTCAACAATGTTGTGGTGCTGGTGAAGGTGGCGGCGATATTGATTTTTGTGGTGGGTGCATCGCGGGCCATCAACACCGATCACTGGACGCCTTTCATGCCGAACGGTTTTTCCGGTGTGATGACCGGCGCGGCGATTGTGTTCTTCGCCTACATTGGATTTGATTCGGTTTCGACGGCGGCCGAGGAGTGCAGGAATCCGCAGCGGGACCTGCCGTTCGGCATCATCGTATCCCTGATCGTTTGCACGATTCTATATGTGTCGGTGGCACTGGTATTAACGGGCGTGGCCGATTACAGGACGCTGGCGAACGCGTCTCCGGTGGCGGGTGCGTTGAAGGCGTTGGGCTACGACACGATCCGGAAGTGGGTCAGCATTGGCGCGGTGGCGGGCATGGCGAGTTGTTTGCTGGTATTCCAGTATGGACAGACGCGCATATGGTTCGCGATGTCGCGGGACGGGCTGCTGCCGGGCGTGTTTTCGCGCGTACACAACAAGTACAAGACGCCGCACATCAGCACGTGGGTGGCGGGGCTGGCGGTTGGAATTCCGGCGGGAATCTGGGACATAGGAACGTTCGCGGACTTGACCAACATTGGAACGCTCTTCGCGTTCATACTGGTGTCCGTAGGGGTGATTGTGTTGCGGAAGAAACAACCGGAGCGGGCGCGCGGGTTCCGCGTGCCACTGGTGCCGCTGCTGCCGGGCCTCTCGATTTTCCTTTGCCTGGTGCTGATGCTGAGCCTTCCGCTGCAGACCTGGCTGCGATTTTTTGCGTGGCTCGCCATTGGGCTGGGGATCTATTTTGCCTATGGGAAGAAGAGGAGTGAACTGGCATGAGCACATTGCTCTGGTTAGTGATGCTGTTGCAGGCGCAACATCAGAATCATCCGCCGCGATCGGCCGGCGAGTATGCGAAGGTGCTGGAGAATCCGGCGCGGGACGCCTGGCAAAAGCCGCATGAGGTTGTGACGGCCTTAGGACTGCGGCCGGATGAAGCGGTGGCCGACATCGGGGCGGGATCGGGCTATTTTTCGCGGCGGCTGGCGCACCATGCGGGAAAAGTCTATGCCGTGGACATCGATGCGAAGCTGCTGGAGATGGCCAAGGCCAACGCGCCGGCAAACGTGGAGACGGTGCTGGCATCGGCCAATGATCCGAAGCTGGCCGAGGGCAGCGTAGATACGATTTTCTTCTGCGACGTACTCCACCACATCAGCGAGCGCGGGGCCTACTACGCGAAGTTGGGGCGGGCGCTGCGGCCTGGCGGGCGGATCGTGATGATCGACTTTCGCAAGTTGGATCTGCCGGTGGGTCCGCCGGTGTCGATGAAGTTGGCGGAAGAGGAAGTGGTTGCCGAGATGAAGGCGGCCGGGTTTGTGCTGGCGCGGAAGCACGACTTTTTGCCGTATCAGTATTTTATGGAGTTCCGGCGGCCTTAGGCTGTTGCGGTTGGCGCTGCAGGGCCTCCCAGACGTGGGCGTCGAAGGTGCGCAGGGTTTGAAAGCCCAACCCCCGGTAGAGCCGGATGGCTTCACGGTTGGACCCGGTGACGGTGAGGCTGACGCGGCGGCAACCATGGCCGTCCAGGACCTGCATGGACCGGCGCAGCATCTCATAACCGATGCCGCGGCCTTTCACCTCCGGATCCACGCAGATTTGGGTGATGTGGCCGACGTCGAAGGAAACGAGGCTGGCCAGGGAAATCCCGCAGAGCCGGCCGGTGCGCGGGTCTGTGGCGTGGACGGATGCGGGTTGGAAGAAACTGCCGCAGCCCGGATACTGAATGATATTGGTCAGGAACCGTCGTGCGCCGGCGATGGAGCGGTATTGGTCATTGATGAGGCTATCGACGTGACCGATGTAGGAGCGGGCGATGAGGCGGGCGGCGGCGTCTTGAATTCCTTCGTGCCAACTGCCGTATTCGACCGCGGCGGCGGGGCTGGCGGGCTGAAGACCAGCAGCCTGATGGCGCGGGGCGATCATGAAGTTGCGGCGGTAGCTTTGGGCGCATGCGTCGTAAGGCAGATCGCGGGGTTTGAGGCCGCTATCGCTGAGCATGATCAACTGGGACTCGACGCGCTGCAGGTGCGGGGCTGAGCGGAGGGATTGGAGGACGGCCCCCAAGAGGCGATCTTCGTTTTCCTTGCAGCGGTGGTCCTGGGCGACATAAAGGTCGCCAATGAGGCCTTTGGTTTCCTCGAAGACGAAATAGCAATATCCAACGGTCCGGGCGCCGGAGACGAGAGCAAAGCCGTTGAGGGCCTGCATGCGGACAAAGCGGCGGACCAACTCGGCGGAGGGGCGGAAATCCCAATCGAGGGCGTGCTGCCACTCCCGGATCTCGTCCTCCAGGAGAGGCTCCAGATCTTCGAAGCGCAATTGCCGGAGGTCCACCAACGCGGGAAGGCGCAAGTCGGACAAGGCCGCCATATAGCAGCATTATAGGTGTTCTGTGGGCAAAGTGCCCTTAGAAAAGCCGCCCGATGCCGAAATACCAGTTACGGCGGCCGCGATCGCCCCAGCTTCCACCAAAGAAGGCGGGGCCGATGGCGGTGTTCAGCAGGATGGCGCCGCTGGCGGAGTTGGGGAGTTTGGGGAGCGCCTGATAGCCGAACATTTTTCCGGCTTCGTACCAGCCGGCGAGGTAGACTTGCCCGCCGACGACGGGGGGGAGGGTGAAGACCTCGTGAAGGTAGCCAGCCGAGAACAGATAGTACTGGTGGCCAATCAACTCGTTCCGGTTGTATGCGCCGAGGCGGAAGGGTCCGCCAAGCGTGAAGAAAGAGGTGTCCGGTGTATCCGTATTCGTGCCGAATGTGGAGCCGCCGGCGGCGGAGAAATAGATACTGGCAGGTTTGGAGACGGGTTGGAACAGAGACAGGCGAGTCTCGGCCTGGGGAAAGCCGCCGCCTGCGGTGGAACGAGTGGTGAAGTATTGGAAATCGCTGTTGAGGCGGACGCCGCGGCGGGGAATGGCCATGTCGTCCTGGCCGAAGTAGTTGAAGCGCACGGTTGCAATTCCTGTACTGAAGGAGCCGTTGGAAAGGATAGGGTCACCGATGCGAAGAGTGGTGCGCTGATGGACGAAGTCCATACCAGCGCGAAATTCGGCGGAGCGATTGAACACTATGCCGGCGTCGATGCCTGCGCGATCCTGGCCGAGGCGGTATTCGGCGATGCGCTGGTCCCGGTTGCTGAAATCGACGGTTTGCGTATGGGTGGAGGCGTGTGGGGAGACAAATAACCTGCGTGCTGGGCCGAACGGGCGGAAGTATTCGGCGCCAAGCATCTCTTCGCCGCCGAAGGAGAAGTCTGTGCGGAGTTCGGATCGATAGCCGCCGAGGTCGAGAAAAGTGAGGCGGCCGCCCATACTGAATCGGACGTTGTCGACGTCGGAGCCGTCCATCTGGACACGGGCGAGCAAGAACGGCGGGCCTTGGGATTTTTCAACAGCGCGTATGGCGAGACTCTGTTGTCCGGCGCGATTGGTGATGCCGTAGTTGAGACTGGCATAGCGTCCCTCGCCGGCGATGCTGCGCAGCGTAGTCTCCAAGGCATTGGGAGTGACCGGCTGGCCGATGTATTTGCTGAGACGGCGGGCCACGGCGATGGCATCGCGGGGTGTAGCTCCTTCGATGGCGATGGACTGGGGAACGGGAGTGACGGTTACCTTGCGGGCGTTTCTGCGGGCGAGGTAGGCGGACCATTCCGCCTCGCTGACGGCGAGCTTGGAGAGGATGCCGGATTTGGTTTCAGCGGCGCGGAAGCCTTTGTCGGCGATGGCGAGAGCTTTCTTGAAATCCATGCTTTCGACGTCATGGAGGTCCACTGTGATGACGATGTCGGCGAGCTGCAAGTTGCGAAGCTCGTTGGCGGCGATCATGATGCCGGCGCTGCGTCCCATGACCCCGAGCAGGTTGGAGCCGTCCTTGGGCTTGTAACCTCCGGGGTCCAGGTGGACTGCAATGAGAACGCAGGCTCCCAACTGTTTGGCGACATCGACAGGGAGGTTGTTGAGGAGGCTGCCATCGACGTATTGTGCCTTGTCTTTGTTGACGGGCAAAAACAGGGCGGGCAGGGACATTGTGGTGCGGAGGGCTTGCGACAGGGAACCGTTGTCGAAGACTTTCGATTTACCCGAGACCAGGTCCGTGCCGACGCAGCGAAACGGGATGGGGAGGTCGTCGAAGCTTTTCATGTCGCCGTAGGGGAGCGTGCTGCGGTCAAACAGGAAACCGACCTCCTGACCGGAGTTCAAGCCGGGAGGCAGGGAGATGCCGTTGCGGAGGCCGAATTCGAGGTGGTTGGGAAAAGCGATGCGATCCTGTTTACGGCGGAAGGCGAGGTCAGGGAAAGGGATCTGGCCGGTGAGGAGGAAGGTCCAGTCAAGCGTGCTGACGAGTTGGCGGAGTTCGGCGGGGGATTGGCCGGAAGAGTAGAGGCCGCCGACGAGGCCGCCCATGCTGGTACCGGCAACCAGATCTACCGGGATGCGATGTTGTTCGAGCCATTCGATGACGCCGATGTGGGCGAGTCCGAGGGCGCTGCCACCTTCGAGAATCAGGCCGATGCGGGGTTTACCTTCGGGGCAGCCAGCGGCATCCGCGGCGGCGAGCGGGGCTGCGAGTAGCAGTAGCAGTCCACAAAGTGCCGAGCAAGGTTTCATGTAAATAGGGTGGCAGTTGGCATTGGTGGTTGTCTAGCGAACGGATACAGTTACGCCGGGCTGGCTGGGGATGCCGGCGGCCTCGAAGCGCACCGTAAAGTCGCCGGAGGCGAGGGCGCCGGGCACGGTGGCGTTGATCTGAATGACCCGGCGACCAGGCCTGGGGCGGCGCCGGCGTAGAGGAGTTCAGCCTCGATGCCGCCGATGAAGACTTTCACTTCCTGTTTGGGCTTGGGAAGAATGCCGATGGCAAGTTTGCCATCGAGGCCTGCGGGGTCGGTTGGGCCCTCCCCGGTGGCGAAGATCTGTATGACCGAGCCGGGGGCGGCGGGGTCGGCCGGGGAGTTGACGGAAAAATCCTGATTGAGGATTGCGCCGGGACCAGCGCCGGAGGCGTTGAGGGTGAAGATGGCTGGGGCAGCCGGGGCGATGGGCATGGAGATAAAGCCGGACCGTTTGCCAAGCGCCTCCACTTGCACGCGCGTGCTTTGTTTGGCGGCCAAGGCATAAGGAACGATGGCGCTGATCTGTCCGGCGGAGGAGAAGACCATGGGCGATTCCATGTCGTCGAACAGCACGCGCGTTCCGGATAGTTCTTTGGTGATCGAATCTCCATCGGGGGTGAGTTGGAGCGTCGCCAGCTCATCAGGACCGAGGCGGAGGCCAAACAGGGTGATGATCTCGCCCGGTGAGATAGCGCCGGTACGATAGCTGGCGGCATTGACGATGCCCGCGGCGGAGATTTCTGGACCGGCTACGGTTTGGAGAACGGAGAACGGGAGAC
>JAENWC010000425.1 GCA_016650235.1 Terriglobia bacterium
GAACTCCGCCGCGCGAATCCATGTGTCCTTTTCAAAGTGCAGCGGCACAATCAGGAACGTGTAGGGGAGTTGGCCGGACGCAGCCACCTGGTAACCAGGGACCCGCACCACGCGGTCGGGCTGGCCCAGCTTCCAACCAGCCTTCCTGACGGCGGCCGGCGGGGGGACCTCCGCGCTCGCCGGGCCGGGTGCGCCCGCATCCACCCAGCCGATCAGGGCCGCCGATTCGGATACAGACAAGGACCGGTCGTTCCGGAACACATGCGAGCCGCGGGCCGCGTGCCACGGAGGCATGGTGCGGCTTGCCACTGCGGCGCGAATCGCTTTGGCCCACGGACGCACCTCCTGATAAGTGGTGAACGCCATCGGAGCGATTTCGCCTTTCTGGTGGCACCCGGCACAGCGCGTCTGGAGAATCGGCTGGACAGTCTTCCATCCGTCTCGACTGGCTGCCAAGCCGTTCCCGCCTCGCACAATCTGCCCATCCAGAATCACCGCGACAGGCTGCAAATTGCGGATCTCATCCACCGGAACCGTAAGAATATCGCGGTCCAACACCACAAGATCGGCCAACTTACCCTTCTCAATGGAACCGCGCTCGCCCTCGGCGTGCTGCATGTAGGCGCCCCACAATGTGTACATGCGAATCGCATCCGCCCGCGAAATGCGCTCCTCTGCGTGCAGAACACCTCCATCGGTCATCTTTCGCGTGACCGCCGTCCAGATGCCCAGGAACGGGTTGTATGGGTTGGTGGCGGAATTGCGGTCGTGCCCGATCATGTGGTCGCTCCCGCCGGCGAGCACAATTCCCTTGGCCCGGTAGGTTTGCAGCGGGAAGAAATAACGCATCCCGCTGTTCGGGAAAACTTTCGATAGCGCGGGCCCGTCCAGGTATAACCACGCCGGCTGAACGTCGGCCGGAAGCCCCAGCTTCGCCAATCGATCGATGGCTTCGGGCGACTGAAAACTGGCATGCATCAGATGCGACCGCGTCGGCGCAATCGCCTTGGTCTTGTTGAGAGCCTCAAAGCAGTCCAGCAGCGCGTCGATCGCCCCGCCGCCCTGTGCATGCGCCGTAAGCGGCCAGCCCAGGTTTCGCGCCGTCTCCATGATCGCCAATAACTTTGCGGGCGAAAGAAAAATCTGTCCGCGAAAGTCGGGGTTGGTCATCCCGTAAAGCTGTTTGCCGAAATCGCCGTACGGCATGCGCTGATAAGCCGTTCCGATCGTCATGCCGCCATCGAGGGTCACCTTGAACGCTCCAAACTTGAGCCGTCCAGGATCACTGCCCTTTCCGTACCGGTAGGAGGAGGCCTTCAACCGCGCCACCACTTCCTCCACAGGCCCGGATGCATCCAGGCGCCAGGTGAGCACCGCGCGTAGCGGCAGTTTTCCCTGGGCCAGTAATGTCTCATAGAGCGCGATGTCATCGGAGGTCACCGCACGGTCGCTGATCGAGGTGAGTCCCGCATCCAGATACCGGCTCAGCATCTGCTCCAAAGCCAACAGTTTCTCCGGACCTGTGAAATTCTCCGCGCGGTTGAGCCCTTTGAGAAGCCTGCCCGCGTTGCGCAGGATCCCGTTCGGCTCACCACTCGCATCCCGGACGATTTCGCCGCCGGCAGGATTGGGAGTGTCGCGCGTAATCCCGCTGTCGCGCAGCGCGCGCGAGTTCACAATCCAGACATAGCTCGCGTCGAACATCACCGGATGCGTGTCCACCACGTCCAACACCTCGCGCGTGGGCATGCGCATCTCCTGCAACCGCGTGGGGAAGGTGCGCGGGACGACAATCCATTGGCCGGCTGGCGTCGCAGCGGCCTTGGCTCGAATAAATGCCTGCACCGCCGCGAAGGAATTGAGCGGCGGAAGCTTGCCGCGCAGTTCGCTCAACCCGGCCCCAAGTGGATGCACGTGGCTGTCGGTCAATCCTGGCAGCACCGTGCGGCCCTGGAGGTCCATGAGCTTCACGCCGGGCCTGCGATGCGCCGCGAGTATAGCGCGGCTGGATCCCACCGCCGTAATGCGATTGCCGGTGATGGCAACCGATTCAGCCGTCGAGAATCTCGCGTCCACGGTCACGATCTTTCCGTTGTGCAGAATCAGATCGGCGCACAAGGCCACTTGGGCTGACAAGGAGAGCAGAAGTAGGAAGAACATTCAGCAATCATGATACTCTCGAAACGAAATGAAGATGTTCCTGCGTTCTTTGGTTGGCCTGTCCCTGTGTATTGCGGCGGGCGCTCAAGATGACTCCGTGACGCGCTTGCGCGCGCGCCTGCCGCAGCTCAAGAAGAACCTTGAGCAGAACATCGTCCCCTTCTGGTATCCAAAGACGCTGGACCGCGCCAATGGCGGCTACATCATCAATCACGACGCGGCTGGCAACCCCACCGGCGAAGGTCACAAGATGATCGTGACCCAGGCGCGGCAGGTGTGGCTGTTCGCGCGCCTGGCTCGCAGCGGGTACCGGCGGAAGGAGATGCTGGATGCGGCAGAACTCGGCTACCGGTTCCTGAAAGACAAGATGTGGGACAAGACACACGGCGGCTTCTACTGGGAAGTGGACGCGACCGGCAACAAGGTGGATAAACCGCACAAGCACCTATACGGCCAATCCTTCGCGCTCTATGCGATTGCGGAGTATGCCCTGGCAGGCAAACGCGCCGATGTGCTCGCCTTCGCCAAAGAGTTGTTTCATTTGCTCGAGGCTAAATCCCACGACGCCCGGTATGGCGGTTATGTCGAGTTTTTCAGCAGGGACTGGTCCGCGCCCCCGGCCGCCGAGCAGCCGTACATGGGTGGCGGCGCCACCGGCCTGAAGTTAATGAATACGCATTTGCATCTACTTGAATCAATGACCACGTTTTACCGCGCCTCTCAATTGCCGCTGGCGCGGGAACGGCTGCTCGAGCTCATCCACATAGAGAGCAATAGCGTGGTGCGTAAAGGACTCGGGTCCTTAATGGCCGCATGCACCGATAAGTACGAGCGCGATTGGACGCCCAGGCTTGACGGCAATAACGCGCGCGTCTCCTACGGGCATGACCTCGAGAACATCTGGCTGCTCTCTGACGCCATGCAGGCGGCCGGAATTTCTCCTTATCCCTTTGTGGACCTGTTCCAGAATCTGTTTTCCTACTCAAAAAAGTTTGGCTACGACGAGGCCAACGGCGGCTTCTTCGACAGCGGAGCTTTTTCCCAACTCGCTGACCGCCGCGAGAAAGTCTGGTGGACGCAGGCCGAAGCCCTGGTGAGCGCCCTGACCATGTTCCAGCTCACCGGAAAGCCGGAATACGTCGCGGTCTTTGAGAAGACGCTCGACTTCGTTGACCAGCGCCAAACCGACTGGAAGACCGGCGAGTGGCATCCCTCAGTGACGGCGGCCGGCGTAGCCCAAGGCGCGAAAGCCCAGCGCTGGAAAGCCGGCTATCACAACGGCCGCGCCATGATCGAATGCATCGAGCGCATCGGGCCGATGCAGGTTCAGTAGCGCAAAGGGCGCTCTCCGCGCCACCGAATCCCAAAAGGAAACATGCGGCTAGGCTAGACCTGGCTGCGCGGCCAGCAGCTTCGTTATACGCGTGCCCTAAAAGACTTTTACGGTGTAGGGCGCAATCCGCAGAATTCCCTGCATGGGGAAAAACGGCGCCTGCTCCGGGGCCAGGCCAAGCTGCGCGCTGAGCGCGCGCAATTTTAACCGTAGAGCCGACCGCCCCGCCGACTCAACCATCGCCTCCAGGCTGGATTCGCTCGATTCACTGAACAGCAGTTCGAACAAAGTCTTCTTGGCAGGGTACCGCACAAGGCGGATCTTCTCATCGTCCTTGATGCCCGCTCTTTTGCGGATCATCTCGATGGCACGGTCCAGCCCGCCCAACTCGTCCACTAGCCCGTTCCCTTTCGCTTGCAAGCCAAGCCAGAGGCGCCCTTGCGCCAGCGGCTCCACTTCCTCCACCTTGCGGCGCCGCCCTTCGGCCACTCGTTCCAGGAAGCTGCGGTACACAAAGTCGACTCCCTCGCGGAGTTTTTTCCGGCCATCCTCCGAGAGCGGGCGTGAAGCCGAGTCGATATCGGCGTGGCGGCCTCGCGTCAGGATCTCTACGTTCAGGCCCAGCTTTTCATACAGCCCGGCAAGGTTCACTTTCCCGTAGATCACCCCGATCGAGCCGGTGAACGTATTGGGATAAGCAAGCACGGGATCGCCGCTCATCGAGATGAAATAGCCACCCGATGCGGCCAGGTCCGACATCGAGATCACCACCGGTTTGCGCTTGGACAACCGCCGTACCTCGTGCAGAATATCATCGGAAGCGATAGCGTCCCCGCCCGGCGAGTTGACGCGCAAAATTACCCCGCGTATGGTTGCGTCATCGGCCACTTGCCGGAGCATCTTGATGAACGGTCCGGATCGTATGCCTTCGTCTCCACCGAAACTGTTCCCGCCGCCGCCGCCGCGCGTGATGGCGCCCTCTCCAATCACAATAGCCACGCGTTCCCGCCCTTCCAGGCCGAGACTGAGCGCCGGGATCTTCAGGTAGTCGCGATGCGAAAGCGTAGCGAGCTCTTGCCCCTTAAGCCGCTCTTTCAAATCCTTCATCACTTCGTCTTCATAGAGAAGCCCGTCCACAAGACCCTTTGCCTTGGCTTGTTCCGCAAGGAATGGACCATCGTCGATCAGCGCCCGTACCTGTTCCGGCGTCCGTTTCCGCGACTGTGCCACGGTCTCCACCAGATGTCCGTAGATCTGATCAAGCACTGAGTTCAGCACTTCACGAGACTCCGGCGTCATCGATGTGCGCAGGAAGGCGTCGGCGGCGTTCTTATACTTGCCGGCATACTCCACCTCCATTTGCACTCCGATCTTGTCCAGCGTACGGCGGTAAAAAGTGGCCTCGGCACGAAGACCTTTCAGGTCCAGCAGATCTTCCCTCGTTAGAAAAATCTTGTCGGCCGCGGTCGCCAGATAGTATTCTTTTGCTCCAGGGTTGTGCAGGAATGCGTACAGCGGTTTGCCGGAACGCTTGAATTGCACAAGGCTGGACCGGATCTGGTCCAGCTTGGCCCAGCCTGCTCCCACCCCGCGCGGTTGAAACAACACCGCTTTGATCCGCGCATCCGATCCCGCTTTCCGCAAAAGATCCCACGTGTCCAGCACCGTCACCGGAGATTGCGATTCCAACAGCGGCAAAGGAATCTCCAGCGGCGCGAGTTCCGGCACCTCGCCTTCCAGGCGGAAAATCAAGGCGGCCGACGGCGGGATAGAAGGTTGACGGTCCGTCATACGGGCCACCGCAAACACAGCAATCACCCCCGCCAAACCGGCCAGCACGAATCCAGCCACCAGCCCAATCAGAAATTTCTTCATACAAGTATTGCAGTCCTACACTAGCTTCCCGCAAGGATCATATCCACACGGTGGCTCACATCGGCCAGATACTCACGCCCGCCGCCGGACAACTCCACGGTTGCCGAACCCTGGTAGCCAATCTCGCCAAGCGCCGCATGCACCGCTTTCCAGTCGATTTCCCCATCTCTCAGGTTCACAAACTCCGCCTCGCGCTTGCGCGTTTCCGGATTGACCTTGAACTTGAAGTCCTTGAAATGCAGTTTCACAATCCGCTTGCCCAGCGTGCGGATCCAATCCTGCGGATAGCCCCACAGCACCACGTTGCCCACGTCGAAATACGCCTTTACCCACGGACTCTGGAAATCATCCACATACCGGGCAAACTCAAGCGGGCTCAGCAGAAACTTGTTCCAAACCTCTTCCACGGCGATCACCACTTTCAGTTTCTCAGCCAAGGGAATCAATTCACGGATCTGTTTCTGCGAGCGGCGCCAGGCGTCTTGATAACTTGTATCCGCGTTCACGACGGCAGGCACCAGCAGAACCGTGTCCGCCCCCCAAAGATGCGCGTTCTGCAAACTGGTGCGCATTGCCTTCATGCTGCGCTCCACCACCGCCGGGTCCGCCGAGGAAAGCGGGTAACGCCAGTGGTCCCCATTCATCACGGAGTGGATGCGGATTCGCGCCCCATCGGCTGCCTTCTTGATCTCCTCGGCGATCTTTACATCGTCGGTTTGAGGGCACTCCACTTCCGAAAAGCCTACCGCAACCGCCAACTGGAATCTGTCTGAAAAGCTCAACTCGCGCGGCAGCATCGATAGCAACACCGCCTTCTTGACCGGCAACCTGGCAGTCAATTGCGCGGCCAACCCGGTGTTCATAGCCGCGGGTAGGGCGGCGGAGGCGAGGAAGCTTCGGCGATTCATATCTCTACCCTGGAATTGTAGCGCGGATTTGTACCGCACCCACGCCCGGCGCGTCCGGACAAAAAAAATGGCCGGCGTGGTACCCCGTACCGCTCGCCGGCCTCTATGATGAAAAACCCCGATTGGTTGTCGGGTGCCCTGCAAGAACTTGTCCAGGCCCGTTTAGGCCATATTGGGAATCTTGATGATCTTCTTCTGGATAGCGTACTGGACCAGTTGTGCTTTGTTGTGAATGTCCAGCTTCCGCATCAGGTTGAACTTGTGCGCCTCTACTGTCTTGACGCTCAGGTTCAAAATGCAGGCGATCTCTTTCACGGAGTTGCCCTCAGCCAGCATCTTCAATACTTCGCGCTCGCGCGCGGTGAGCGTGGCAAAGCGCGGCAAGCGGTTGGCGGACTTGATGCGGCTGCGGAAATCATCCACCAATTGAGACAGCATACGCGGGCTGAGATAGCTTCCACCGCGGAACGCATCGCGGACCGCCGCCACGAGTTGCGGGGATGGGCTGTCCTTTAGCACGTACCCGCTGGCGCCCACTTCCATACCTTCCACCAGATAGTCTTCATCGTCGTACATGGTGAGAAAGAGAACTTTGGTTTCCGGCCGGTTTTTCTTGATCTGCCGCGTCGCCTCAAAACTGCTCAGGCCAGGCATACCGATGTCCATCAGTACTACGTCCGGACGTGTTTCGTTGGCGCGCTCCACGGCGTCGCTTCCGTTGGGGGCCTCCCCCACCACTTCCATGTCGGTCTCAGCCGAGATCAGCGTGCGGATCCCTTGCCGGAACAAAGTGTGATCGTCAGCCAATAAGATGCGAATCTTTGCCATATTACCTTCCCTGCTACTAGCCTTGATTTCCCGTCGGGACCAATTCCCGTATCTTCCCGTGTTGACTGCCAACGGCAATTGCTCGGAACAGAGGCAGCTCTACACAGATTCTCGTGCCCGAGGAGGCCCTCAGTGAGGCTCCTCGAGGAACCTTCATTCTGCTGTCCGGCTTTACCTTGGCTCTTGAATTGCCCACTTTACCCGTATCCTTTTCCGTATCCCGGATCCTCGCCTGGATCGAGCAATGTCCGCCCAGAAGAGCAACCCGCTCCCGGATCCCCGCCAAGCCGAATGACTCCGGCTTGTTCAGGGCTTCCTCCAGATGGAACCCAACACCGTCGTCTTCCACATACAATCGCAGTATTCCATCGGCAGTGCTCACCGAAATGTTTACGTTCGAGCAGTAAGAATGTTTCACAATGTTGTTCAAACACTCCTGAACCAGCCTGTATGCAATTACTTCCAGGTTCTTTGGCAACCCGGTCAGCCGGCCTACTTGCAGCTTTACCTTACTTGTGTGACGCTGCCGGAACCGCGTCACCAGTTGCCGGATCGCCGCCGCCAAACCAAGCTGTTCCAAGACTGCGGGCGACAAGGCCGCAATGAGCCGCCGGATCTCCACGATTGTCCGTTCTGTAAGATCACGCACATCCCCCAGCCGTGATTTCCATCCCCCTTCCTCCTCCGGCAGATCGTGCTCGATCATCTCCATCTGCAACCGAATGCAAAGCAGGTCTTGTCCGGCCTGGTCATGCAGCTCACGGCTGATCCGCCGCCGCTCGGACTCCTCTACATGGATCATGCGCTCGGCGAGCATCCGGATCTGTTCCTGTTGCTGCGCCAGATCCTCTACCAACCGCGCCTTCTCGGCCGCCTTGAGGCAGCGTTCCGCCGCGGCCGTAAGCAGCTCCTGCTCGCGCGGGAGCCAGTCATAGTGCCGCAGGAATCCAAACTGCAACACCCCAGCTACCTCATTATTCGATATCAGCGGGACAGACCAGCATGTGGCGTATTGACCATCCCAATGCTCGCCCAGGACCGCGCCGGCCCCACTGCCGGGAGTAAACGAAGACGGCTGCGATAGTTTCTTTCTCAGTTTTGCCGCCAATGCAGTCTTCGGAGGAGAAATGCTCCCGCCCGCCGCCCCAAAACAGGCGCGCCGGACAAAACCTGTTTCCGATGTCTCCCACAAATACAGGTGCGCCTCATCGGCTCGGCAAAACCGCGCCAGAATCGCCAGCAGCCGCTCCATTAGCTCATCCAGGCTCTTGGATTCCAGCTCAGCCCAGAACATCTCGTAGAAGGCCTGTGTTTCCGTTTCCCGCACTTGGTAGTAGGCGTTGTTCAGCGTCAGCATCACGCAAAACTGCAACTGCTCGCGCACCCACTGGAAATTGCCGGCTTCCGCCGGGATCAGTTTCTTCAGAACGGGGCCGAGAAGCTTTTCATATTCGCCCAGAGCCACCACAATGGCACTGGGAGGCAGATTCAGCTTTGCCAGGCGCCGCCCGTTATAATCCACCTCCTCCAGAAAATCGGCCGGTGGACACCCACGCGCCAGAAATCGCGCCGCTGCACCCAAAGTAAGTGTTGCCAGCGCTCTGCGCTGCCGCACATCGAAGTTCAGTTTCTCCAGCCGCGCCAGAAAACGGCTTTCCAGCCGGTCCGACTCCGGCCGCATGAGCACGGCCAATTGGCGCAGCATTACCTGCAACTGGTCGCTCAGTACGTCAGCGGCCTCGGCCAGCACCGGAAGTGTTTGAACAGGAGACACCACCGCTTCTATCGGGCTTCTAAGGGGAATTCTTTAGTCCGCCGGAACCTGAAGCGTTCCGATGGTGGGGGAGGAGGGACTTGAACCCTCACGGCCGGTGAGGCCGGCAGATTTTGAGTCTGCTGTGTCTGCCATTCCACCACTCCCCCCGGGAGCCATTCATGCGGCAGTTTCATCCACAGTATAACAGCGCACCCCGCCGCCCCGGCGCCGCACCTCAAATTTGGCCCCAAAGCCTTTGACCAAGGAGAACGCGTCACCGTAACCTGGTCCAGCGTGACCATGGGCACGCCGCAGTTTGGTAGAGTACTAGCCGGGGGCAGCCCCAGAAATATTCGGCTTGCCCCGCGCTTCCAATTTTGATTCCACAGGAGATGCTCATGATGAACCACATAGCCCGCAGAGACTTTGGCCGGATCGCGTTGGGAGCCGCCGCATTCGCCGCCAACTCACACGCCGTCGTGAATAAAGTGGCGCCCGGGATCAAGCTCTGTGTCCAATCCCCGCCCAATCCCTCCGAGGAGCAACTCGCGTTCCTCAAACAGCTCGGCGCCGAACACGTCAGCGTCGGCTCCACACCGGACCTGCGCACCGCCGAGGGCTTCGCGCAAATCAAGAAGCGCTACTCCGATGCCGGCATCACGGTTTGGAACATCGGAAACACCAGCGTCCATAACATGCCCGAGGTGACGCTCAATCTCCCCGGACGCGACGCCAAAATCGAGGAGTATAAGCAATACCTCCGCAACCTGGGCAAAGCCGGCGTCTACTACACCACCTACGCGCACATGGGCAACGGCATCTGGACCAGCGGCCGCACCATGGTCCGCGGAGCATCCGCCCGCGAGTTCGATCAGAATAGCCCCGAGGCCAAGGGCAACTGGGCCGGCAAAGTGTTCGCCGGACCGCTGTCCCACGGCCGCGAATACTCGAAAGATGAGATCTGGGAAAACTATACCTACTTCATCAAGCAAGTGGTCCCTGTGGCCGAAGAGACCGGCGTTCGCATCGGCATCCACCCCGACGATCCGCCCGTACCCGTCCTCGCCGGAGTGCCCCGCTGCATCTTCGGAAACTTCGAAGGCTACAAGCGCGCCATGGAGATTGCCAATAGTCCCAACGTCGGCATCTGCCTGTGTTGCGGAACCTGGCTCGAAGGCGGCAAGAAGATCACCGGCAAAGACCCCGAAGAGATGATCCGCTACTTCGGAGCCAGGAAGATCTGGAAGATCCATTTCCGGAACGTGAGCGCGCCCCTGCCGCATTTCATCGAAACGTTCATGGATAACGGCTACTACGACATGTGGAAAATCATGAAGGCCCTCCGCGACGTCAACTACGACGGCATTGTGATCCTCGACCACAGTCCAACCATGGTCGGCGGTAACTACACCCAAACCGCCTATGGCTATGCCTACATGAAGGCGCTCTTGAACCGGGCCAACGCCGAAGCCAAGGGCTAGGGCTAACCCTCCGCCTTGGATCGTTCCATCTGGATAACTTCGTTAATTCTTGTGAATGATGATGCTGCCGCCACCCAGCCTCGTCGCCGGACCCAACACAAACAGGTACGGCAAAAACCGTCATGGCGAGACTCATTGCCGCCGCCAGGAACGCTTCCCCGGCAGCGGAGAATGTTGAGTTACGGCGGCGGAGAATATTGAGTTGCGGCGGCGGAACTCATGCGCCGCGCCCGGCGGCGCGCTGCTCGGCGGCTCCTAGGCCGGATAGCGTCTCTGCATTGAGCGGAATTCCTTCGCGGCGGTACCGGGCTTCGGTCTCCGCTTCCAATCCGCCCGGCGCATAGAGATGCCTCGAAGCGCAAAGGACGCTCGCAGGGTCGCGGCGGGCAGCTCCGGCTTGCGCGTGTTCCTTAAGAGGATCCACGGGCCGGCTGCTACGGATCTCGCCTATGATGCCATCCACCCGGCGCCGGAAAATCCGCGGCTCCTCGAAGGCGGCCACCCGGATGGCGAGGAAAAAGTGGCCGTCCTTGCCGGGAATGGCCCCCTCCACCATATTGCCGGACTCCAAACCATAACCGGCTCCCGACAACAGCGAGGCAAGAATGCCCATCACAATCGCCAGCCCCACTCCTTTGTATTCGCCGATGGGCCGCAGCAGGCCGGCGATCGCTTTGGTTGTATCGGTAGTGGGAGCGCCTTCCTCATCAAAGGACCAAGTGGACGGGATCGGATAGCCCTTTTGCTGGAAGACGCGGATCTTGCCGTGTGAGGAGTAGCTGAATGCAGCGTCCAGCACGATGGGGGCCTCCTTGCCCGCGGGGATGGCCACGGCCAGCGGGTTGATGCCTACGATCTTGTCCTTGCCACCCCAGGGCGCCATGGTGGGCAGCGCATTGGTGGTGGCGATTCCGATCATGTCTTCCGCAAGCGCCATCATGGCGTAGGAGAACATCGCTCCGCAATGATTGCTACCCCGTACCGCGGCGGCGCCCAGGTTCGCCGTACGCGCCCGCTCGATGGCGTGCCGCATGGCGAAGGCGGCACCGATCTGCCCCATGCTGTTGCCGCCATCGATGACCAGCGCAGCGCCGTTGTCCTTCACGATTCGCGGACGCCCCCGCGGGTCCACTCCCTTGGCCAGCAGCTTCTCGACATACTCAGGCACGCGCAAAACCCCATGCGAGTGCACGCCTCGAAGATCAGCCATCACCAGCGATTCAGCCATCCAACCGGCATCCTCCCGGCTCATGCCGCAGCCGGCAAAGATCGCGGCCACCTGTCGCGTGAGTGCCTCGGGGGCAATGCGGCGTTCGTGCTCAGTTCCCGGGTATTCCGGCACCTGCCCTCCTCATGGCATTGTAGAACTGAGTGCCGTAGTGGCGCGCGCGGAGAAGTGGGGACGCCGCGGATCGAAGGAGAGTATAATCGTCCTCGATGATCCAAAGATTCGCATGCGCGGCGGGAATTCTGTTTTTCGCCGGGCTCTCGTGCGGGGCGGATCTTGTCAGCCTGATGCCGAAGCGGAATGTCTCCGAGCACTGGACGGTGGAAGGCAGCGCGCCCGCCGAGGCCTGGACTGTGCGGGACGGGATGATCGCCTGTACAGGTCAGCCCAACGGGATTCTGCGCAGCAAGAAGGTCTATCGCAACTTCATCCTGCGCGCCGAATGGAGGTTTCAGGAAGGATGGGAGCCGAAACCGGGCGGGAACGAGTGGCCGAACGCCGGCTTTTTTATTCATGCCGGCCCGCTCGTCAATGGCTGGCCCATTTCTTTTGAAGTGCAGGGCTACTATGGCGAAGCGGGCAGCCTTTTCGGGGTCCGGGGCGGCAAGATCACTGGCGCCAAGCGCGGTCCGTTTGTGAAGGATCGCCCGCCGTTCGGCTCATGGGACAAATACGAGATCACGTCCCGCGACGGGAAGGTGACTGTGGTGCTGAACGGAGTTCTTGTGAATGAAGGCACGGACGCCGAGCCGCGAACCGGCAACATCTGCCTCCAATCGGAGGGCTGGCCTGTCTACTACCGCAACATAGAGATTAAAGAGCTACCATGAGGCATCAAGAAAGGGAACAATGAACCTGCAACGAAGAACTTTCCTATTGGGATCGGCCGCCGCCGGAGGCTTGGCCTCGGCGCAATCGGCCGATCGGATCCCCACGGCCGTTATCGGTACCGGCAATCGCGGCTCCTATCTCCTTTCCGGAGTGCTGGAGCAACCGAACGCCAAGGTAGCCGCCGTATGCGACAACAAGCCGGACAGGCTGGACAAGGCGGCCACCGCGGCCGCCAAAGACAATCCCGCCACTTATGCCGACTGGCGCAAGATCATCGACCGCAAGGACATTGATGCGGTCTTCATCGCCACCCCGCCGCACTTGCATTCCGAAATGGCGATTGCCGCGCTGCGGGCCGGCAAGCACGTCTATTGTGAAAAACCTGTCGGCGTCACCGCCGCGCAGGTTCGCGATCTGGTGAAAGCCGCCAGAGCCTCCAAGACCGTCTTCGTCTCCGGCCAGCAGATGCGCTCCTACAAACAGATGGGAGAATCCGTCCGCCGTATCCGGGAAGGCGCTATTGGTGATGTCATCTGGGTGAAGGCGCAACGTCACGCGACGGCCGATCTGGCGCATGATGGCAGCTCCGGAGACTGGTATTTCGATGTCTCCAAGTCGGGTGGCTATCTCATCGAGCAGTCAGTGCACAACCTGGATGCCTGCAATTGGGTAATCGGCTCTCGCCCCTCGCGCGCCTGCGGCTTCGGCGGAACTCAGATGTATAAGAACGATCCGCCCGGCCGCACCATCTTCGACTGCGCCAGTCTCACCTACGAATACGTGAACGGGGTGAAGCTTTCCTTCACGCAGAACGTGTTTCACCCGCGAACTCTGCCTTTCGGCAACCAATATGTGTACGTCTATGGGACCAAAGGGGCGGTCGATCTGCTTACCGCGGCTATGCTGCATCCCTTGGGCAGGGACGGGCAACCCTCCGTGCTGGCGGAAAAGCAGGAAGAGTCGCGCCATGCACACATTACAGCTTTTTACGACTGCATCACGAAGGGCGCGCCCTCACCGGCGGACATTACCGTGGGCGCCACCGCCGCTCTCACTGCGATTCTCGGCCATGAAGCCATGGTGAAGCAGACCGTCGTCAATTGGAGCGATCTGGGCGTAGATCTGTGAACCGGCGGGGGACGCTCGACGCAACACCTTTTTGACCGTTCCCGAGGCTCCTGCCCAGGTACCGAGGTGATACTAGTTTGCTAACATGATGCACGGTATATAGATATAATTCTTGACGTAGCACTATATATTGGGGCATCATGGCGACTGACCCACTCCCCCGATTCGGAAGGACTACGACGACACATGGGACAACTCACCGTTGACCTCAGCGCGCACGCGCAAGACCTGAAACGCTCTTTGCCTAGAGAGCATCGCACAGGTTTTTCTTTTCCCCGGTATTTCACCGCTAAGCTGGAAGCCGGAAAGACTCCGTACGAGGAGATTCATTGGGAACTCCGTACCGCCACCATTGGAAATGACAAGGGCGCTGTTTTGTTTGAACAGCGCGACGTGGAGGTTCCCGCGGACTGGTCGCAGACGGCCACCAACATCGTGGCCAGTAAGTACTTTCACGGCAAGATCGGTTCGCCGGAGCGCGAACGCAGCGTCGGGCAGTTGGTGCACCGCGTGGTGGACACCATCGCCGACTGGGGCAAAGCCGGCCGGTACTTCAAGTCGGATGAGGATAGCGAAAACTTCCGCAATGAGCTTGCGCACCTGATGCTGACGCAGAAGGCTTGCTTCAACTCGCCGGTCTGGTTCAATGTCGGAGTGAAAAAGGAATCCCGCGGTTACGGCTGGTTCTACAACGAAGATTCCCAGGCGGTGCAGGGTCTCGAGATCGGCGACAACCGTCCGCAGTGCTCGGCTTGCTTTATCAATTCTGTGCGCGATTCGCTGGAAGCCATCCTTGAACTCGCCAAAACCGAAGGCATGCTGTTCAAGTTTGGGTCCGGCACCGGCACAAATCTCTCCGCGCTCCGGGAAGAGGACGCCATCCTGTCCGGTGGCGGCCGCGCGTCCGGTCCCTTGAGTTTCATGAAAGGCTTTGACGCCTTTGCCGGTGTCATTAAGAGCGGCGGAAAAACGCGGCGGGCGGCGAAAATGGTGATTCTCAACGCCGACCATCCCGATATCGAGCAGTTCATCTGGTGCAAGGCCAAAGAGGAGAAGAAGGCCCACACGCTGGTGGATGCCGGCTACGACTCGTCTCTGGACGGGGAAGCCTACTCCTCGGTCTTCTTCCAGAACGCCAACAACTCGATCCGCGCCACCGACGAGTTCATGCAGGCGGCCACCGAAGATCGCGACTGGTGGACCAAGTCCGTCTTCAACCCGCAGCCCGTGAAACGCTACCGCGCCCGCGACCTGATGCGTCAGATTGCCGAAGCCACGCACCAGTGCGGCGACCCCGGCATGCAGTTTGATACCACCATCAACCGCTGGCACACCTCCAAAAACACTGATCGCATCAACGCCTCCAACCCCTGCTCGGAATACATGTTCCTGGACGATTCGGCCTGCAACCTGGCTTCGTTCAACCTGATGAAGTTCGTCGGTCCCGATGGGCAGCTCGATGTGGAAGCGTTCCGCCATGCCGTGGACACTCTGATTGTGGCCATGGAGATCATTGTCGAGAATGCGAGTTATCCCACCGAAAAGATCGCCCGCAATTCGCGCGACTTCCGTCCGCTCGGGCTCGGCTACGCCAACCTGGGCGCTCTCTTAATGTCGCAGGGGAAGGCCTACGACAGCCCGGAGGGGCGCAACTATGCCGCGGCCATCACATCAGTGATGAGCGGCCAGGCCTATCTCACCAGCGCGCGCATCGCGGAAGCGGTCGGCCCCTTCCCCTGCTACGCCGTGAACGAACAGCCGTTCCTGGAAGTGATCCGCATGCACCGGGATTCAGTACCTTCCATTGACTCGCGGCACGTGCCGGTCAGCCTGATGTATGGCGCACGGCGCTGCTGGAGCGATGCCTATGAAAAGGGCCGTGTTTCCGGTTTCCGGAACGCCCAGGCAACGGTGCTCGCTCCCACCGGCACCATCGGCTTCATGATGGATTGCGACACCACCGGCATTGAGCCGGAACTGGCCTTGGTCAAATATAAAAAGCTGGTCGGCGGCGGTGTCATCAAGATCGTCAACCACACCGTTCCCGCCGCCCTCATCAAGCTTGGCTACTCCCCGGAGCAGGTCGAGCAGATCGTCTCCCACATCGACTCCACCGGAACCATCGAAGGCGCGCCCCACATCAAGGACGATCATCTGCCCGTCTTTGATTGCAGCTTCCGCCCGCAAAACGGTTCCCGCTCCATTCACTACATGGGCCACGTCCGCATGATGGCCGCGGCACAGCCGTTCATTTCCGGCGCCATCTCCAAGACCATCAACATGCCGGAGGAGTCCACGGTCGAGCAGATCATGGACGCCTATATTGAAAGTTGGCGCCTCGGCCTCAAGGCCGTCGCCATCTATCGCGACGGCTCCAAACGCGTTCAGCCGTTGAGTTCGGGCACGGGCAAGGGGGAAAAGAAAGCCACCGCAACAGCCCCGGGCGTCATCGAAAAAGTGGTCTACCGCCCCATCCGCACCAAGCTGCCCGACGAACGCCAGTCCATCACGCACAAATTCTCCATTGCCGGTCACGAGGGCTACTTCACCGTCGGTCTCTTTGAAGACGGCACTCCGGGCGAACTCTTCATCACGATGGCCAAGGAAGGCTCCACCATCTCCGGCTTGATGGATAGCTTCGCCACCGCCATCAGCTATGGCTTGCAGTACGGGGTTCCGCTCAAGTTCTACGTGGACAAGTTCTCGCACGTGCGCTTTGAGCCGAGCGGCTGGACAGGCTCCAAGCGCATCCCGTACGCCAAGTCCATCATGGATTACATCTTCCGCTGGCTCGGCGCCCGCTTCCTCGGGCCCGAGTACGCCGTGATAGCGGAGGCCGGTGACAACAAGGCTGTCCTGCAGCCGACCGAGCCCGCCCCGCAGCAGTCCCTCCCCTTCGCAAACGCCGTGGCCGACGCCCCACTCTGCTCAGAGTGCGGCGGGACAATGACGCGCAACGGGTCCTGCTATAAATGCGAAAACTGCGGCGGCACTTCCGGCTGTAGCTAAAAGTAGGATAGGCTTCCGGCCTGTCGCCGGAGGCCCCCAATGCTCACAGAACAATCTCGGTCGGTTGCGACAATCACATCGATGTCGAGAGCTTTCGCGTCGGCGGTTGGCTGTCCTTCCTGCCTGGCTTTCGCCCAGAGATCCGCTGCGGTAGACGATCGCTGGTACGATTACGCGGCTTCCGCTGAGGAAACTTCGGCGGCAGCTACTACTTCGACGCTTCGCTGCGGATGGGTGAGAAGGCCAAGTGGGCCCGAGTCGAGGAAAAGGAACTGGCTCTAAGGATAGAGTACGGGCTCTCCGGCCGTGGTCCGGTTCTCGTTCATCGCCTTCTTGAATTCCGCAAGCTCCCGCTCAGCGGCGAGAATCTGTTCCGGGTCGGTGGTGGCGTCCTGGAGCCGCCAGCCTGCAAGAAGTTCAAGCGTGGCAGTATCGATAGCGTCGCTCGGCGCCTGCGGTGGGGGCATGATAATCGGCTGCGATGTCGTCGCCTGCTTCACTGCGCTGGTGCCCTCCCCTCTTCAATCGTACCAAAGAGGTATTCACGATCACCATGCAAACCTATGGAGCCCTCGCCCGCCGCGCCAACCTTCACCGGCCTGCCGCAACACAACCACTTTTCGGAAGCTAGACGATAATATGTAGACGATGCCTGAGCTTAGCCGCTTTCTCGGAATCGTGATCTGCATGTACTACCGCGAACACGCGCCGCCCCATTTTCATGCAAAGAGTATGGGGAGTTTGAGATCACTGTGGAGATCCACACAGGTGTGGTCACAGGGAAGTTTCCGCGCCGCGCGCTGCATCTGGTCTTGGAGTGGTACTCTTTACATGAAGCGGAGTTGGCTGAGAACTGGTCGCTTGCTGAGACTAAGAATCCGCTAAATATGATTCAACCGCTGGAGTGAAGACATGTTTGTTCACGTTCTTGAGGCCCGCTATGTTCGAGAATACAGTGTCTGGCTCCGGTTCAGTGACGGCGCCGCCGGTGAAGTGAACCTTTACAATGAACTGGAAGGCCCGGTTTTTGGGCCGCTCCGGGACATTGAGCGCTTCAAGCGCTTTTCTGTTGTCCATCACACCATCACGTGGGACAATGGCGCGGACTTTGCGCCAGAGTTTTTGCGAGAGCGGGTTGCGGTCACCGTCTAACCAGGGCGTCCAGGAGGCTTACTACCAGGGCGGCGAGTGGATGAGGTGATCTCATCTTTCGTGTCGAATTTAACGAGAAGTGCGACGCCGCGTTCTGCTGGCCGCGATCTTGCAGCGCTACTCACGAGCGAGGGAACGAAGGATGGCCGCGACTGGAAGGCCCTTCGTGGTGGCGTCCACGTATGCCGGAACGAAGACTCCGTGCCAGTACTCTTTCATATCCACACGGGGCCGGAACCACCTGCGCCTCAGGGACCCTTTCAGCTAGCCCAAGTTCGTCACGGCCATCACACTCCGAGCGTTTTTTTGACGTTTCTTCGAGACAAGTGGCCGTGCTTGCAATGAGGAGAATCTGAAAAGTCGATGTAGTGTAGACCTACCCTCTTGAAGCGATTGGGATCCCATGACA
>JAENWC010000426.1 GCA_016650235.1 Terriglobia bacterium
ATGTACGGCTCTGTAAACCGCCAAATGCTTTAGGCGCTTGGAGGCGAGAGGCGGATCCCTGCCGGCGCTGTAACGCCTCTGGCGCCGGGAAGGTTGCAGGGGAATTGGATCTTTGCGCGCGTCACGTCTTTGCGCGAAAGCTCTGTCCGCTTTGCGAACGAGGCGTTGCCAGTTCCGGGCCGGATCATTCACGCCAAGCTCGCCTCAAACACGACCTTGAGAAATGTCGATGTCGCCGATTCCCTGTTTTGGCCGGAAGAAAGGGAATGGAGCAACAGCAGACGGCCGCTACGCTCCGTCTTGCCGGGAGATTCTCTGCTTCCCGGTCACACTCGCTATCGCTATTTGGCTGCCCCAAGGGCCACTTCTTCGGCCACAGTCGCCGAAGAAGCTTAGTTGGTTAGGCCGCTTTTTTGCCAGGTTTCGTTTACGAGACCCGGGAGAAGGCCGTGGATACGAGACGCGCGGAGTTCGTAGAAAGCTGGTGAGAAATGTGGCTGCGCGTGGCTCCTGGCGCCTGCAACCGCGAGTGCGAGTTAAATTAGCACTCGCACACGCTTGCGAGTGGATGAGGCGCCAGACACGATCTCCACGTTGCGCGCCGGAACCTGGAAATGGCGCGCCAGCACCCGGCACAGTTCCGCGTTGGCCTTGCCGTCCTCCGGAACCGCCGCCACTTTCACTTTGAGCGTCCCATCCGGCATGGGCCCGACAACCTCGGAGCGCGAACTGCGGGGAACCACCTTAACTGTAAGGTCCACGTGTGCGTCTCCGGTGGGATTACCCTTCCCGAATCGCTCGACGCTGGCCATCGTAAACCATGCGGCGGCCGCGCATGAGCGACTCATCGGAGAGGATCACGGCAACCGAATGGCTGAATCCGGCCTCGATCGGCGCGTTGGGCTGCTGGCGCGTGCGCAAGCACTTCAGCCAGTTCAACATGTGCGCGTCGCTTTCCATTTCATCAATGAGGGTCCCCTCGGCCAGCGGCTCTTCCGCGCCCAGCCCAGTCACGGTGAAAGGCTTGCCGGACCAGTTGCTGGCATCGAGCGTCCCCTTGGTTCCGAACACCTTGAGATAGTTTCCGGCTCCTGTGCCGAAGGTTGTGTTATAGCGCACCAGGAAGTTATCTTCGCCGTAATCGAGAACGGTCTCCACTGAATCCGGAGCTGTATAGTTCTCCTTCCACCGGTAGGATCCGCCGAGAGTGACCACGCGACGCGGCGGCTCCACTCCGGTAAAGTGATGTACCAGGTCAATGAAGTGCACCATGAGGTTCGAGTGCGGGCCTCGGGAAAAATCGCGGTAGCCGAACCAGCCGGCATATTGATCCGCGTCCCAGGCGCGCGGCTTGCGCTGCATCAGGAACGCCCTCCAGTTCGTATCGGTCTCCTCCAGCTTCCGTTCGCCATAGCGATGCCAGTATGGATGGACGCTGTTGCGTGACTGCTCGATCTTGAGAACGCGGCCCAGCTTCCCTTCGCGGATGAACTTGCGCGCAGCCATTGCACTCGGCAGACTGCGGACCTGGGTACCCATTTGCACGATGCGGCCGGACTTTTTCACCGCATCAAAGGCCTCGTTGAGTTCCTTCATATCCATTGCGAGCGGCTTTTCGACATAGGCGTCCTTGCCCGCGCGCACCGCGTCGATGAGCATGGTGCAGTGCTGGTGATCCGGCGTGGCGATGATCACCGCGTCGATGTCCTTGGAGGCGAGCAGTTCGCGATAGGCTGTCATCTGGCGCGGATCCCCAGCGCCTGCCTCCTTCACTTTTGCCGCGGCGTTCTCCCGCTGCTGGCGCCAGATGTCGCACACGGCGCGAATGTCGATGTTACTCTCCTCGCGAAACAGCAACGCGTCCTTGAGCAGAGAGCCGACGCCGCGCACTCCGCAGCCGATCAGTCCCACGCCGATGCGATCATTGGCTCCGAGAATCCTTTGCGGCCGCAGGGCGGCGGCCGAGGAAGCAGCGAGAAATTGACGGCGTTTAAGCATGGTAGATTCTATTGTAACGTCCACGTGAAGGTCTCCCCTGTCGGGATACGCCAGCCTTCCGCGGAAACCGATGTGCGCCACAAGGCCGGTTGTGGAACGTATTGGCGATCGAGAAAAAAGGCGCGGCTGATCCGCTCAACATGGCAGGATCCGGCCACAGGGGCGGGCTTGTCACGGGCCGCCGGTTCCACCAGGCATTCCACCCCGATGGCGACGACCTGACTGGCCCTGGTCCCTGGCGGCAGTTCGATCGTGGTCCGCACCCACCCGTCCCGTTCCATCGCGTAGTCGGTGCGCCCGAGGTGGGACGAACGCCAGCGCGGATCGCCCGCCAATTGCACACGGGCGGCGATGCGGGAGTCGCGGTTGGCGATCCGCATCTCAAGATACAAATAGTTTCTCACGTCACTGATCTTCTGCCCGTCCACAGTGGCAAAGGGACGGAGTTTGGCTTCCCGTTCCAACTCCTGCGCGGCAATGGCATAGGTGAACGAGTGTTGATCCATCACCGCTTCTCGAGAGGCATTGGACAAATCCACACGATGCGGCGTCAGCCGGTAGCGAATGGGCGAGGCGCCCTCGCCGGCAACCATGTTGTTGACGGTGGAGACATAGAGCAGCGGATGATTCCCTTCCCGAACGCCGGTGAAAGCAACGTCGGCGTGACCCTTCGACTGAATCGTGGAGCGCAGGGCGCGGCCCGCCGGGTCCAGCCAGACGCGATAGACGTGCTCGATGTCGGTGGTGCGGCCCCAACGCGCCATCAAGGCCCGCGTCGAGGTGCCGCCGTCTTCATTGGAAAAAATGATGCTGTACTGGAGATAACCGTCCATCTGTTCGCAGTAGGCCAGCAGCGGAATATCGGTAAACTTACCCACCGTGTTCGGGCGCGCATAGACAATGGGCGCATGAGCCACCATCGCGTAGCTTGCCTCCGATGCCGCGTGCTCCTCAAACCTTGCCGCGCGCACGCTCAATTCCGTGACAGCCGCCGAATACCGCCCGTTACGCTCCACCTCCAACCGGTGTTCACCCGCGGTCAAAGCGCCGAGGAACATGGCGTAGGATTGCACTGCCGGCGTGTAGACCATCACCTGACTCAGTGCGCCCCCATCCAGCTTCACGTCGGCCAGCACGCCTTCCCTGCCCTTCCGGCTCCAGTCTGTCCCGGACGAACTCATCTCCACTACCGCCGTTACCTCACTGGCCGTGCTCACATGGAACGTGAAACTTCCGGCGAAAAGCGCCGGTGCAAAACAAAGCAGAACCAGTATCCCCAGTGGGCCGAGAATCCTCAGCAACAGGTGCGATTTCACCGGCTTTTGAATCACCTGCAACACGAGCGCCTCCTCCGGCTTGCCGGTGAGATCGGCGGGCCAACCCGATAGCACCACAATCCTGACTTGATGGTTTGCCGCGTGCAATTCCCGGATCAACTGGAGGCCATCCACGGCGCCGGGCAGCCGCAGGTCCATCACCACCACGTCCGGCGTGGACTCCAAGAATCCGGACAGTGCGTCCAGCCTGCTGGAGGATGTGGCCACTTGATGGCCCTCGCCTTCCAGGATCAGCTTCCGGATCTCCAATTGGTCGGGATCATCATCCACCAGCAGGATACGTGGCATATTGCGGTCCGGCTAAAAAATAATCCGGGCAATCACCAGTTGCGGCATGCCCTTGTTCCAACTCTGCGCCAGTCCCTCAAATGGCAGCCGGAACTCTTTGGTGTCGCCGGGTTTCAACCCGCCCTCTTTGGCCCGCACAATGGAAACCAGTTCCCGCAGTACCACCTGCCCGTAGGGATCGTAGAAAACACAGTTCAGATCCACTTGCTGCAATGGACGCTTTCCACCATTGGTGATTTTACCTGTGATCTCCACCACTTCCTGGCCCAGATAGCTTTCCGTTGCCTTCATCTCCACCCCGGCCAGTTGCAGGTTGCGCACGTATGCCTTGGCCTCCGCCGTCAGAACAGGTTTGGCCGAGCCCGTGGATCCCCGCTGTTGCAGATACCAGAATGCGCTTCCGGCCAGCGCGAAAAAGATTCCCATGATGATGGCGGGCACCGGCAGCGAGACAGGTTTCCTTTCAGCCTTAGTGACCACTGACAGTCATCTCCCGGATCAGAACCGTGGGCGCCGCCACCGATCCGCGAAACTCAAGATCATCGGCCAGCACCTCAATCCCCATCAGCATATCGCGAAGATTAGCGGCTATGGTAACCTCGGACACCGCGTAGGCGAGCTCCCCATTCTCGATCCACAGACCGGTGGCTCCGCGTGAATAGTCGCCTGTAACGGCATTGAATCCGAACCCCATCAGCTCGGTTACATACAGCCCGGTTCCAGCCTCGCGCAACAACTGTTCGAGTGTCGTGGTCCCGTTTTCCAAATACAGGTTCCCGTGGCCGATCCCGAGGTTGCCCGACAAGCCGCGGCTGGCATTCCCGGTGGTCTTCATCCCCAGCTTACGCGCCGTGTAGGTATTCACCAGATAGGTCCGCAAGACACCCTTGTCAATCACCACGGTTCTGCGCGAAGGCACCCCTTCGTCATCAAACGGGGAACTGCCGAAAAGACCCGGCATCGTGCTGTCGTCAATGATGGTGACCTTTTCGCTGGCCACTTTTTCTCCCAGCTTCCCGGCCAGTATCGAGGCCTTGCGATAGACCGACTCCCCATGGACCGCCTCGAAGATATGCCCAACAAGTGTTTTCGCCGCACGCGGCTCAAACACCACAGGTACCCTCTGCGTGCTCACCTTGCGCGGCTTCAGCCGGCGCAGCACGCGCTCGGCGGCGCGGCGGCCCACCTCGCCCGGTGTCTCCAGCTTCCGCGCCGACCGCGCCGCCGTAAACCAGTAGTCCCGCTCCATTGAATCCCCGTCGCGCGCCACAGGCACCACGCTGAGCGAGCAACTCGACGTCCTGTAGCTGCCGGAAAATCCCAGTGAGTTGGCGAAGGCATGGTGCGTGGTATGAGAGCCAAAGGAACCGCCGTCAGAGTTGTTGATGCGTGGATCGACGGCAAGCGCAACCCGTTCCCCCTCGCGCGCCATCTCGATCTTGGTGGCTGTTTCGAGAGCCCCCACGTCCTCATGAAAAAGAGACAGATCCCCGGTAAACTTGCCCAGTTCGGACGGGTCCGGCAAGCCGGCATGCGGATCCTCTGAGGTCACCCGGGCCAGATCCAGCGCCTGCAGCACCATCGCGCGAAGGCCTTCGCCTGAGAGGTCCGAGGTGTAGGAGCAGCCCGCGTTGCGCCCGATCAGAACTCGAATTCCCGCGCCGCGGGACCCGGACTCCTTCAACGTCTCTACCGCACCCAACCGGACCGATACCGAAAATTCGTCGCCTTCGGCCATCGTACATTCGGCCGCGCTGGCCCCGGCCTCCACCGCCAGCCGGACCGTCTGTTGCGCCAGATCGCAAAGGGCCGTCCCGGCACTCGATACGACCGCTGCATCCCCGCTGGGACGAGTTCCAACTTCCATCATCGGGCCGTTCCTCCCACAGTCATCCGGTCAATACGAACCGTCGGAATCCCAACCCCCACCGGCACCGATTGCCCGTCCTTGCCGCAAACCCCGATCCCTTCGTCCAGCTTCAAGTCGTTGCCAACCATGCTGACGTTCTTCATCGCCTCCGGTCCGTTCCCGATCAGTGTGGCCCCGCGCACCGGCCGCGTGATGCGCCCTCCTTCTATCAAGTAGCTCTCGGTGGCTGAAAAAACGAAATTCCCGTTGGTGATGTCCACCTGCCCGCCGCCAAAATTGACGCAGTACAGCCCCTTGTCCACTGACCGGATCACATCAGAGGGATCACTTTCCCCCGCCAGCATAAACGTGTTGGTCATGCGCGGCATCGGGATGTGCTGGTAGCTTTCGCGCCGCCCGCTGCCAGTGGACCGGCACCCGGCAATCCGGCTGGAAAGCCGGTCCTGCAGATAGCCGCGCAGAATGCCGTTCTCAATCAGTACGCTCGCCTGCGTGGGCGCGCCTTCATCATCCACATTCAGTGACCCGCGCCGGCTATGCATGGTGCCGTCGTCCACCACCGTAACCAGCGGCGAGGCCACCTGCTGGCCCATGCGGTCGCTATATGCGGATACCTTCTTCCGGTTGAAGTCAGCCTCAAGACCGTGCCCCACCGCTTCGTGCAGCAGCACACCCGGCCAGCCGGGACCAAGCACCACAGTCTGTTCTCCGGCCGGAGCCTCCACCGCCTCGAGCTGCACAATCGCCTGCCGCGCGGCATCCCTGGCGAAATACTCCGGCGTCTTTTCGTTGAGAAAGAAGTCGAGCGAAACGCGCCCGCCACCTCCGGCATAGCCGCGCTGCGGTACGTCTTCCCCATCGCGCGCGAGCACGGCCACGTTCATGCGCGCCATCGGCTGGCGGTCAAAACTGAGCGCGCCATCGCTGGTGGCAACCAGCACGTGTTTGAGCGAGTCGGCGTAAGTGGCCTGTACCTGGAATACGCGCCTGTCATGCGCACGCGCCGCCACATCGGCCCGGAAGACCAATTTCACGCGCTCGCTGAGCGGAGCATCCGATGGCGCCGAAAGCACCGGATAAAGGTTGTGCCGGCCCGATTCCTGAAAGCCGGTCTTGACAATGCTGGCCGGTCCATCGGCAATGCAGGCCGCCACCCGCGCCGAATGACGAATGCGCTCCGGGGAGAGATGATCACAGTAGGCGTATCCGGTGCGTTCCCCGGAAATAACCCGTATGCCCACACCGAGCGTCACACCTTGCGTGGCGCTCTTGACCATCGATTCGTCGATGCTGATCATCGTCGTCACCAGGTACTCGAAATACAGGTCGGCGTAATCCCCGCCCCGCGAAAGCGCTTCGGCAAGGTAGCTTTCCAGATCCCGCCCGGTGATATTGAATTTTTCTGAGAAAAAAGATTGCGCGAGGCCCATCAAGCTTGAGGGTAGCACGCACCAGCTCGTACAAACGCATCACCGGCGCAAGCTCTACGGTTCCACAGCAAGGCTCAGGCCGATGCAGGCCCAACTCGTGCCGGCGGCGGAGATCCATTGGTCCCGTCCGTGCGGAAAGCCGGTATCGAAGTATTTCGACTGGATCGGATAGGCGCGGCTACGGACATGCCACGACCCGTCGGCAAGCTGCGTCTCGATCAGAAACCGGACCGCCTTGTCGAGCGAGTTGCGAGAGAGATGGCCCGCTTTGTGAAGCGCATAGAGCGTCTGACCAGTCGCGTAGGAATCGCTCGGCAACGTCTCCAATTGCGCCCAACCGCCGTCGGGCCTCTGGTCTGAAACAAGCTTCAAGGCTGCGGCCTGAATCAACGGCGCCTCCGCCCCTGCCCAAACCAGGCCCAAAAGACGCATCGCCTTCTCCTCGCCGGTGCGCGGCGGATAGCCGGCTAACCATTTTGCGGCGCGGCGGATGCGCATGTCGAACTCAGCCTTGCGGCCGGGGATCGCATACGCACGCAGAGCGCGTATCGAAATGGCGGTGGGGGTGACCCTTCCGGACTCGATGGGCGGACGGTCGGCACGCACCTGCCATCCTCCATCCAGCGACTGTGAACCCGCCAGTTGATGCGCCAGCGCATCGGTGGCCCGGTCCCGCCGGTGCCCGTCCGCCTTCAGACCCCACATCAGATACGCAGCGGTGGTATCGCCTCCGGGAAAACGAACGTCCTGAAAAAGACCTTCCCGATTCCCGTTCACCCACGCGGCCGATTGCAGGTAGTTCTGCCGAACCTTTTCCGTGTCGAGCGCGATGCCCTTGGATCGCGCCAGCGAGAATGCGACCGCCGGCAGCATGTTGTGATGACAGGATGTACAGCCGGAGCGCTTAAAGAACTCCCGGCTGCCTCCATATAACAGCGGCAGCGCCTTGACGATCGCTTGTTGCGGGCTGGCAGCGCCCAGCAGAGGCCGCATGCCCGGAGGTGCGCTCCTCGCTTTCCCGCCGGTCAGCTCGACCAGCAAACGTGCCACCGGCGTGTCGCCTTGGCGTCTCGCCCAATCGAGCGGGCTCTCGGACTCTGTGCCGAAACCATGGCTGAGATGGAGGTTTGACGCTTTGCTTCCGGGATCGACGCCGAGCTTCACCAACTCTCTAATCAGCTCAGGACTTGTTGTGTCGCTGGCGGCAGCCGCCATCATCAGATCCACCCCGGTGGAACCACGCAATTTGGGATCGGCGCCTTTGGCAATCAGCTTCCGGAACATCATCACATCCGCATACGAGGTGGCCGACGCTGGAACGCCGGCGCCATCATCGTCCTGCGCCTTTGCGTCCGCGCCAGACACGAGTAACAGATCCACAAGCGCACTATCGTTGCGGTTGATTGCATCGAGCAACGCGGTTGTGCCGCGCCCGCGCGCATTGACGTCCGCTCCGCGCGCAATCAGCAGCTTCACCGTCTCCGCGTCGCCATTATGCGCCGCGCGAATGACGGCGGTTAAACCTTCCCTGTCGCGCGCCTTCGGATCGGCGCCCTTGTCCAGCAGCAATTGCACAATCCGCGCGGCGCCGGGCCGGCCCGCCGCAATCAGCAATGCCGTTCTGCCCGTGAGAGTAGATACGGCGTCCACCTTCGCTCCGCGCGCTATGAGCAAGCGAGCCTTTTCCACGTCCGGGATGGACCACATGAGAGCAGTCGCGCCCGATTGATCGGCGTGATTCACATCGGCGCCGCGGTCGAGCAGCAGGCGCATTGTGGAGAGATCCGCGTATACCGCGGCATACATCTGCGCGCTCGTATCGACATCGTCCGCGGCATTCACGGGAACACCCGATTTGATGAGACGTTGCGCACCGGAGGCATCACCCTCCCGGAGGGCGCTAAGCAATTCCTTGCCGGAAGGCGCGGCCATCCCGATTCCCAGGCCTAAGCCCATCGTGAGCAGAGCGCATCGCATCACTGTACGATTGAACATTGACATCGATTGTACAGCACACCTCAGCGCGGCGTGTAGATCCCGAAGAGCGACTCCGGCCGCAGTTGGCCCGTATCGAGCATGTGTAGGTCGAGCTCCCAAATCCAGTCCATGATGGCCCGGTCGAGCGGCTGCTCCAGATCGTAATTGGGTCCGTACATAGTGTTGAGGAAACGCGTGGCCAGACTCAACAACGGCACTGATGCAACTTCGCGAAAACCGCCGCGAAGCAGCGGCAGAATCTCCTCCGATCGCACGCATTCCATACCCGTGCGGCGCGTGTCTCCACACCATAGACGGGAATCCAGCCGCGGTGTGCCGGGCGTGCTATGGCTGACGCGGTACCGCGCGGGCAGTGTATCCCAAATGGCCTCGGCCACACGCTTTGTCTCGGGCCACATTCGGAATCCATTGCGTGTAATGACGTCCATGACGATCAGTTCGCCGCCTGGCCGCAGGCAGCGGCGCATCTGCCCCACTACATGTTCGAGGGCGATCAGGTGATGCAGGGATGCGTAGCAAAGGGCGACGTCGAAAGCGGCTTCGGGAAGCTCCGCGGTGTTCAGGTCGGCCTGCTGAAATGTCACCGGTAAGTCTTCCCGGCGAGCCTGCTCGCGGCCGAGTTCCAGGATGGCGGGGTTGAGATCAAGGCACAGGAAATCCGCCTGCCGAGCCTCCCGCGCAATGGCAAGTTCAACGCCGCCAGGACCAGAACCGAGCGAGATCAGCCGGGCGCCGGGGCGGCCGGCGAGACGGGTGACGGCGTGGCCGATGATGTCCGTTCCGGTCCTGCTTCGGATGCGCTCCACGCAGCGATTTTGAATCTCCTCCCAAACCGGCGGTGTCGGCTCGCACAAGCGCGCATCGGCCTGCGCAGCCTCCAAGTGCATCTGCGAGTAATGTTGGATCTCCTCGGACACCTGCCGCCTGTAGGCGGCGCTGCCAGGTTTCGGAGGGCCGAGCATCCGGCGGCGGATGTCGCGCAGGACGGTGATCAGTTCCATCCCTCGCCAGTAAAACCAGCGAATTCGACGGCATCGGCCAATCCAGGGTATGTGATCCGCCATGCAGGTTAGGCCGATAGCCGGCGGTGTTGCCGGTAAACAAAGCCGGCAACAAGTAGCCAGAAGCAGACCATTACAATGTTCACCACCGCAAAGTTGCCCACAGTGAAACTCAACTGCGTGCCGCCGTAGACGATGGCCGCCTGCGTCATGTCCCCGGCGCGCACAAAGAAAGTATCGGTCGCCGCCTTGGCCTTATACTTTGCCTCGCGGCTGGTGGGAAGAAAGAGGGCATGACGCACGGTGTTGTTCAAGGAATAGTCCGTGCTATTTTCCATGATCTTGGCCACCTTCACAATCGCGAGCACGGGAACCAGGGCCAGAATTCCATAGCCGCCTAGCGCAATGCAGGGCAGCACGAACAATGCGCCGCGGACTCCGATCCACTTGAAAATCCGCGACACAAGAAATATCTGAATCAAAAATCCGACCAGGTTGACCCAACTGAAATAGTCTCCGTAGAACTCCCCGATAAATGCGCCGCGGTCGGCGGCGGGCAGGCTCTGCGCGGATTCGGTCACAAACTTGCCCAAAATGTACTCGCCCGTGGTGTTCACGCAACTCAATAGAAACACCAGCAGCGCGATCCCCATCAGATAGCGGTCGCGCATCACAAGTTGAAAGCCGCCGGTCTTGTCCAGAGGCTGCGCGGCCTCCCGTGATTTCTCCTCGCTGGAGCGGCCCGCCTCACGCCGGTGCACCACCAGGGTGAGCAATACGCAGACACACAGCGCCGCGCCCGATGCCAACATCAAATGATAGGGCCCCAGTTCGCGATAGACGTTCTTAGCCGTGACCGAGCCAACCCAGGCGCCGAGCGATGCTCCCACCCCGATCACCGGAAACAAGCGCTTGCCCTGTTCCTCGGTGTATAGATCGTTGGCAAACCCCCAGAACTGCGCCACTACCAGCATGCTGAAGATGCCGACCCACAGAAAATAGACCACGCCGATCCCCACGCCGGCTTGGCCCAAAACGTAAAACAGTCCGAGGTTGGCGACAAAGAATAGCGTGACCCCGCCTACCAGCTTCATACGATCCACACGCGAGGCGATCATGCCGTACAGCGGAACCACCAGCAGGAACAACAACGCTTGGCCGGCCGAGGCGTAGCTCTTGATCTCAGCGCCATTCGGATGGTCCAGAATCAGCGGTTCCCGCACTGTCTTGAGCACATAGTAGGTGCCCAGTAACAGAAACACGTTTGCCGCTAGTAGAACCGCGCTGAGCCCCTCCCCGGCATGCACCACGCTGAACAGGGCCAGCAGCCGGTCCAGAATACTACGATGCGTGGAAGATGAGTGCAAGCCTGCGGTAGCCATTACGATGCATCATTGTACACCGTGTTACTGGAGTGTAAAATGATCCCCGCGCGCCGGAATGTGTACATCCACTCCGTATGTTTCTCTTATCAACGCTGCCAATGGTTGGCTTTGCTCCAGCTCACCGTGTACTAAAAAGACGCCTTTGAGTTGCCGGGCGTGAGGCTTGATCCACTCCATCAACTCGCCTTGATCGGCGTGGCCGCTCAACTCGTTCAGCACCGCCACTTCCGCGCGCAGCCGCACCGGTTCTCCGAAAATAGACACTTCCGTTTGCTTCTCCACAATCCTGCGGCCCAGCGTGTGCTCGGCCTGGAATCCGGTAATCAAGACCGTGTTTTTCGAATCGGTAATGTTGTTTCGCAGGTGATGCAGGATACGTCCGGCTTCACACATTCCTGAAGCTGAGATCACCACGAACGGGCCGCGCAGATCATTGAGCCCCTTCGACTCGGAAACATCGCGGACGTAGCGCAGGCGCGAGAACCCAAAAGGATCGTTCCCGTTTTCGAGGAACGCTCTTGTTTCCTCGTCGTAACATTCCGGATGCCGGCGGTAGGCCTCGGTCGCATTCAACGCCATCGGGCTGTCCACAAAGATCGGCATGTTCGGAATCGCTTTCCGCTCCGTCAACTGATGCAGCATCAGCACCAGTTGCTGCGTGCGCCCCACGGCGAATGCCGGCACAATCAGACGGCCGCCGCGCTCGCAGGTGCGATTCACCACGTCGGCCAACTTCTCCATCACAAGCTGCTCTTTGGAATGTAGGCGGTTGCCGTAGGTGCTTTCCATGATCAGATAATCGCATTCCGGCATCGGCGCCGGGTCGCGCAGGATAGGCAGGCAGCACCGGCCCACGTCTCCGGAAAAAACAAGCCGCTGCGTCTTTTCTTGTTGCCGGTGCGTAAGGCGCACGCAAGCCGAACCGAGCAGATGGCCTGCATCAAAAAGCTCCATGCTCAAGGTGTCGCTTAACTGTTTTGCCTCGCTGTACCGGACATGCTGAAACAAAGGCAGGATCGCTTCGACATCCGCTAACCGGTAGAGCGGTTCCAACCCGTCCTCCCCGTTCTCCTGTCCCTGCAACTTGCGCCTGCGCCGCTGCCGCTTCATTACGAAGTCGACATCCCGTTCCTGTAAATACGCCGAATCGGGCAGCATGGTGCCGCAGAGATCCGCCGTGGCCGCGGTGGTATGTATGGGTCCGGAATAACCATCGCGGCCCAGCGAAGGCAGATTGCCGCTGTGATCAATGTGGGCGTGCGACAGAATCACGCTGTCGACGGATGAGCCCGGCCACGGCAGGTGGCGATTCCGTTCAAATGAGTCCTTACGCTTGCCCTGGTAGAGTCCACAATCGAGCAGGAGCCTCTGGCCGTCGACGGTAACCTCATGCAGGGAGCCAGTAACGGTTTGCGCAGCGCCCCGGAAAGTAAGCTTCATATGAAACCAGTGTAAGGCAATGTTCGATGATCAGGGATTGAAACTCGTACGCCTGGAGATCGACCAGCAAGGACCAGGCAACTCCACGTCACACGCCAAGGCTGTGGTGCGGCTCGACGGCAAGGAATTTCCTTCGCTACCTCCCGAGCCGTCAATCAAATGAACCTGTAAAGGCACTCGCCGCCAGTGGGTCACACGGCCCCCCATGCCTTTCCTCATTGGGCCTGAGTCCGGCAGCGGTTCATGATAAGGTGTCAGCAAGGGGAGCACTCACGAAATGGCTTGGTCCTTGCGACGATTGGTCCTGGGTTTGTTCGGATCGCTCGCGGCCTTGAACTGCGCGGCGCAAGAGCCGGTGACGGCCGCTTCGCCGGATCGCGTGGTAGCCGAATGGATGCTGCGGATGGGCGGGAGCGTGGTTCTCGAAGGGCAGCGCCGGCCGGTCACCGATCTGGCTCAATTACCGGCCGTCGATTTTCGCCTGCATACGTTGAATTTCAGCGGCATCACCCAGTGGGCCGGCGCACTCGAGGACGAGCTGAAGCGCCTGCCCCCGATCCCGCATTTGAAGGAGCTCTACCTCAACGGCCGCCTATGGTACGACCAGCCTGTCTCGCTGGTCGCATCCACACTGCAGGTTTTCGCCGCTTCCACCCAGCTTGAAAAATTGATCTTGAGCAAACCCGTCCAGACCTACATTCCATTGGACGACAATGCTCTCAGAAACCTCGAGCCGCTGCGCAATCTGAAGGAAGTGCGCGCGCACCAGACCCGTATCCCCGGCCCGGCTCTGGCTCAATTCAAGCTTTCGCACCTCGATCTCAACTACGACCGCACCTTCGACGACCGCGGGATGAGCAGCCTCGCGGGAATGACGGCATTGTCCAAGCTCTACCTGCGCGGCACTTCCATCACCGATGCGGGCCTGCTTCATCTCCAGGGGATGACCGGCCTCACGGAACTCGACCTCGCCGATACGGGTCTCACGGATCGGGGTCTCGAGCATTTGGCGGGGTTGACCAAACTGCGCCGCCTGAACCTGCGCGCGTCCACTGTGAGCGATGCCGGACTCGACTCGCTGCGCGGGATGACCGGCCTCGAGGAGTTGAACCTCTATCGAACGAAGGTTTCCAACGCCGGTTTGGCCAAGCTGGCGCATCTCAAAGCCCTTCGTTCTCTCGACCTGCGCTACAGCCGTGCCACCAGCGCCGGGATTCGGGAACTGCTGGCCGCGGTACCGAACGCGAAGGTGATGTTCCAGGACGCCGGGAGTGAAAGGCGGCCGGCATCGACGCCGTTGTTGGCCCAGGGCGAACCGGCGGTTGCGGACTGGGTGCGTTCGATCGGGGGAACCGTGCGCATGCGGAATGGACGGGTCGTTGGCGTCTCGCTCAAGTCCACGCCGGTGATCGACCGTGATCTGGCAAGCCTCGGCGCGCTTACTCAACTCGCGGAGTTGAGCCTTCGCGATACCGAGATCAGTGAGGTTGGCTTGGCGCACCTCTCCCCTCTCAAAAACCTGGAACAGCTCGATCTTGCCCATACGCTGATCGCCGACGGAGCCATGGCCAAGCTGGGCGCGCTCGGCAAGCTCCGCACACTCTCGCTGGGCAACACGCTCGTGGAAGGCCCGGGACTTGCCTCGCTGGCAGGGCTCGCCGGCCTGCGTGAACTCAATCTCGAGAATGCGCCGCTGCGTGACGAGGGCCTCGGTCACATCGCCGCGCTGGCGGGACTGGAAGTGTTGTCAATCCGCTACTCCGAAGCGACCGACAACGGCATTGCCAGCCTCGGTAGCCTGACCAAGCTTAAGCGGCTGGATCTGCGCGGAGTGGACCTCACCGATGCCGGGTTGAAGGCATTATCCGGTCTCGTGCAACTCGAAGCGCTCGACCTGAGCTTCTGCCGCTTCGGCGAGCAGGGCCTGAAGCCGTTGACCGCGCTCCGCAATCTTAAACGGCTTGGCCTGTCTCAAACCAAAGTGACGGACGCGGCCATGGAGTGGGTAGCGCAATTCTCGAAGCTCGAATCCTTGAGCCTGGAATACACCGCCGTCGGCGATGCCGGTTTTTCCAAACTTGCCGCCCTCAAGGCTCTCGAAGAACTGCATCTGGACCACACTGAGATCTCCGATGCCACGGTTGCGGTTCTCACTACTCTCTCCGGTCTCAAGTACGTGGACGCGTATCATACTTCTATTTCGCGGCAGGGCTTTGAGAGCCTGCGGAAAGCCTTGCCCGGATGCCGCATCAACTGGAGCCTCGATGCAACCAAGCGGGAGCGGAGAACGTGAACCGCCTGCTATCAGTGATCCTTGCCGTAGTGGGAACCGCCGCGCTCGCAGCGGATGCCCCGCGAACGAGTGTTGCCCAGGAGGTGGAAGCGTTGGGCGGCTTCGTGGTACGGTCCTCCAGCGGCGGGATCGTGGAAATCTCACTCGCTAGAACCTGGGCCACCGACAACATTCTTGATCGCGTCGTGGAGGTAAAGGATCTCCGGCGCCTCGACCTCTCGTTCACTTATGTGACGGACCGCGGCATTGAACGCTTGCAGCAACTGCGGCAGCTCGAAGAACTCGACCTCGATACGGCCGAGTTCATTACCGATGCCGCTACCTCGTATCTGCGCGCGAACCGCCGCCTGCGCAAGCTGGTCCTGCGCGGCACCGATGTTACGGATATTAGCCTCCCGTACCTGGCCACGCTGACCGCTCTGGAATCGCTCGATCTCAGTCAAACCATGCTCGGAGACGGTGGGCTCGAAAGCCTCCCAGCCCTGTCGCAGCTTGAAGATCTCAACCTGGGAGGCAGCCGGATCAGCGGGATCAACCTGCACTTTCTGAAGCTTCTTCCAAAGCTCCGGCGGCTGCGCTTCCAAGGCATTCAGCGCCGGAATGGGGGCGTCTGCTGGACGGCGACAATCACTGACCTGGACCTCGATACGATCGCGCTGCTGCCGAACCTGGAGGAACTGGATCTGGGTATCGGCCTGAGTCTTGGGAGAAACGGCAAGCCTTCCGGTCGCGGCAATTGCCGTCTCACGGGCGGCATCCAGATTACTGATTTCGGCCTCGCCAAGCTGGCGAAACTCAAAAAGCTGCGGCGGCTCGACGTGAGCGGATCCCGGGTCACCTCGGCTGGGCTGCAGGTCTTGCGGAGCCTGCCCCAACTGGAGCGCTTGAGTCTGTGGAATTGCCGCGGCCTCGACGATTCGGCGGCAGCCGCGCTCGAATCCATTCCAAATCTCGCTAACCTGGATCTGTCCGACACGCCGCTGGGAGATGCGGCGCTCGAGCGGTTGCAGGCATTGCCGCGCTTAGAGTCCCTTTATCTGACCAACACAAAAGTAGCCGCCGCGGCGGCCGAAGCGTTTCGCAAGAAGAAGCCGGGCTGCTTCGTTTCTTGGGCCATGCGGCCGGAGCTCATACCATGAGGATCATCGTGAGCATGCTGGCGCTGGCGGCGACGGCGGCCTACGCGCAGACCACGCCTTCCTTCTTTACGGACAAAGTCTATCCATTACTTGAAGCGGCGCGGTGCCGCGCCTGTCATGCGCGCGACGGCGTTGCCTCCGCCACCCGGCTGCACTTTCCGGAGCAGGACGCGAGCTCCAGTCACATTCAAGCATTCGGGCTCTCGTTGGCCGGCCTGGTGGATCGCGCCACGCCTTCGAATTCTTTGCTGCTCGCCAAGCCGTCTAACCGCGTGCGTCACACCGGCGGTCCACTCGTGCGGCCCGGGTCGGAGGAAGAAAAGCTTCTCGCGCAGTGGGTGTTATATCTTGCCAGGGCCGCGCCGGAGTCTCTCGCGCCGGCGCAGCCGGAACGTACAGCCGGTCCCACTCAACTCGTGCGGCGGCTCACGCACAGCCAGTACAACAACACGGTGCGGGATCTGTTGGGCGATTACAGTAAACCCGCCCAGCGTTTTCCGGCCGAAGACTATGTGGACGGATTCAAGAATCAGTTGCGCCATCAGGGAATGCCGCCTCTGTTGGTAGAGACCTACAGCGCGGCGGCCGAGCGGCTCGCGCAGAATGCGTTCCGCGCCGGGGATGTGAATAAGCTGATTCCCTGCGCGCCCGCTGCGGTCTCCGATGCTTCTTGCCGCGACCAGTTTTTGAAAGCCTTCGGGAAGCGCGCGTTTCGCCGGCCTCTGCACGACGCGGAGATGGCTCGCTACGCCGCAGCCTTCACCGCGCAAGCCCAAACCACCGGCAAATTCCTGGAAGGCGCGCGAGTGGTGGTGGAGGCGATGCTGCAGTCTCCGAAGTTTCTCTTTCACACCGAGTCCGGCCCCGGCGCCCGTTCGAACGGCTACGCAGCCGCCAGCCGGCTCTCGTACCTGCTGTGGGACACAATGCCGGATCGCGAGTTGTTGGAGAGCGCCGAGCGCGGCGACCTGCTTACCGCGTCGGGACGTGAGCGTGCGGCGCGCCGTATGCTCGACAGCCCGATGGCGGCGCAGGCGCTGGATGAATTCTTCAATCAATGGCTCCGTTTGGAGCGAGTAGCGAACGCCTCGAAAGAAGGCCGTAGATTTCCCGAGTTCACTCCCGAGATGGCCGCGGCGATGGTGGAGGAGACGCGGCGCTTGCTGCACCACCTGGTCTGGAGCGACCGTAGTTTCATGGAGCTGTTCACGGCCAGCTACGGCTTCCTCAGCGCGGATCTGGCGGCTCTTTACGGCTTTCCCGCTCCGCCGGGGCAGTTCGATTTGCTGGCGTTCCCGGCCGGCGCCCGGCGCGCGGGGCTACTGGGGCACGCGTCCATCTTGACGGCCAACGCAGGCCCGCTGGAGACCTCGCCTACCGCGCGCGGCATCTTCGTCCGGGAACAGTTGCTCTGCCAGCACGTGCCGCCTCCGCCGCCCAACGTCAACTCCAATCTGCCGGAGGCGACCAAGGAAAAGCCGCTCGGCCGCCGGCAGCGCCTGGCGGCGCACGTCGAGAACGCCGCGTGCTCCTCGTGCCACCGTCTGATGGATCCGATCGGGCTTGGACTGGAGAGCTTCGACGCCATCGGCCGCTGGCGCGAGAAGGAGACGCTCCAGATCGAGAACCGGAAAATTGAGCTCCCGCTCGAAGTAGCCGGAGAAATTGCGGGACTGGCCAACTCCGAATTCAACGATGCCGCCGGGCTTGGACGAATTCTCGCCGCCACCCCGGGATGCCAGGAATGCATCGTGCGCCAACTCTTCCGGTATGCTTTCGGCCGCACCGACACTGCCGCGGACCAGCCGGCGATTCAATCTCTGACCGCATCGTTCCGCGCCTCCGGGTTCCGCTTGAAGGAATTACTGGTTGGACTGGCGCGGTCTCCTGAATTGGTTCGGGGATTCGTGCATAATGAGAGCGAAAGGTGAAATCCATGTCGATTAGCAGACGCCGGTTCTTGCGAGGGGTCGGCTTGTCCGGTGGCATCGTGCGCGTGGGACTTCCGCCGCTGGCGGCGATGTTCAACTCGAATGGCACCGCCTATGCCAGCGCGGGCAACATCGAAAAGCGATTCGTCCTCTGGTTCAACGGCAACGGTATCCCGGAGCGCTATTGGATTCCCGCCGAGACCGGGCCGGACTATCAGTTGACGCCGTGCCTGGCGCCGCTCCAGCCGGTCCGCGAGCAAGTTCACGTGATCAGCGGTATCGACAACGTCGCGGCGCGCCGCTACGGGCAGGGCAATGGGCACTTCAGCGCGCTGTGCGGCCTCACCACCGGTACTGCCTTCAACGGACGCGGCGCCACTGGACCCTCCATCGACTATCTGCTCGGCAAGAGCATCGGCGCCAAGTCTCGATTTCATTCCCTGCAGATCGGTGTAGCGCAGGAATCGCACGGCGAGATGGTCCATCGCAACATGAGCTGGGCCGGGTTCGAGCGCGCGCTACCGCCGGAAATGATTCCGCAGAACCTGTTTGCCCGTCTGTTCGGCGTGCAGAACCAGACGTGGGTGGAGCGCAAGAAAAGCGTGTTGGATCTGGTACGGAGCGATGTAGCCGATCTCACGCCTGCGCTGGGCCAGGCCGACCGGCATCGCTTGGACGAGCATCTCACCTCCGTGCGGGATCTCGAGCGTGCCATCTCGAGCCTGCCGCCGGACTACGGCAAGAACATCAAGGAGCCCGAAGACATCGGCGATCTGACGGACTATCCGCGCATCGCCAAGATTCAGTCCGATCTGCTGGTTCACGCCTTCGCCTCCGGACAGACCCGCGTGGCCTCCTATATGCTGACCAAGTGCCAGAGCCTGACGCGTTTTCCATGGCTGGGGCTGGCCGGCAACCGGCATCACGACTACACGCACAACAACGCCGGATCTCCCATGCAGCAGCGCATCATGCGCGACATCTGCCGCTGGCACGTGGAGGAGTTTGCGTATCTGCTCGAGCGCATGAGGGCGATTCCCGAAGGCAGCGGCAACCTGCTCGACAACACCTGCTGCGTATTCGTGCATGAGCACGCTGAAGCCAATCCGCACAAGTGTAACGGCTTGGCTATCCTGGTTGCCGGCGGCGGCGTCAAAGGCGGCACACATACCAAATCGCATCACGGCATTGGCGACGTGTACCTGACCATCGCTGAGGAAATATTGAAGACGCCGCTGCAGTTCCCGACCGCGGAAGAAAAGATGAGCGAGCTCGTCTGACGAGCAGGGCACTCAACCCCGCCCACCACGCGCATCTCTAGAATTCCGGATGGCTTCTCTGAGCGGGGTCTGAACCGGCCTCAAACCCACCCCTTCCCTGCCGGGCGTTAGTCTAACCCGAAGTTCTTGGGCCGTATTTGAGCAAGTCTTGGCAGAGCAATGGCTTAGCGAAATTTGAAGATGGCGTTGCTGCCTACGGGGGCGGATTAGTAATCGAGCCGAAGGGTGACACCGA
>JAENWC010000427.1 GCA_016650235.1 Terriglobia bacterium
GATGATGGCGGAGGCCCGCTATGAATTGTTGGCGATGAGCGATAGCGACGTGCGGGTGAGCCCGGATTTTCTTCAAACAATGGCTGCCGAATTTCAGGACCCCGCGTTGGGATTGACCACATGCCCCTATCGCGCGGTTCCCGGCAAGGGCCTCTGGTCCAGGCTGGAGGCCATCGGCATGAATACGGAGTTCCTTGCTGGAATTCTTGTGGCGCGATTCTTGGAAGGGATGAAGTTCGCCGTCGGGCCGACCATCGTGGCCCGGCGCGGGACGCTGGAGGCGATTGGCGGCATGGAGAGGGTGAAAGATTATCTCGCCGAAGACTTCGTGCTGGGGCAGTTCGCCAGCGAGGCCGGGCTTGGAGTGGGATTGTCCTCTTATGTGATTGAGCATCGTATCGGAACTTCGGATTTCGCCGCCAATGCAAGGCACCGGCTGCGCTGGTGCCGTAGCACCAGGCGATCACGGCCGGCCGGTTATGCCGGACAGCTATTCACCAACCCTGTTCCATTTGTGTTGTTGTTGTTTGTGGTTGCTCCAGGTTGGTGGCCGCTGTGCGCCGTAACCTTGGCCGCGCGGGTGGCGGCGGCGTGGGCCACGGCCGGATGGGTATTGCGCGACCCGCTGTGCAAAAGGCTCTGGTGGCTGGTTTTGCTGGAAGATGTGGCGAGCTTCGCATTCTGGGCGGCGGGCTTTTTCGGGAACACTATCGACTGGAGAGGGCGAAAGTATTATCTGCGCCGCGATGGCCGGTTTGAAAGGATCGTCACATGAGCAGGATCTATTGGCTGCTGATTTTGACAGCAGCCGCGGCGGGCCAGACACCACGGAAGGAAGTGGTAGTTGTGACCGGCACGTACGAGCCTATTCCGCTGGAGGAGGCCGACCGGTCTGTGAGGCAGTTGATGGTCAATGAAGAGCAGCGGCTGGTGTCCAATACCCTCGTTGACCTCCTCAATCTGGATTCGTCCGTGGATCTGCGGCAGCGCGGCCAGAACAACATGCAGACCGACGTATCCATTCGCGGCGGGACCTTCGGCCAGACCTTGGTTTTATTGAACGGCATGCGGTTGAACGATGTGCAAAGCGGACATCACAGCATGGATGTCCCGGTTCCTCTCGAAACGATGGAGCGGATCGAGGTATTGAAAGGCTCCGGATCCACGCACTATGGCTCGGATGCGATTGGCGGCGTGGTGCACTTTATCACGAAGCCGCCGGAGATAGCCGAGTTTCGGCTACGCGGAGCGCTGGGCAACTTTGGCGTCAACCAGGAACGCGCCGTGGCCACCATGGTCCGGTCCATGTGGAGCCAGCAATTCGCATTCTCACGCGATTTCTCCACCGGATTCATTCCCAATCGCGATTACCGGAACATGTCCGTAAGTTCCAGCACCAGCCTTCGGACAGCCCTGGGAAACACCAGCATCCTTCTCGCGCTTTCCGACAAGCCCTTCGGCGCGGAGCAGTTCTACGGAAACTTCAATTCCTGGGAACGCACCAAGACCTGGTTCGCCTCGGGCACTCAGAGCATTGGAGAGCGCACGAATATCGGCTTCGCATTCCGGCGTCACACCGACCTGTTTGTTCTTTACCGGGACCGGCCGCAGGTGTTCACCAACCGCCACGCGGCGGAGAGCTATCAGGCCAACTTCCGGCGGACGGAACCGCTGGGCCAGAATGTGAAACTGCACTGGGGCGTGGAGGGGCTGCATGATTCCATCGAAAGCAACAATCTGGGTTCGCATTCGCGCGGCCGCGGGGCCGGATATGCCGCGCTGGACGTACGTGCGCTGCAACGATTCTCTTTTTCCGTGGGAGCGCGCGAGGAGGTCTACGGTTCCGCGGAGAGCCAGTTCAGCCCCACTGTGGCCGGCGGCTTCTGGATTTCTCCGCAGCTAAAGCTGCGCGCCAGCATCAGCCGGGCGTTCCGGCTGCCCACGTTCACTGACCTCTACTATCACGATCCGGCCAATGTGGGCTCACCCGATCTGAAGCCGGAAAGCGCCACCAGTTATGAGTTTGGTCTGGACTGGAACTCCGGTGGAAGATTCAAAGTGGACGCCGCCGTTTTTCAGCGGCGGGAGAAGAATGGGATCGACTATGTGCGTAGGTCTCCCACTGACATCTGGCGCGCCACCAATTTCCAAAGCCTCCAGTTCACGGGAGTGGAGGCTGCCTTGCACGCGCGCCTGCGCCGGACGCACCTGGTGGATTTTCGTTACACCTGGCTCCATGGAGCGCAGGATCAGCTCGATGGCATCATGAGCAAATATTCCTTCAACTACCCGCGGCATCTCGGCATCGCCGGGTGGCAAAGCGTTCTACCCGCAGGACTGCTGGGGCGCGTAAAAGTGGGCGCGGTGCAAAGGTTCGGGCGCGACCCCTACGCCGTAGTGGATGCTTATGTGGCGCGGGCGAAAGGGCGCATCCACCCATTCCTGCAATTGACCAACCTGACGGACGCCTCCTACCAGGAGATCTTTGGAGTCGCCATGCCGGGCTTCGGGATCGTGGGAGGAGTGGAAATCCTCGTTTTTCAAGGGAAAAAGTAAGTTAAACTGAAAGCACCCTTGCAATTCCGGCCTCTCATTGCTCTAACACTTACCGCGGTATCCGCCACGGCGCTGTGCGCGCAGCCTGCAAAGCAGGAGCGTGGCCAGCTCGACGCCAGCCCGGCGCTGTTCACCGTACTGGCGGCCATCAACGCGGCCGGCTATGACGATGGGCTCGATTCTCCTTCCGCGCATCCCTTGCGCAAAGCGATTCGCGCTGAAATCGCCCGGCGGAAACTTCCTGTGGTGGACAAGATCCGCGAGTTCATGGGCGAGCACCGGCAAGAGAACGCGTTATGGGAACTGCGTCAATACATCTCCTTTGCGCTGCTGGTGGAGGATCCACCCAATTTCGCGTTCCGCATCAAGGAGCACCAGTTGCCGCCGGATATTGCGGCCTTGAAGGATCTGATTCCGTTGTTGACCGCTTTCTACAAAGAGGCTGGGGTGGAGGAGCTCTGGCAGCGTTCACAGCCGGCTTTTGAAGAGGTGATCGCGAAATACCAGCAGCCGGCCACCCGCGCGGTTCAACAAGTGGCGGGTTATCTACGCTCACCACCCACCGGCATTTACCCGGGACAACGGTTTCAGATCTTCCTCGACCTGCTGGGTGCGCCCAACCAGATTCATCCGCGCACGTTTCTGAACGAGTATTACATCGTAGTGACGCCTGCGCCGGAACCGCAGTACAACGACATGCGCCAAGCCTATCTGCACTTCATGCTCGATCAACTGGTCACCAATCACCAGGACAAGCTTCTGCCCAAGAGCGCGCTACTCGACTACGCTTTGGGAGCGCCATATCTGGCCAGCCACTTCAAGGAGGATTTCCTGCTGCTGGCGACGCGCTCCTTGATTCGGGCGATTGAGGCGCGGCTGGCTCCCTCTGCCCAGCGGCAGGCGATGCTTGATCAGGCGATGGGAGAAGGCTTTATTCTGACCGCCTATTTTGGAGAACAGTTGCCGCTGTATGAAAAGCAGGAACAATCGATGCGGCTCTACTATCCCGAACTGATCAAAGGCATCGATCTGAAGAAAGAAGAATTGCGCCTGGAGAAGCTGGAGTTTTCGAAAGCGCGTCCGGAAAGAAAAGCGCCTCCGGCTCCGAAAAAGGCCGAGCCGGAGCTGTCGGCTGTGGAAAAGACGTTGGCCGAGGCAGAGGATCTTTACACCAGACGCGACCTGATTGCGGCCCGCGAGGCCTACCTGAAAGCAGTGAGTCTGACGGCCGAGAAACCTGTCCACGCGAAGGCGTATTATGGTTTGGCGCGCATTGCCACGCTGAACCGTGATCCCGAGTTGGCTGTAAAACTTTTCGAAAAAACGATGGAACTCAATCCCGAGCCAGCCGAGAAGTCCTGGAGCCTTTACTACCTGGGCCGGCTGGCGCATGCGGCGGGCGACGAACCGCAGGCCGCGCGGCGGTTTCGTGAAGCGCTGGCAGTGGAAGGCTCTTCCCGCCAGCTCAAGCAGGCGGCAGAGAAATCCCTACAGGAAACGGTAAAGTAGAAAGTGGGAGTTTACACAAGGAGTATTCATGAAGAAGATACTAATTCTGGTTGCGGGGGCAGCCCTGGCAGCCAACACGATGTTGGGCCAGCAGGCCAAGCAGCCCACGCCAAAGTCGCAAAAAGAACAAGAGGCTGTGATGGCCATCTTCAATGCGCCGGATGCGGCTGCCCGGATCAAGGCCGCCGAAGAGTTGATGACCAAGTACGCCGACACCGAGTTTAAGGTCACCGCGCTCCAGATTGCGGCCGCCTCCGCGCAGGAGATGAACGATTACGAAAAGATGGTGATCTACGCCGAGCGCACATTGGAAGCGGACGCGAAGAATTTCGCCAGCATGTTGATGCTTGCCAGCGGCATGGCGCAGCGCACACGCGAGCACGATCTGGACAAGGAAGAGAAGCTGGGCAAGGCCGAGAAGTTCGCTAAGGATGCTTTGGAAGTTCTGAAGACCGCTCCGAAGCCGCGCCCGGACATTACCGATGAACAATGGGAAGGCGCCAAGAAGGACTTCTCCTCGCAGGCGTATGAATCCCTGGGCCTGACTGCGATGGTTCGCAAGAAGTACGACGAGGCGATTGCACAGTTCACCAAGTCGATTGAAACCGCCAGCACACAGGATCCAGCCACCAGCGTTCGGCTGGGGTCGGCCTATAATCTTGTGGGCAAGTATGACGAAGCGATTGTGGTACTGGACAAACTGTTGGCGGATCCACAACTGAATCCTGCCATACGCCAGTTCGCGAGCCAGGAAAAACTGAAGGCGGCTACGGCGAAGGCCAAGAAATAGCCAGCCCGCAAAGGGCCGTCCCGACCCTCAATACACCCGAGCAACAGCCGGGCATCCGCGTCGGGGCGAGGTTCGTTTTGCGCGCTGTTACTGAGGAGCGGTAAACGATGGACGAGGCTCGCGAGCTTCTTGAAACCCGGCTCGGGTATTCATTCCGGAATCCTGAGCTGCTGAGCCGCGCCCTTACGCACAAGTCGCGGGCCTTTGAAGAAAGTGCCGGCAACGGGGATCGGTCCAGTGACAACGAGCAGCTCGAGTTTCTGGGCGACGCAATCCTTGGATTTCTCATCAGCGAATTGCTGGTGAGCCGGCACCCTTCTTTCCCCGAAGGACGTCTTTCCAAACTGAAAGCATATCTGGTGAGCGCCAGTCATCTCTTTGAGGTGGCGCAGCGCCTCGATCTGGGGCGGCATCTTTTTCTCGGCCGCGGGGAGGAGTTGAGCGGCGGGCGTGAAAAGCGCGCTTTGCTGGGCGATGCAGTGGAGGCGATCCTCGCCGCCATATATGCGGACGGAGGGATCGATCCAACCCGAGCGTTTGTACTAAACAATGTAGTGGGTGATTTTGACTTCGCAAAAAGTGTGGACGAATCGCTAGTGGTGGATTACAAGAGCGCATTGCAGGAGGCGGCGCAGGCCATGGGCCTCCCGATGCCCCGTTACCTGATCGTGAAAGAGACCGGCCCGGAACATAAGAAGACCTTCATCGTGGAGGCTCGGGTGGGTCCCCAATGGGCCGATCGTGCCGAGGGAACATCCAAGAAGGCTGCCGGACAAAGGGCGGCCGAACTGGTGCTGGGGCAATTGACAGGCGCGCCCGAGGTGGATGGTCAACGCGGCGGTAGCGGGTCCGCCGTTGAGCCGCCCAGCCCCGCATAGGCGTCTTTCACCCTGATCACTTTGTCGCCCTGGAAGACCACGAAGGTGATTTTCCCGGGTGGCAGACCGTAGATCCACTCCTCCAGGTCATCGCCGTCTTTGGTCTCGCGCATCTTGTTTCGCGGCCGTCCGCACGCAATCAGTACCTGTTCGCGGTTCATCCCTTCCACGGCGCGCTTGTCACGAATGGCTGCTTGAATCGGTTCCGGCAGCGATTCGACGTAATTCTCGGTGGCGCTGTGTTTATCAAAGTCGAGGATCGGGGCAAGGAGTTTCTTGATTTCCTTGGCTTCGATGGGAGGAACACCCTTGGGGAAAAGGACGCTGATATAGGTGCCGGCGGTGGGAGTGCCGCCGTTGTTAATGGGCGTGGTTCGGTTGCCGGTCCCCATCTCAATTCTTTCGTACCATTTGCGGCCCGTCTTGAGCCCGCCGTTGATCTCAAGTTTGATCTCTTCGCTTTCCACGTCAACCTTGGTGATCTGAATCAGGTCGCCGACGCGGGCGGCGGGGCCGTACTCGCGCCCGGCTTCGTTCCATGCCGCCTTGTCATACTTGCCGTCGCTGGGAAAGGGAAGGTGTTTTTTGGAGCGCGGGAGAAAGGCTTTCACGGTGGCATACTCGGCGGTGAGGCCGCGCATGATCTCGATCCTCTCCTCCGGGGTGAGTTTGTCGGCTCCCGCAGCGGTTGGGGGCGCCAGCAGAAAAAGTGCCGCTGAGGTCGCGACCAGTATGGATTTGCCCGATCGCGGATTCATTCACCCTCCTTTACGGGGTAAGCCAGCGGAAGGCGCTGCGTGACGATGGGGGCCCTGGTCAGGTAGAAGATCAAAACTCCCAACACCGCGGTGCAGAGGAGCCCTGCTTCCGGTCCGTATTCGCCACCGCTCCAGAGTTCACCAATTTTCCAGCGGAGCGCGTAGCCCGTCACCTTTATCTTAAACCCGCTGACCTCAACGCCGAAAACCGGGAGCGCCCAGTTCCATCCAAAGTGGATACCAATGGCAAGCCACAGATCGCCGCTGCGCAGCACCGCGTAGCCCAGCAGAATGCCCCAGGCCACCGTGTTGATGATGCCAAGATTGGTGGCGTTTTGGTTTGTGGAATGGGCTGCGCCGAACACAACGCCCATAGGGAGGATGGTGGCCCAAGAGCCGAACACCGGAACTAGAACCTGGAATGCGTACCCGCGGAACAGAATCTCTTCCCCAAATACGCCGAACAGCAAAATAAGGGTGACGAAGAAAAATGTTGCCCAAGTGACGGAAGGGTCGGGTGCGGGTTCAAAGTAGGCGTAGCCGGTAAGGATGGGCGGCGCCAGAACCAAAACAGCCGCACCTGCGCCACCGGCGAACCCGAGCCCAAGATGCCTTGCGGAAATAACGTTCCAGTAAAGGCCTATGTCAGCCAGTGGAGCGCGCTCATAGATCTTCAAGGAGAGGAGGTTGGCGATGGCTCCGGCGGCGAAGGTGCTGAAGACCGCTGAGAGCAGGTAGCCGAGCGGCGCCAGCAGCGGGGTGAAGAGCAACAGGCCGGTGAAGGCGAGGAACGCAAAGACGCCGGCGCGCAGCAGCACCCCCAGCCGTCCTCTTTGGTTTGGAGGGTCAGGCTTCTCCGCGGGAGCGGTTGTTGGAGCGGCAGCCTCCATGAAGGCATCTTACCGCTCCTCTGTACCCGGTTTCAGAAGTTCGCTCACGAATTCCCGGCGCCGATGGCGCCGATAGCGGAAACCTTGGCGGTTTTCGGCGAGTGCCCGATCAGCGCTGGTTCTTGTGTTCGTTTTCCGCGATCCGCGCCTTCACCAGCTTTTTCACCAAAGCGCCAGGCAGAGGCTTGTCCACAGGGAAGCGGATGGTGCCTTTGGATGTGTGGAAGTTCTTGAGCTCGTTCTTGAACGCCTCCATCACGGACAGACTCATCGGGAACAAACTGCAATGGTTCGAAAACGCGGCGAACCCCAACAGGGATCCCTTGTACTTGAACGCCGGAATCCGATAGCTGATGGCCTCGGTGGCCTCCGGTGGCAGAGCGGACCAAATCGCCGCGCGAACCCTGTTCAATGTTTCGCGGGCGGGTTCCGGGACACCTGCGAGGTATTCGTCCACGTTTTTCGGATCGGACTGCTCGCCGATTCCTCCGGAGAGCCCCTGGCGGTGCGCGTCTTTGCCGGCAACACGGCCGATCCCTCCACGGTGGCGGTGCGGGCAAGGAGACTTTGAGTGCATCGAGAATACTACCACAATCCGATGTCGCCGCCCTTCCATACCAACTTGATGTGGAGTCTGCGCTTCCTGCAGGCATCCGTATTGCTGCCCCTGCATCGTTCCGGCCCTTTCTCCTGCCGCGCCTTGCCCATTCGATTCGAAGAGGTCTCCACCGTCAAAAAGCCAGGCCGCCGCGCCGACGAGCAGACTTGGGAAACCTACCGGGAGGAAAAGAAGAAGCGCAATCTGTCGCAACGTTTCGTTTAGTCCATGGCTCAGTTGCGCAGCGGCTTCGATGAAGCGGGCGCCGATCAGAAGGTCATCGTCATCGCCGGCGACGGCAGCTTCTGCAATCGCACCGTCTTTGCCGGCATCCCCAACCGGGTGGAGTTGATCGCGCGAACACGCAAGGACTCCAAGCTCTGCCTGCCGCGCACCCGCCGACTCGCGTTGCTTCTACAGCAAGGGAAAGTTCACTCCCGAACAGGCGCGTCTCGATGACAGCATCTTCTGGAAGACCACCAAGATCTTCTACGGCGGCAAACGTCGCAAAGTCCGCTATAAAGAGGTGACCGGCGTACTTTGGCAGGGCGGAGCACGCGAACGCTTTCTGCGCTTACTTGTCATCGCCCCAACCCCATATCGCAAGCGCAAGAGCGCCAGGCTTTACTATCGCCAACCGGCCTTCTTGCTGACCACCGTGCTCAAGGGCTCGACCAAGCAACTACTGCAGATCTACTTTGACCGTTGGCAGATCGAAGTCAATCACCGCGAAGAAAAAGACACTCCCGGTGTTGGGCAAGCTCAGTTGTGGAATCCCATCTCTGTTCCGAAACAACCTGCCCTTGTCGTGGCAGCTTACTCAGCCTTACTGCTGGCCTCGCTCAAAACCTTCGGCCCGGAACGCGGGGACCCCTATGCCGCATTGCCAAAATGGCGGCGCAACGCCAAGCGCCCTTCCTGCCTTGACCTCGTCGCTCTGCTGCGAAAGGAGATCATCGAGCACGCCGAACTTACCGTCAGGCTCGGCTTCCAAAGCTCATCTCATCACATGGTCGGCGCCGCAGCCGCCTAAAAATGTAGAAACTCCAGCGGCCGGCAGTAAATCATCCAGTCACCTCTTCCCTCTCCGAGACCAATTGCCGAACCCGGCAGCGAGTTGCGAACTGGACTCACTATGCACATGAGGTACCGGCACGGGAAATAGCGGAGGCGGAAGGGCCACGAGCAGTATCTCCTCAACAACCCGATATCGAGGTTCCGCGAGTCATCGCCAAGGTTCTGAAGTGCTCATCCGGATGAACAGGCAGCCCGGGCGAATCAACGCTTTCTGGCAAGCCCCGCGGCAAACGGATTGAAATTGGTGGCATGGTCAAAAATCTCAATCCCCTCGCTCCGCTTCAGCACGTTCACCACATAATAAGTCACAGGCGTGGCGATCACCTCGTATGCCACTTTGCCGAGGTAGCCAGAGTAGATCAATGTGAATACAAGATCCCAACTCAGGGTGCCGCCAAACGCGATCACCATCACCAGGATCGTGTCCACCAATTGTCCGGCCACCGTGGAACCGATTGTCCGCATCCAGAGATGGCGGCCACTGGTGATCATTTTCATCCGGGCCATTACAAAGGCGTTGACGAACTCGCCGGCCCAATAAGCGATCAGGCTGGCCACCACCATGCGCGGCACGAAATTGAAGACCGTGGCAAAGGCCTCCTGCCCCTTCCAATCCGGCGCCGGCGGCAGCGCCACGACAATCATTCCGAACACCGACATGAACGCGGAAGCCAGGAATCCGGTCCATATCGCGCGCCGCGAAGCCCCATATCCATAGACCTCCGTAAAGATGTCGCCAAAGATATAGGTGATCGGAAACAGCAGTTGCGCGCCACTGAGTCGAAATGGCCCAATGGCGCAGATTTTGGCCCCTACAAGGTTCGAGATGATGAGCACTACCACGAAAACATTGATGAGAAGGTCGAGGTAGCGGAAACGCGGTTGTTCCATGAGAAAGGTCCAATTGTACCCTACACCTTCTCGACCTACGCCTTCTCCACAACCGCTCCTTTCAGATAGTCCGGGTCAATCTCGACCCCCAGCCCCGCGCCCTCCGGCACCTTCACCACCCCATTCCGGATGACAAAGTTGGGCGTGAACCAGCTCTCCTTCTTTTCCTTGGCGCGGAACGGCAGTTCCATGAACGGGCCGATGTTGGGAACGGCCGAGGCAAACTGCACGATGTTGGCCGCCGAGGCGTCGGTCTGCGTGTTGTGCGGCACAATGTTCATCTTGTGTGCCCGCGCCATGCGAGCCACGCGGCAGGCGCGGATGAATCCGCCGTTGTAGTTCAGATCCGGCTGCACAATGTCCATCACGCGGTTCTCCATCATCCACTGGAACCGCCACAGGCTGGCATCCTGCTCCCCGCACGCCACCGGCATCGACAGCGCATCAGCCACTTTCTTGGTTTCCCCCAACTCTTCCCATGGGCAAGGCTCTTCATAAAAACCGCAGCCGAGAGACTCCAGCATCCGCCCCACTTCAATCCCCTTGGCCGCGTCATAAGAGCCGTTGGCGTCCGTATAGAGGATCATTTTGTCGCCCAGCCGCTTGCGCGCCAGCTTCATCATCGTTTCCGTGCGGCCCGGGTATGCATCCAGATTGCGGCTCATGCGCCCGCCGATCTTGAACTTCACCGCCTTGGCCTGCGTCATCTCGACGCCGCGCACATAAACATCCACCTCCTCCTCTGCCGTGGTCTCGCGTCCTGAACCAGACAAGTACACCGGAATCTCCTTCCGGATCACGCCTCCAAGCAGGGCTCCCACCGGTTTGTTCGCAACCTTCCCCAGTAAATCAAAAAGGCTCTGCTCCACAAACGCCACCGGAGCCCAGAACGCCTGACCCGCTAACTTGTAATTCTGGATATACACAGAATCGATCAAAGACTCCAGGTCCCGCGCATCCTTCCCGATAAAGTGCGGAGCCACGCGCCGCAACAGGATGGCAATGTAGTCCTCCACCTGCTTGGTACGGCAAATACCCACTGCGCCGCCGGTCGAGGTGGTTCGCACAAAGTGGTTGCTCCCCACGCGCAAAAGTTCGATACGGGCAATCTTCACTGGAGAACTGGACACCTTGTGCAACTCAAATAGCGGTTTCTCATAGTCCGGGACAACACGTCTTTCCGGTCCGGCTCCACCTAATGCGGCGGGTAACATGGCCAATAGTTTCCGGCGATCGATTTTCATATCCGATATGTTATCGCAGCCTCGACAGCGCAAAGTGCGCTAGCCGCGATATAGTGAGAGAGGACCAGGATATTAAGGATGCGGCTGACCTGCGCGGTTGCGGCCCTTTTATTAACGGAGACTACCGCACTGTTTTCTCAGGTGGTGGCCGTTAATCTGGACGGCGTGGTCCATCCCATCAGCGCCGAAATCCTTTCGCACGCCATTGAGCAGGCGGGGCGAGAGGGCGCCGCCCTTCTTCCGGTTCGTCTCAATACTCCCGGCGGTCTGCTGGAAGCCACCAGGTCCACCACGGAGAAGATGGTCGCCTCACCGGTTCCTGTGGTCACCTACGTCACGCCCAGCGGGGGCCGCGCTGCCTCGGCGGGTTTCTTTCTCCTCATGGCCGGCGATGTCGCCGCTATGGCGCCAGGAACCAACACCGGCGCCGCCACCCCGATTCTGCTCGGCCAGGA
>JAENWC010000428.1 GCA_016650235.1 Terriglobia bacterium
CTCGGCGCTGGACCCGCGCATTCTGCAGTTCGGCATGAAGCTGCTGTTCTGAGGCATAAGAATCGGAATCTCGCGCAAAGCTCAAGGAGCACGGGTGAGGTGTCCTCGCCACGCCCTGGGTCCACTTGTCGTAGAAGGCGTGATCGAGGCCGAGTTGAACAGTTAACTAACTAACTAACTAACTACACAGAGAAAGGGCGCCCACAAAGAGCGCCCTTTCGACATGCGGGTCAGATTCGACCCTGGATTTGTGACTTCCTGGTCCCCTTCTCAGCGGGGACCTTCAGTTTAGCAGGTAGAGCCTCGCAACGGAAAGTGCGGGGCAAACACCCTCAAACAGCCTGGCCCGGACTGTACTACCTTTGAATGGGGGGCGATAATCCAGATTGCAGGAACTCAAAGACAAAGGCGTGTTGATCACCGGAGCGGGCCGGGGAATCGGCAAGCGGTTGGCCATCGGCTTTGCAGGCGAGGGAGCCAAATTGGGTCTGCTGGCACGCAGCCGGGCCGAACTCGAATTGACACAACTCGAAATTGAGCATTCCGGCGGCGCGGCGCTCAGGCTGCGCGCCGATGTGCGCGATCCCGAGCAGATGAAGGCCGCGGTGGAACGCATGCATGCGCATTTCGGCGATATACATGTGCTGGTGTGCAACGCCGGGGTGCAAGGTCCGGTTGGGCCGTTTCTCGAGAACAATCCCAAGCTTTGGGCTGAAACGGTAGAGACCAACCTGTTTGGCGTCATGCACAGTTGCGCGGCGGTGTTGCCGGAGATGGTGGAGCGCCGGCGGGGGAAAGTGTTGGTGGTAGGCGGAAGCGGAACCGCCAGGCCGCGGCCGAACTTTACCGCCTATGCGGCATCGAAATCAGCGGTGGCGCGTTTTGTCGAGACGCTGGCGGAGGAGTTGCGGGATCACAACGTGCAGATCAACTGCATGGCTCCCGGGGACACGTACACACACATGACCGATGAGATTCTGAAGGCGGGTGAGAAGGCCGGGGAGAAGGACCAGGCAGAGGCGCTGGAAGTCCGGATCACTGGGGGAACCGGACCCGAGAAGCAGATCGCACTGGCGCTATTCCTGGCATCGGAGCGGTCCAATCACGTAAGCGGCAAGCTGATCAGCGTCAAAGACGACTGGAAGCGACTGGAGAACACGAGCGTGCATCCGGAAGTCTACACATTGCGGCGGGTGAAGAAACTCTGATTTCAGGAACGGCGTTTAGCCTGTCCGGGGGAGGTCAAAAGGGCCTATCTACGGGAAAAGCTACATTCCGGACTTGCAAAATGTCTGGAATCTGCTATTCTCAGGGAAAATACCACTGAATGTACCCACCCAGAAATTTCTCCCGCACCCCCCGACCCAGAATCAGAGAAAACGTCAATGAGGCCATCCGTTCGCGCGAAGTACGCGCGATCTTTCCAGATGGTGAAGTGGCCGTTATGGCCACAATTGATGCCGTTCGGAAGGCCAAGGAGCTTGGTCTCGATCTGATTGTCGTGTCGCCGACCGCCGAACCCCCTGTTGCCAAGGCAATGGACTACGGCCAATGGCAATACGAGAACAAGAAGAAGCAGCACGACGCGCGCAAGAAGCAGCACGTGATCCAGGTGAAGGAAGTAAAATTCCGGCCGAATACGGATGATCATGATTATGACTTCAAGAAGAACCATGCCCTGCGGTTCCTCAAGGAAGGCAACCGCGTGAAGGCGGTGGTGCAGTTTCGCGGCCGCGAGATCGCGCACGTGGATCTGGGCGCCAAACTACTGCGGCGCTTTGTCGAGGATTTGACCGGGGTTGGACAGATGGACGGGAACATGCGGCTGGAAGGCAAGCACTATCACGTCATCATCAGTCCGGTGAAAGCCGCTGTAAAAGAGAGCAAACCAAAGGGCGAGTCCGAAGCACATTAGCCCGGGCAGGTGAAGCGAGTGAGAGGCCGGGAGCGGCTTGGCCTACTTCAATAGAACAGGTACTTTCTCCACTGATCGTCGCCGGAGGCGAGTAGTCTCATGAGTTGCCGGCTGGTGTGCAGGCTGAACGGTCTGGGCAGGCGGGCCAGTTTGTAGCCGGCCTCTTCCGGGGTCCGGTTCCCCTTGTGGTTGTTGCACTGATGGCAGCAAGCCACGAGGTTCTCCCAACTGGATTCCCCATTGCGGGATCGCGGCACGACGTGATCCAGGGTCAGGTCGGCTGAATTGCCGGTGCGCTGGCAGTACTGGCAGGTGAAGCGGTCTCGCATCAGGATATTCTTGCGCGAGAGGGCCCGGGTTTGGTGCGGGATGCGCCGGTATTCCAGCAAGCGGATGACGCTCGGTAGCGGAAACTGCTGGCGCGCCGCGTGCAGCATATGGGGGGACAGTTCCTCAGTGGAAGCTACGCCTTTGAGAACCAGCACGACGGCGCGGCGCGCCGCGCAGACGTTGATCGGCTCGTAGCTGGCGTTGAGGACAAGAACAGGCTGATGCAATCGAACCATAGATCAGGACACTCCCAGTGCAAAATGGCCGCCGCTGACGCCAGGCCCGATCCGCAACGGCTCTACCCAGTCACGGCGGTCCGCGCGGGCCACCGTCAGTACCGTCACATGCGCGGCTCCGGCGCGTTTTAATACAACGGCACAAGCCCCCGCGGTAGCGCCGGTAGTGAGCACATCATCCACCAGCAGGATACGGCGGCCGTTCAAATCCAGTTGTTGGTTGGCCTGAAATACCCCCGCCACGTTACGCCGCCTGGCCGCCGAACTCAGCCCGGCTTGCGCCGGGGTGGACCGAACGCGCCGCGCGGCCCGCAGTATAGGAATGCCGGCTCTTTGCGCCACATGATGGGCCAGCGCCTCGGCTTGATTGAACCCACGGTCCCACCGCCGCAGCCAATGCATCGGCATCGGGGTGACCATGTCGAAGTGCCGATCGAGAGGTAAGGCCCGCATCAGCAACTTCCCGAGCGGCACGCTCAGTGTCTCGATGCGGCCGTATTTAAAAAGATGGATCAGCTTCCGCAGATCCCCCTGGTAAGCTCCAAACGTATACGCCGCGTCAAAGCCGTTGAGTCCATTGCGGCACATGGCGCAACGTCCGCTTTCATCCAAGGGACGATCGTTGAGGAAAGTAATGCGGCAACCGCGGCAGGAATATTCGGCCGAGAGCGGCTCGAGAGAAGAAAGGCAGCGGTGACAAACGGGGACGCGCGACACTTCCCGCAGCGTCTCCTGGCAGAGACGGCAGCAGTCGGGAAGCACCAGCCCAAAGAGCCGGCCTGCCAACCCGCCCCACGCCGGGGAGCTAAAGGATGACCAAGTAGGAAGCCATCTACTGGAGAAAACCCACCTCCTGGAACTCTATATTATTGTACAACAGCCAGTGGATGGAGGTACAGGGATCATGACATGGGGGACATGGGGCTGTGTCCCTTCATGCGCAGATGGGCGCGCCGAGCCTCGGAATTGAGCGTTCTCCTCAATAAGCCACGAGTTCGACCGATATGCGAAGCATGAGGCAATCAAGGACTCTTGCCTTTCTCGCCTTATCGATGGCCATGGGACTGGCGGCTCAAGAGCAGGATCTCACCTCGCTCAGCCTGGAGGACTTCCTCAAGGTGGAGGTGGTGTCGGTGCGCAAGAGCCAGCAGAAATTGTCGCGCACTCCGGCGGCGGTCTATGTCATCACCCAGGCCGACATCCGGCGCAGCGGGGCCGCGAGCCTGCCGGAGGCGCTGCGAATGGCCCCGGGCATTCACGTGGCGCGCCTGAACGGATCGGTGTGGGCGGTGGGTATGCGCGGGTTCAACAACTTCACCAGCAACCAACTGCTGGTGATGATTGACGGGCGAACCATCTACAACCCGATCATGTCCGGGGTGATCTGGAGCCACCAGATGATCATGTTGGAGGACGTGGAGCGTATCGAAGTGATTCGGGGCCCGGCTGGCGCCGTTTGGGGCGCCAATGCCGTCAGCGGGGTAATCAATGTGATCACGAGGAAGGCTTCGGCGACTCAGGGGGCCTTGGTCGCGGCTTCCGGGGGATCGATGGATCCGGCGCGCGCCAGCGTCCGGTACGGGGCCAAGCGGGGAGAAAGGCTGGCCTGGCGGACATGGCTCCACCAGGAGAGGAACGGGCAAGCCACGACGGCCGGAGCCGCGAGGCTGGGCGCATGGAATACGGGCCGCGCGGGAGCGCGCTTTGATTGGTTCCGCGAGGAGTCGGACGAAGTGACCGTGCAAACCGAAGTGGCGGCACTGCAAGCCGATGTGAACGTGGTCCGGTATCCGCGGCCGATGTCGATTGAGATTGCGAAAGCCAGGGCTGGGGGATGGGCGGGATTCCTAATGGCGCAGTGGACGCATACGAACCGCCGAGGCGATCAAAGCAAGCTGCAAGTTTTCGAAGATCTCCAGAACATGGACACGGGCATCATCCCGTTGGGAGTACGGACCTTCGACATCGATTTACAGCACTCGATCAGCCTTCCGCGTGGGCACAATCTGCTGGTGGGGGGAGGTTTCCGGGCCAGCCATGTGTCAACGGCAGGGAACCGGAATCTGTCGTTTCAACCGGCGGAGCGGACCTACTCCATATCGAATATCTTCGTGCAAGACGAATGGCAGATTTCGCCGGATCGTCTGGTGCTGACGTTGGGGGGAAAGGTGGAGCGATACACGCTGGCGCGTCCGGCGTTTCAGCCCAGCGCCCGATTGATGTGGACGCCCACGCGGCGGCAGGCCTATTGGGCGGCGGTATCCGGCGCGGTCCGGGTACCTTCGCACGCGGACTATGCGTTACGTTACCCGCTGGGGGAGGCCGAGGGGGCGCTGCTGCCGGTCGCGTTGCTGATTAGCGGCAGTGAGCAGGCGCAGCCGGAACGATTGCGGGCGATCGAAGCCGGATTCCGATGGCAGCTATGGAAGAGAGCCGCGCTCGAACTCAGCGCATTCCGAAACTCATTCCAAGGACTGCACGCCTATCAAACGCCGTTTGCTTTAACCCCGCAAAATTTCGGGGCGGCCCTGCGGCAAGGCGCCACCAGCATTCCGGCGACGCAGATCAACGGCAGCGATGCCGTCACCGGCGGCGGGGAGATCTCGGTTCATTACGACGTCACAGGGAGCTGGCGGTTATTGGGATCCTACAGCACGGCGCTGCAAACCAGCCGGTTGCGGCCTAGCTTTAACCCGGAAACCATCTTGCCCGTGACCCAGTATTATCCGGCGCACATGGCACAATTCCGCTCCTCCTGGGACCTGGGCCGCCGCTGGATGGTGGATGCCGAGGTCTACCGCACGGGAGCGCTGAAGCACAACGGCGAGGATTCGATGCCGGGCCGGACGCGGGCTGATATCCGGCTGGAGCGGAAGCTCGGCGAGCGCTCCGGGATCTACGTGAACGGGCAAAACCTGCTCCACCGCAGCCAGGCTGAGTTCGTTGGGAACCTTTTTTTCCCCGCCGGGAGCGTCGGCCGGAGCATCTCGGTGGGCCTGCGGTGGGAGCAATAGCCACCGGAGGCGAGCCATGCCCTCAGATCTCCGTAAGAAGAAACGACTCAGGACAGGATGGCGGTGCTTCGCGCTGGCCACCTGCGCGGTGTTGATATCGGAACTGCCGGCCCAGAAACCCGTTTATTCGGCCACCGACGAACAAGTCCGCGCCGCGTTTCTCTATCAGTTGGCGCAGTACGTGACTTGGACGGAGAACAAGAGCCGGGAACCGCTCCGGTTTTGCGTTCTGGGCAACGACAAACTAGTGGACATGCTCGGAGAAGCGTTGCAGGGGAAAAGCATCCAGGAGCGGTCGCTGACCGTCGGCAAGGTGAGTGGCCTGGAGCAGTTAGCCGGCTGCAATGTGGTTTTCCTGAGTGTCGGCAAGCGCAAGCAATTGCAAGAACTGCTGGCGCACTGGAGCTATCCGCCGGTGCTGCTGGTGGGAGAGATGGACGGCTTCGCGGAACTGGGCGGCATGGTGAACCTGAAGATCGACGAAGGCCGGGTGTCGATTGAGATCAACCTGAACACGGTGCGCCGGGCCGGCCTGGACATGCGCTCGCAATTGCTGCGACTGGCGCGCATTGTACCCAAAGCGCGAGGCAAGCCGTGAAGCGCTTGAACAACCTGCGGCTCGATAGCAAGATCGTCGGGCTGGTCGTGCTTACCAATGCGGCCACGCTGACTGTGCTGGCGGTAACCTTCGTCATGCTGGAATACAGGCAAGCCAAATCCGATTTGGCACAGGAACTTCTGGCGGTGGCGGAGACCATCGGAAACAACTCCACGGCGGCGCTCAGTTTCGGCGACAAGCGCACGGCCCAAGAGAATCTGGAATCGCTCAAACGCGATCCGCGCGTGGTGGGGGCGGCGATCTACCTCCAGGGAGGGACTCCCATTGCAACTTACATGCCCGGCCCGGACTCAGGCCAGGTGGAGCGCCCACTCGAATTGGCCTTGGGCGCGACATTCGAAGCCCGGTCGGTGTTGCTGGTGGAAGACATCCGTCTGAACGGAGAGCGGCTGGGCCGGATCGTGTTGCGAGCCAGCCTCGATCAATTCCGCGAGCGGCTCTGGCGCTACGTCTCCATCGGCCTGCTGGTGCTGGCGCTATCGCTGGTTATCGGAGTTGTGATGTCGCGGCGCCTGGCGGCGATCGTGATTCAGCCGGTGTTGTCCCTGACGGAGGCGGCGCGGCGGTTAAGCACCCAGGCCGACTACGAAGTCTGCCTCTCCAAATCCAGCAACGATGAAGTGGGAGAACTGACGGAGTGTTTCAATGGCATGCTGGTGGCCATCCGGGATAGGGACCGTCAGTTGAACGACCACCGGGAGCACCTGGAAGACAAGGTGCGGAGGCGCACGCACGATCTGGAAATCGCCCGGGAGAAGGCGGAAGAATCGGCGCGTCTCAAGAGCGAGTTTCTCGCCAACATGAGCCACGAGATCCGGACACCACTGAACGGCGTGATGGGTATGACGTCCCTGGCTCTGGATACTGAACTACCCGCGGAGGCGCGCGACTATCTGGAGACGGCGAACACATCCGCGGAAAACCTTTTGGCGGTGATTAACGACATTCTGGATTTCTCGAAAATCGACGCAGGCAAGTTGGTGCTGGAGTCGATCCCGTGTGAGGTGCCTGTGGTGCTGGGCCGGCTGGTCAAGACTTTCGCGCTGACGGCGCATAAGAAGGGCCTGGAACTGGTCTATGACTTGGATCCGGCACTTCCGCCGGCGGTATCGGTGGACCCGGCGCGCCTGCAACAGGTACTCACGAACCTGATCAACAATGCCATCAAGTTCACCGAGGCTGGCACCATCGTGCTGGCTGTCCAGTTGAGAAGAATCGAGGACGGCTGCGCCACCCTTCACTTTTCGGTAGCGGACACCGGGATTGGCATAGCCAAGAAACACCAGGCAACCATCTTCGACTCCTTCAGCCAAGCCGACGGTTCGACGACCCGGAAATTCGGGGGGACCGGACTGGGGCTTTCCATCGCCCGTAGGTTGGTGAGTCTCATGGGCGGATCAATCGCCTTGGAGAGCGAACCGGGCAGCGGCAGCACGTTCCACTTTGACTTGCGGTTGCCCCTGGTTCAGCAGCTACCCGAAGTCCGGACGGACGCGGAGCAGTTACGCGGATTGCGCGTGCTCATCGTGGACGATCATCCCGTCAACCGGCGTGTGCTGGCCGGCTACGCGCGCCGCTTGGGAATGGAGGCAACCGATGTGGGCGAGGCAGAACAGGCGCTGCGGCTGGCGGTGGAGGCGACGCAGGCGGGGACTCCTTTTCAGATGGTCTTCACCGACTTTCAAATGCCGGGGATGGACGGCCTGGCATTGGTCCGTGCCATGCGCGAGGAAAGCTGCTTGACGGCGATACCCATTCTGATGCTTACTTCGGTGGATCTGGCCGGGTTCACCGAACGAGCACGGGAATGCGGAGTGTACCACTCCCTGATCAAGCCCGTCAGTCCGGGCGAGTTACAGGATGCCGCTCTGCGGGCGCTGAACGGCGAGCACCGCTCGACGAACTCCCAGCCAGAGGCGAAGCCGGAACCGGAACGCACCCGTCCGCTCCGGGTGCTGGTGGCGGAAGACAACGCGGTGAACCAGCGTCTCGTGCTCCGGCTGCTTGAGAAACTCGGCCATCATGCCGTCGTCGTGGGCAATGGCCGGCTATCGCTCAAAGCGTTCGGAGCAGCGGCGGCTGAAGGAGTTTGCTTCGACATGATTCTGATGGATTGCCAGATGCCAGAAATGGGTGGTTTCGAGGCGACTCGCAGGATTCGCCGGCTCGAAAGGGGCACCGGCTCGCGCATTCCCATCATTGCGCTCACAGCGCATGCGCTCAAAGGGGACCGCGAACGGTGCCTGGAAGCGGGCATGGATGACTACCTTTCGAAACCGTTAGATAGAAAGAAATTTGCCGCGAAACTTGCCGAGGTTGCCGCGCTCCGCGATCGGCCGGCCCGCACCTCGCCGGATCACTCCGAGCCTTTGCAAGGTCTCCAGCATCTCCAAGAAGCGACCGCTTCAAAGAATCTCGCCGGGGATCTGGCCACAAGCCAGGACGGTAAAGCATTGAAGCAGGCCACCGCTCGCGAGATTTTCGTGCCCCAGCAATCGTAGCGATTCGACTGCATCGCAAGGGTGATATGGTATCCGGGAGAGGTTCCCCCGTAATGACTATGAGCAAACTTCAAATTTTTTCCCTGATTGTTGTCTTCGCCAAGGGAGGCCTTGCGCAACCACTTCCCGTTCAATGGGAAGAACTTACGGCGCCCGACTTTGTGCAAGCCATACGTCAGTCGGGCGGGGTATGCCTGCTTCCGTTCGGCATTATTGAAAAACATGGTCCGGCAGGACCGCTTGGCACCGACCTGATCAACGTGAGGCACTCGAGTGTGGAGGCTGCCAAGAAAGAATATGCAGTGATTTTTCCCGAGTACTACTTCGGCCAGATCTACGAGGCGCGGCATCAGCCTGGAACAATCGCCTACAGCACCCGGCTGCAATTGGAGTTGTTGCAGGAGACAACTGGGGAGATGGCCAGGAACGGCTGCTCCAAGATCATCGTCGTCAACGGGCATGGAGGCAACACGATGCTGCTGCAGTATTTTGCTCAGACGCAATTGGATTCCCCGAAAGACTATATTGTTTACGCCTATGTCTCGCTGGGGGCGCCGCCAAACGCGGCAGTACCGGCCGCGGCGGCTGCATCCGGACCGAACGTGGACGGGCACGCCGGAGAAGGCGAGATTGCCAACGTCATGGCTTCGCGTCCGGATCTGGTGCGGCTGGCGCGTTCCGACTCTCAATCCGGCGCCGATCTGCGGCGGCTGGATCTGCCGGCGGGGCTGGTGACGGGAATCGGGTGGTACTCGCGATTCCCGAATCATTATGCTGGTAATTCCTCACGGGCAACTGTGGCGCGCGGACAGGCGGCCACGCAAATGCGGGTTGACAGCATCGTCAACGTCATACGGGCGGTCAAGGCGGACCAAACCGGGCCGCGGCTGCAGAAGGAATTTTTTGACGCCGCGCGGCAACCGCTGAACACGAAGCAGTAGACGCGTACGGGCCGGTCCTCAGGAATGTCAAAGTTCAGGGGTGGGTGAGGAGGCCGAATGCGAAGATGTCGGTGGCCGTTGCGATGGCGACGAACTGTATCCCATCCACCATGTAGGTGACGGGGGAGGCGAAGAGGGTGTTGCCCATCGGGAAGTGCCAGAGGTCTTTGCCGGAGCGCGCCTCGTAGGCGACCAGGCTGCCGTCATCATCACCTGCGAAGACAATGCCGCCGGCAGTGGAAACGGTGCCGGCCCACATGGTGGCGGGGCCGGGCATTGGAGCTTCCCACTTGCGTTCGCCGGTGAGGGCATCGAGGGCGCGCATGTACATGCGGCCGGGCTCGGCGGGAATCTGCTCGCCGGCGGTGCCACGGAAACCGCTGGAGGGAACAGGTTCCTTGGCAGAGCCCGAATAGATGTCGCATTGCTCGAGTGTGACGAGGTAGAAGAGGCCCGTTTCCGGATTGTAGCTGGGAGACATCCAATTACTGGCTCCGCGCACCGATGGACAGGTCTTGACGCCAGCGGGGGTTGGTTCTTTGCCGGGCACGAGAACGGGCCGGCCTTTGGCATCGATGCCCTTGGCCCAATCGAGGCGATCGACGAATTGCCGGGCGTGGAGGAACTCGCCGGTGACGCGATCGAGCACGTAGTAGAAGCCATTTCGATTGGCTTGCAGCATAAGTTTGCGGGGAGCGCCTTTCCAGTTGGCGTCGGCCAGGACGAGCGTTTCATTGGCGTCCCAGTCCCATACGTCGTGCGGGGTGAATTGGAAGTGCCACTTCAGCTTGCCGGTACCGGCATCGAGGGCGAGGACGCTATCGGAATACAGGTTGTCGCCCTTACGGCGGCCGCCGTAGAAATCAGGCCAGGGATTGCCGGTGGGCCAGTAGATGAGGTTGAGTTCGGGGTCGAAGGAACCGGTAGTCCAAGTGGGAGCGCCCCCAAATTCGTGATTGAATCCACCCCAGGTTTCCGAACCGGGCTCGCCGGGACCGGGGACGGTCCAGAAGCGCCAGAGTTCTTCACCGGTGGAGGCCGACAAGGCGGCAACAAAGCCGCGTTGTCCGGAGCCGCCTCCGGCGACGCCGACCATCACCTGGTTCTTCAGAGCCAATGGAGCGAGGGAGGTGGAATAGCCTTTGTCGGCCGACGCGAAAGCTCTTTGCCAGAGCAGAGCGCCGGTGACGCGGTGCAGGGCGACAATGTGGACATCGCTTGTGAGCAGATAGACGCGGTCGCCGAGAATGGCCACGCCGCGGTTGACGCGGGCGTTCTTGACGCCTTCGACGCGATAACGCCAGATGAGGCGGCCGCGCGCGGCATCCACGGCGCGGACCTCGTTGGAATCGGTAATGTACATGATGCCGTCATGGACGATGGGGGAGACTTCGAGGTGGCGCGCGCCATCAAAGTGATAAACCCATTTTGGGACCAAAGAGGCGATATTGGCGGTGTTGATTTGTTTGAGCGGGCTGTGGCGTTGCGAGGCATAATCGCCGGCGTAGGTGAGCCAATTCTCGCGCGGGCTCTTGAGGATATCTTCGTAGCGGACCTGAGCACGGAGAGAGGCGAGCACCAGCAGAGCAACCAGCGTGGTTTTTGTCATTGGATTTTTCTTGTAGCCTGATGGCTGAGGAAGGCGATCAGGTCTTGCATTTGAACTTTAGTGAACCGCTTGGCAAAATCGGCGGGCATGGGAGATTTTCCAGGAAATTCCACGCGGGCCAGTTGCCGAGTATCGAGCAAGTGGAGTTTACCGGTTGCTTCAAGCAACTGCAGCGAGTAGTTGTTGTAATTTCTGGCGACGCCCGTGAGAGTCTGACCGTCCTGAAGAACGGCCTGCACTGGCACATACCCGTCGGCGAGGCGGAGGTTGGGCGCTACAATGGCTTCCTTGAGAAGAGCAAGGCTTAAGCGGGCACCGGCTTCGGTGAGGTCGGGACCAAGCGAGCCGCCCTGACCGGCAATGCTGTGGCAGGAGGCGCAGTTGGTTTCGAAGATGCGTCTGCCGGCCTCGTGGTCGCCGGAGAGGCGGGCCTCCACGGCCGGGGCGCTGAGGCTGCGGACGAAGGTGACCAGCAGCCATATTTTTTCAGGAGCCTGCGGATAGGGAGGCATTTCCGTACCACGGATGCCGTTTCGGATGGACTGAAAGAGCTGGGCATCGGTAGCACGGCGGACTTCGCGGCCCGTGGTAAGACTGGGACCGCGGCCACCTTCGCCGTTGGGGCCGTGGCATGCGCCACAGACTTCAGCGAAGAGTTTGCGGCCATTCTCGATCGCTTCCGGTTTGCCGGCAAACGGGTTCTTTGTCTGGCCGAGCAGAGTAGCCGCGATCAGGACTGGGAGATAGAGGAATCGCAAACGAGCATGATACTACGGTGCGAGGCGTGCGGCTAGGAGCGGGGCTGCGTTGACAGGAGCGGGGCTGAAGCCGCTGACTGTCACTGACGGATAGAATGAGGTGGTGTATTTCCGGCTCTATCCGCTGCGATTTTCTTTTGTGGCGCGGGAGGCCGTCCATTTTCCGGAGGGAAAGTCCGGCAATCTGTTGCGCGGGGCGTTTGGTACCATTTTCCGCAAGATCGCTTGCGTGCCGGGATGCCCGGGCGCCCGCGAATGCCCGATGCGGGGGAGTTGCCCTTATGCGCGGATGTTCGAGCCATCGGCGCTGGCTGGCGGACCGAGCGGGCTGGCGGACTGGCCGCGTCCGTTTGTGTTTCGCGCGACGCATCTGGACGGCAAGACTGTGCCGGCGGGCGGATCATTCTCTTTTGATCTGAACCTGTTTGATATGGGCAGTCCTGCGATTGCCTATTTGACGCTGGCGTTCGGACAGTTGGCGCATGAGGGATTGGGGCCGGGCCGGGGGCTGGCCGACTTATCGAGCGTGGAGCAGTTAGACGAGTTTGGGAAGAGTATTGCGCGCATCTATGATGGCGACTCGTTCTTACTCAGTGATGCGCCATCGCCCATGCAATTGAATCTTACGGCTGTAGCCGAGCGCGTGGAGCGTGTGCTGGTGCGGTTTGTGACTCCGACGGAATTGAAGGGCGGGCAACAGTTGGCCGAACGGCCCGAGTTTGGAGTGCTGGCCGCGAGGATACGGGACCGGTTGAGCACGTTGAAGGAGTGCTACGACGATGGGCCGCTAGTGATGGACTTCCGGGGGTTTGGAGAGCGTGCGGGGCGGGTGCGGATGACGCGGTGCGAGATGAGGCGCATGGATGTGCAGCGGCGGAGCAGCCGGACCGGCCAGGTGCATCCGATTGGAGGATTTGTCGGGGAGGCCGAATATGAGGGTGAGTTGAGTGAGTTTGTGCCTTATTTGAAGGCGGCCCAGTGGGTGGGGGTGGGGCGGCAAACGGTGTGGGGGAAGGGGGAAATTTCTACGCGCCTAATGAGCGGAAGAAGCCTTCACTGACTAAACTAACTAACCCGGCGCAGCCGGAACCAAACAGGCCGGCAAGAATTCTCCGTACCGAATGCTGAGGCAGAAGTACGAGTGACCTTGTTGGCGTCCGCCTTTGCGTCTGGCCCGTTGCTTTGCGTGAGAGCCTTCCGCAACCCCATCTCCCCAATACGCCCTGGTTCTCGGTAGAGTAGGAGAGAGGGCGACACCGAAGGTGCGACCCACTCTCCCCTCGTCGAACCGGACAAGCGGATTTCCCGGCATCCGGCTCTCC
>JAENWC010000429.1 GCA_016650235.1 Terriglobia bacterium
ATCGCGCAATCCATCGCCGACGTCATGACCACATTCGGCTGGCGGCAATCCCGTCAGAATCCGGCCACCGATCGCGATGACGCAGCCTCGGCCATGCAAACCCTGATCCTGGCCAACGGTGTGCTGGGAACCCGGATCGCGCGCCTCTCCGATGACAACGCCTTTACCGAACTGGCGTTGGGGGATCTGCCGCTGGAGAAACTGATTGAGGAAACCTTCCTCCGCATCCTCTCCCGCGCCGCTACCGTCGAGGAACGCCGCGTCTTCACGAACCTTCTGGAACCTTACTACGCCGCGCGGAAAGTGGCTGGCGTGAAGAAAGCGGATACGCGCCGGGAATCGGATGGCCGGGTTTCCTGGTCCAACCACTTGAGCGCCGAGGCCACGCTGATCCGGCTCGAAGAGGAAAAGAAGCTCCGGTTCGGAGACGAACCCACACACCGCCTGAAGCCCGAATTCCGCGAGCGCTACGAAGACGCTTTGTGGGCGATGATCAACACACCAGAATTCGTCATGATGCCCTAGACTGCGAGGAATCCATGAGTCTGACGAGAAGAGAAATAATCCAGAGCGGCGCGGCGGCGTTATCGGCTTCGCTGTTTCGCACGGCTTCGGCCGCGGGCAGTACCACACAGTATCCCAAGGCGGCGGCCGACGCATGCATCTTCCTATGGCTCGGCGGCGGGGCCGCGCACCTCGACACGTTCGATCCCAAAGTGCGCGGGGACGGCTTGAAAAAGCCTGGCTCCTATTACGGCTCCATCGGCACCGCCATCCCCAACGTGCAGGTGTGCGAACACCTCAAGCAGACCGCCCCGCTGCTGGACCGCTGCGCGCTGTTGCGCTCCATTACGCACAGCATCAAGGGCGAGCATGCCGCGGCCGCCAACCTGGTTCATACCGGCCGGCTCCCCAGCGGCACCATACAATACCCATCGGCCGGTTCCATCGTGTCGCATGAATTGGGAGCTAAGTCCGACGACGTTCCCGCCTACATCGTTATGGGCTATCCGAACATTACCAGAGATCCGGGTTTTCTCGGCGCCAAGCACGGCTACGTTTATCTGACGCAGGTCGACATCGGCCCCAACGGTCTCGTGCGGCCTCCCGATGTCGATGCCGGCCGGCAGGACCGCCGCGAAACGCTGCTCGGTTCCATGCGCGAAGGGTTCCTGGCGCGGCACGCGGGCGACAAGGAAGCGCAGGCGCAGTCCGATGTAAACCGGCAGGCATTCCGTCTGGCCGGCCCAAAATTCCTCAACGTATTCGACCTCAACAAGGAAGCCGCTTCCCTGCGGGAAGCCTATGGCGGCGAGTTCGGCCAGCGGTGCCTGTTGGCGCGCAGGCTGGTGCAGTCCGGCGTTCGCTTCGTCGAGGTTTCCTTCAATCTCAACTTTCTCAACGGGAGCGGATGGGACACACACAACGAAGGGCAGGTGAAACAGCACCTTCTCATTCAGGATCTGGACCGCGCATTTGCGACGCTGCTGCTCGATCTGGAAAAGACCAGGCTGCTCCATAAGACGCTGGTGGTGATCGCCACCGAGTTCGGCCGCCCGCCGGAGTTTGACAGCGGCGGCGGACGCGGCCATCAATCGGAAGCGTTCACAATGCTACTGGCCGGCGGCGGCCTGCGCACGGCCCGCGCCATCGGCGTCACCGATGAGATTGGCAGGGAAGTGGTGGAACGCCCCATCACGGTGCCCGACTTCCACGCCACCATGCATTGCGCCCTGGGCATCGATCCATCCAAGAACCTCTATGCGGGCGACCGGCCCGTTCCCATCACCGATCACGGCAAGCCAGTGATGGAACTGTTCAGCTAAATTAGTGTAGTCACACATCGGCATTCATCGGCGTTGCTCTGAAAACAATTCCCTTTGTGGGGCAGCCCCACAGGCCGATCCGCGTGGCCTGCAACACATTTTCCAGCCGTCAGATAGCCGAATGTTGGACAGACCGGAGGCCTGTCCTACAAACGCCGCTTAGGCGTGAGGTAGAGTCGTGCGCAAACCGGTGGTCCACAAGGAGATGTGACTGGCGAGTGCAAAGTAATCCTTACCAGCCGATTGCTCATGGCTGAACTTGTTCTTGTACCAGAGGTCGAAGTGGCCGGTGGCGTCACGGAATCCGATCTCGAAAGCGATCACGCCCTCATATTCAGGTCCTTCGATGACGGAGCGGTCAAACGGATCGCCGGGCTTCTTCTTGAAATCAATGTCGGGTTTCCCGAACTGGTGCAGCATCCATGTCCGCATGTTTGCCACGCGGATGATATAAAACTTCCCGTTCTTGCCTCGCCGATTGGTGATGGGTTTCTGGGTTTCCGGGTCCCGGCTCCAGATCCTTGGAATCGGGAAGCCACTTGCGTTCATTGCGTGGCACAATCGGATGGTGCAAGTGTTGGTGATGTCGGAATCGTTCGCCTCACCGCCGATGAGTTTCCTGACGCCGTCGGGATGGGGGAAGTTCCAGTAGTCGAGGTAATTGCGGGAGAGAAGAGAGAAATCTGGGATCTTCATTTTGTTTCAACCTGGATTTGCTGAATACGGTCTGCGCTCGAAGCGAGCATACCACAGATCGCCCAGATCGCAGGCTGAAGAAACCCGGCCCAGCCCAGCGATTGCTTGCCCCAACACTGTTCCCTCCGGTCTGTCTTCTTGCCGCGGGTTGCTATGGCAAGGCGAATACAAAGATAGCCGATTGCGACGCGATGGCGACGTACTGTTTGCCCTGCACAGCGTATGCCATTGGCGAGGCAATGATCTTCGCGCCCGTGTAATAGTGCCACAGATACTTTCCTGTGCGGGAGTTGAGCGCGATCATGTTGCCGTCATTGGAAGAGGCAAAGACCACGCCGCCCGCGGTAGCCAGCACACCCGTGGCCGAGGAACCTATGTGCAGAGGGAAGTTCCACTTGAGCGCGCCGGTAAGTGCATCGAGGGCACGTACCGCGCCCGGCGTGCCAACTTTGGCATCGATCTCCTGGCCGCCGCCAGTGTAGCCTTGTCCAGGAACAGGGTCCTTGATAACGCTCGTGTAAGTGGCGCAGGCCTCGCGGACCGAGACAAGAAAGAAATTGGTTGCCGCGTCGTAGGAAGGCGAACCCCAATTGGCCGATCCGGCCGCATCCGGGCAAACGTAGTTACCGCCGGCCGTGGGAGTAGTGTTCGGAAGTACGATAGCGCGGCCTTTGTCGTCCAGTCCCTTGGCCCAAGTCTGCTTCGCGAAGGCCTGCCCCGCGAGGAACTCGCCCGTTGTGCGGTCCAGGACATAATAGAACGCGTTGCGCTGCGCGGTGAGTAACAGTTTGCGTTTTTTGCCGCGCACCACTCCGTCCACAAGCACCGGAGTCTGGTTGCCGTCCCAATCATGCACGTCGTGCGGAGTGAACTGGAACCACCACTTCATGCGGCCGGTTTTCGGATCGAGGGCGAGCACGGAGCAGGAGTACAGGTTGTCGCCCAGACGCACCGTGCCTTCATAGTCCGGGCCTGGATTGCCCGTGGCCCAGAAAAGCGTATCCGTATCGATGTCGTAAGTGCCCGTTGTCCAGGTGGGCGAGCCTCCGTAGTCAGCGGATTTTTCCGGCTCCCATGTTTTACGGTTCGGGTCGCCGGGCTGCGGGGTGGAGTAAGTGCGCCACAGCTTCTTACCCGTCTTGGCATCGAAGGCGTCCACGAATCCGGTAAGCGCGCATTCGCCCGACGTTACTCCGACGATGATCTTACCGTCGATGGCCAGCGGCGCATGGGTGATGGAAAACCCCTTCGTGTAATCATCCACCGCAACGTCCCAGATGACGTTGCCCGACTTGGCATCGAGCGCTACCAGATGCGTATCCAGGGTGACCATGTAGAGCCGGTCGCCCAGCGCTGCAAAGCCCCGGTTGGTCATCACGGTGCAGTGGCCGGCGACGGCGGGCAGGCGCCGCTTGTATTGCCAGATGGGACGCCCGGTTTGCGCATCCAGCGCGGTGGCGTCGTTTAGCGGGCCGGTGACAAACATCATGCCGTCGATCACGATCGGCGTGGTCTCCACGGTTGCGCCGCCCAACTGGTAGGTCCACTGGCTCTTCAGTGTAGCGGCGTTGACCGGCGTGATCTGGCGCAGACCTGATGCGTGCGTCCCGCGCAGATCGCCCCAGTAGGTGAGCCAGTTGTGGGGCTCGGCGGCAGCGTTCTTGAGGCGGTTGAAGGTGACGTTGAAGTCGGCCGCTGGGGTCCATTCGGCCGGGGGATCGTAGAGCGGCGGCGCCTTGATGAGAAACGCCAGGAGGTCGTCGCGCTGTTTCAAGGTCAATGTTGGATGGGGTGAATCGACCTCCCGGATTGTGTAATCGCGCTTCGCCAGAAAGTGCCACTTGCGCTGGTCATCCATTAAGTGGAGCGTGAATGTGTCTTCGTTCTTTTTGACACCGCGCAACAGCGTGCCGGACTTGCCGCGCGCCTCGATCCGTTGCAGCGGCGCTTGCATGGCCGCGGCCACGTCCTTGGCGCGGTGGCGCGCCCGCGCATCGGTGAGGTCCCTTCCGAGGATGCCGCCGCGGCCGCCGAACATATGGCACTGGCTGCATTGAGCCGCTTCAAAGAAGAGTTGCCGGCCCAGCGCCACATCTCCCGACAGGGAATCCTTGGCCGATTCGCCACCGGTCCATCGTAGGAAACCGACGATCAATCTGGCATCGGCCTCGGGCATAGGGATCGCCGGCATCTGCGTCCCGGGAATGCCCTTGGTGAAGTTCCGCAAGAGGTCGTCGTCGGACCCACCGTGTTTCCATTCGCCGCCGGTGAGGTCCGGGCCTCGGCCGCCCTTGGCTGTGTCGCCATGGCAGGCAGAGCAGTTCTTGACGAAGAGTTGGCCGCCGCGGTCCAGATCGGTGTGCTGCGGGAAGGCTGAAGCCGTCAGTAGAAACAAGAGAAAGGTAGGTCGCATAGGTTTCGTTTGCCAGACAGTATACTGGATCACCATGTACACCCGCGCTATCGTGCTTCTTGGCCTCGCCGCCACCGCCTGGGCGGAACACCACATCCTTCCATCCACGCCCAAGACCGTGCACTGGGGTTACTACGACGCAGCCTTGGCGCCGGTCTTGCGAATCCGCTCTGGCGATACGGTCGAGATGCGCTCGGCTATGATCGACTCCCCCGAGGCCTTGGAAAGTGCCGGTGTTCCCCGCACCCAAATCGAGGCCAGCCATCGTGCCATTCATGCACAGGTCAAGGAACGCGGGCCCGGCCCCCACGTTCTCACTGGTCCCGTCTATGTCGAGGGCGCAGAGCCCGGCGATACGCTGGAAGTGCAGATTCAATCCGTGACCCTTGCGCTGCCGTACGCCATAAACCTCTTTCTACCCGGACTCGGAGTCCTGCCCGAGGATTTCCCCTACCAGTACCGCAAGGCTATTCCGCTGGACAAGGATCGCATGGTGGCCCATTTCGCTCCCGGCGTCGATATCCCGTTACGGCCCTTTTTCGGCAGCATGGGTGTCGCTCCGCCAGGCGCGCTGGGACGGATCGACAGCGCTCCACCATGGGTTCACGCCGGAAATCTCGACAACAAGGAACTCGTCGCCGGCGCCACGCTCTACATTCCAGTCCACACCCGCGGAGCCCTGTTCTCAGCAGGCGACGCACACGCCGGTCAGGGCAACGGCGAGGTGAGTCTCACAGCGCTCGAAACCGTTCTCACCGGCGTTTTCCGATTCACCGTGCGCAAGGACCGGCCCGTGCGGTGGCCCTGCGCCGAAACCCCTACACACTACATGACCATGGGCTTCGACGAGGACCTCGACCTCGCCATCAAGATCGCCCTTCGGGAATTGATCGATTTTCTCGCCGTCCGATTTAATCTCAGCCGGCAGGACGCCTACCTTCTGGCTAGCGATGCGGCCGATTTCAGCATCACCCAACTGGTCGACGGCAAACGCGGCGTGCACGCAATGATCGCCAAGAGTATCTTCGCGCGGCGTTAGACTTGCGCCTGGATACGAGCCCGGATCGCCGGCCGTTGCGGTTCGTTAGTTTGCGCTACGCCCCCCATCGCGAGACAATGGTTGGATCATTATGTCTGATCAAGCTCTCATTGATGAACTGGAACGATTGAAAGCGGAAAACGCTGCCCTGAAGAAGGCCCCGGCTAAAGGAACGCTGACTTTCAAGGTCAGCGCGAAGGGCGCAGTCTCGGTGTATGGGATGGGGCGCTTCCCGGTGACGCTCTACAAGGAGCAGTGGGAAAAACTATTTTCCCGTGCCGATGATTTGAAAAAGTTTCTAGTGGAAAACAACCATCTGCTGAAGACCAAGGAAGACTGAGCGGCAGGGATGTCCTCCACGCCGGCAGCGCTAGAGTACAAACGGCCGCTTCCGGCCGCGGCAAGGACTGGTGTGCTCGCGCTGGTGTTGCTCAGCATCGGGCACTTCTCCATCGACATGTATGCCGGGGCGCTCGGCGCTTTGCAGCCAAGACTCGTCACCAAGTTCGGGTTGTCGCTGACGCAAGCCGGCATTCTCGGAGGAGTGCTCATCTTTTCCAGTTCCCTGTGCCAGCCGGTCTACGGCTATCTGGCTGACCGCTTCCACACGCGGATGTTCACGGTGCTGGCGCCCGCGGTGGCGGGTGTTTTCATCTCCCTGTTGGGCCTTGCGCCCGGGTATGGATGGCTGATGCTGCTGGTGTTGTTGGGGGGCGCCGGGGTGGCTTCGTTCCATCCGCAGGCTTCGGCGCGCGTTACGCACGG